>CAUZRD010000160.1:0-4918 GCA_963582255.1 Alphaproteobacteria bacterium | reverse complement strand
TAGCTGGCACATTGCGTATATAATGCCATGTAATAAAATGAGGTCCAGTTACCCCTAATTCGTTCGGTAGCTGGCCCCAGATCCGAGATGCACTGTGCGGAACACTGTCCTGGGCCAGCGCTCAAGGGCCACGAGGCCACTCCGGGAGAAGCTTAACTTCTCCGGCATTGTCGGCTTATCTAGGTTCGGCCAAGCGTGCAGGATGCCGTGATGAGCAAGAAAATCCGCGCCAAATTAGGCAGGTTTTGCTCAAATAACCGTACTATAGCCGTACTAGAAATAAAAAGGGGTTAGCGAAAAACCGCTAACCCCTTGAAAAGGTTGGAGGGCGCACGGGGGCTCGAACCCCGGACCCGCTGATTAAGAGTCAGCTGCTCTACCAACTGAGCTACGCGCCCACCCTTTAGAAACAAGGGGTTATAAAGTATTTTAGATGCCTAACAATTTTATCATCTGTCAGCTATTGGGCTTTTATCATCGTTTGGTCTTGTTCGCCAACTCTAAACAGACCAAGACCAACACTAAGACTAAAATAGTGACTATCTATCGTAGGCCCCAATCACTAACTCGGTCAAATCTGCAATGTGTGTTGGGTAAGGTATGCAACCCGTCAGAACAAATTGGGGTATGGGTATTTTTATGACCGTTGCAACTTTGTGATTTCAGTTGCCAGTCTAGTCTGAAATAGGCAACAACGGATGTTGCCATCGAAATAGCTAGCACTGCATAGCACTCACAGGAATGCCATGGACTATTAGGGTTAAAAGAAAGCTTTAACTACGCCTAGAGTGCCACCCCCGTATCACGACAACTACTGCAACTGAGTTTGCTGCATACGTACTTTCTTTGCGCGCAAACTGCAGTCTAAGAAGCCGTAGATGGCCCCCAGGATTAGAGAGTTGTTTCCCTATTTGGATCAAGATTTTCTAATCATTAATTATTTGGCCACGGAGGTTTGGATTTTGTTGTGCCGTGTTTCGTGCCACCAAACAAAGAGACCAGCGCTGATGACGAGCGTGGCACCAGTAACGGTACGAAAGCTCGGTATATAATCAAATATGATGTAACCGATGATGCTCGACCAGACGATGTGTATGTAAAGTAGCGGCGAGATAATGGAGGGGGGCGCGAGCCGCAATGCCTGAGTTAAGGTCATTGTTGATGCCATCGAAACAAGGCCAATTAGCGATAGCAAAGTAAATTCCCACAAACTTGGAATTATGGGTGTTAATTCTGGCGTAGCCATGAACCAGCCGCCGGTCAGTATGATAGTCGTTATTGCGATACCGACCATTGCTGTATAAATCTGAAAGAGAGGTAGTGGAGCTAGCCCTGACCAACGCCTTACCATCATACCTGAGGTTCCATGTAGAAGAGCAGCGAGTGCGGGAAACAACGCGCCCCATCCGATGGAATTGAAATTTGGACCGATAATTAGCAATGCCCCGATCATTCCGGCGCAGACAGCACCCCAACGAAACCAACTGACATGATCTCCCAGCACTAAAGCTGAAAGAGCAGTGAGGATGAGAGGCTGAATGAAAAAAATAGCAACCGCATCAACCATCGGCAACACGGCAAGGCCGGCGTAGATACAAATGGTGCCGAGCGTTGTCAGAGCTCCTCGCAATAGCAAGGGCCACAATGGTCTTGGGCGCCAATCACCGTGAGGAATTACTACGGCGATATACAGGCCAATCAGGACGAAATGAAATGCAAACCGTACAAAACTAATTTGTGTGGCGGGTAAAGTGCCACCTAGCAGTTTGGCGCTAGTTTCCGATACCGGTGCGAATACGGTGAATATTAGTGTAAGTGCTATCGCAAGTCCGACATTGTCGACAATACTTTCGTTCGATTTACGCGGTTTATTCACTGGACTGCCTTAGAAAAAATATTAGTCCTGCCCGGCAAAATACGACCAATCGGTTTCTAGTTGTTCCGGTAGTGGGCAATTTTTTCTTCATCAACGATAATGCCGAGACCTGGACCCTGATTTGGCGCGTCAATATGACCGGCTTTTACAGATAATGGAGTTTTTACGACATCATCAGACAGATATTGGCTGGAAATGCTGATATCCCAGTCAAGTGAGGGAATGGCCATCGCAATGTGAGCGGCTGCGGCGGCACCAATGCTTGAATTAGCAGCTTTGCCTGCAAGGTTGATCTTCCATCCAAGTGATTGCATCAGATTAGCAGCCTCCATCACTTGTCCTATCCCTCCAAATTTTATCAATTTCAGGCTGCCACCTTTTGCCGCTTTCATTTTATGATGCCGTTTGATATCGGATAGAGAGTGTAATCCCTCATCAGCACCCAACGGGACTGATGTGATAGCTGCGCAGTCGCGCATGGCCTCGACATTAGTTCCCATCACTGGTTGCTCAAAAAAATCAAGGCCTGCGGCTTCGGTTCCTGAAGCAAAGGTGAGCGCGTCTCTGGGCGTGTAGCCCTGATTGGCATCAGCGGAGACTCGGGTTCCCGCCGGCGCCCGCGTCCGCACTTTGCTCGCTCGCTCAAGATCTATTTGTGGTGAATTGGAGCCCACCTTGACCTTAAAAGCCTCAAATCCCTCGCTGAGTTGTTGATCAACCAATTCCAGTTCGTCTTCTGTGCCGGCAACCAGCCAGATTACGGAAGCACTGTCTCGTTTTCGACCGCCCAGAATCTCAAATAATGATATGCCAAGCGTTTTGCCGATGAGGTCCATGAGGGCCATATCGATGGCTGATTTTGCTGCCGCATTTCCATACATAGTGCCCTCAACCACATCTCGAGCTATCTGCGGTGAGTTTATCTCTTTATTCTCAAGCCGTGCGGCCATGAAATTCACTGCAGCTATCATGCCCGGTGTGGTCTCGCCGCTGAATGTTGGCGCAGCAGGAGCTTCGCCCCAGCCAATAAAGCCCTCACTATTAGTGATACGTACAACTAGATTATCGCAAGTCTTGATTGTCTCCATTGACATTTTAATAGGTGTTTTTAGAGGTACAGCGATAGACAAAGCTTCAATTTTTGTAATGCGGAACATGGATTACTCTCGAGATTTTAAAAGGATTTAAAATCTTAACATGGCAAATAGCATGCTGTCTTGAATTCTGCTTTTGGAGAATGCCTTAAGCGAATAATGATTACACGCGGGGGTATAAATAAAGATATAGTTAGGGCTAACTAACAAGCACATCTGAATGGAGATTGAAGCAAATGCGCGCTGCGGTAGTTGGACTTGGATGGTGGGGACGGAATGTTCTTGGAAATTTACAGGACAGTGAACGAATAAATGTAACTCACGGGGTTGACCCGGCACACAATTCTGTCGCGGAGCTTGCCAATAAACATGGTATTCAGTTGATTGACGATTTTGAGGAAGCTCTCCGCGATTCTAGTATTGATGCGGTTATTTTAACATCACCCAACACCCTGCATGAAACTCAGGTTCTTCAGGCGCTGAAGGCAGGCAAGCAGATCTTTTGTGAAAAACCACTGACACTCTCAGTTGATGGTGCAAAGCGGATGCTTGATGCCACCAATAAGGCGGGAATTGTACTTGGACTTGGGCATGAGCGACGATGGGAACCGGCAATGGAGGAGATCTTCCGCATTGTTGCCAGCGGTGAAATTGGCAAGATATTGCAAGTAGAAACGAATTTCTCTCACGACCTTTTCAACAAGTTAGAGCCGGATAACTGGCGGTTTAATCAGACTGCCTCACCGGGTGGAGGGTTTACCGCACGGGCCATCCATTTGACGGATTTCATGGTATCCATGTTTGGCTGTGCAACACGGGTGTGGGCGAGCACGGCCTCGATTGCCTATGCGCCTCCACGGATTGATACGCTTGCCGCTCACATTACATTTGAAAACGGAATGGCCGCGCTTGTCGGCACATCAATTTCGACCCCGTTTTATGGGCGTTTTACGGTCTATGGAGATCAGGGGTGGATTGAGGCTCGTGAATTTACAAACTCTGAGGACGATGTGCCAGGCGAGCTTTTAGTGTGCGACAGTTCGGGCAAGATTACTTCTAGCAAGCATCCAGTGATCAATACCGTTCGTGCTAATTTCGAAGATTGGGCGCGTGCTGTTGAGGAGGGAACGTCTTACCGTATTACCGCTGATCAGATGTTGGCGAATATGGAGATTTTTGAAGGTGTGGTGGAATCGTCTAGGTCCGGTATGGTTTATGAAGTTAAACGCTAGTGGATCATAGTTATCGCAAGCATGTTTGAGGAATTTTCCTGTTCTGGGTACCTCTTAGCTGTAAGGAATGGCGTCTGCGCGAATATTAGCGTCTTCAAATAGGCGCTGGCTGTGTTCCACTTCATAGGGAGATTCAGTTAAGTTCTCAGTCTCCCATTCGCTGCGTTCAGCGATGAAGAAGTCTCCACCATAGACATGGAGAGATCCGGTTAATTTTGACGTCGGATTGGTAACAGAATGGATAATATTATGGCCGAGCTGTGTGGCGGAGCCGGTTGCCAGTGATCTTGCCCCGGCTACTTCAATCGTGCCGACCGGATCGTCTTTGATCCGACGCCAGAAAATGTTGTCTTCGCGTCCACCATAAATTCCGATTACCGCGCACATATTATGGTTGTGCGGCATGATGGTCATGTAGGGTGCCCACACCACATTTATGATGGTGAGATCAGGGGAATTATGGAGAGTGGTTAGTCCTCCTCGCTGCGGCGTGCCTAGCTCGGAGATCACGCCGGCTGGATCACTCATCTCTTGGGCCATGACTTCACGTATTGCTTTGGTACTCTCGCCTTCCAATAAAGCGCCTCTGCAATTTTCAATGAAACGATCGAGATTGAACATATCAAGCCTTTAAGAGTAATGGAGGTAAATACCTCTTGAGGATGTGCAAACTAGCATGTTTATGGTTGAGGTGGAATTGGTGTGTACGGGGGTGG
>CAUZRD010000159.1:0-4920 GCA_963582255.1 Alphaproteobacteria bacterium | reverse complement strand
TTATGAGGTGGGTAGCTCGACCAATTACCCGCAGGAGTTTTAACTTCAACAACCAAAAGGCTATCAGCCTCATCTTGTTCTGGCAAGATATTACAAATAGACCTTGTATTACTACCTTCCCCTCGAACCTCATTAGTCATTTCATCAGGCTTTATATGTCTTACAGGATAGTTACCAAAACCAGGTGCCATTGCAATTGCAAGCTCTAGCTTGGTTGTTGCTTTAATAGTTACTTGATTGTTATTAGGAACATATAATGCATGTGGCTTAAGATCTTCAAAGACGCTCATTCTATCGCCAATATTAGAAAAATCTTCATCTTCTACAGTAATATCAGCCTTCCCCGATAAAATTATTAGGCATAATTCATTTTCAATTTCTATTAAATTTAAAGTTTGTTCAGGCTCCAGTTCATACGCTTTAAATCCAACAAAATCCCAATTTGCTGATTTTGGAGTAATGTCTTGATAACAACCATTTGAACTTATTTTAGGGCGAGATAAAAGTGACATAATTAATTTCCTTGTTTATGCTTCGACCCGTTTCAGAAAGTCCGCAAATTCGTCGTCTGCAACAGTAACGACATGCTCCAGGGAAGGGTAGGTACTTGAGTTCACGTCATCGATGAACTCCTTGAAGGCGACGACGCGCTCACTATGAAGCCGTTCGAACTCAACCTTGAAGTTGCGGTAGACCTTGCCGTGTCGAGGCTTGTGGTTGACACCGTATCCAAGTACATCTTCCGTGAAGAGGTATTGCGCGTCTGCGCCACTCCCAGCACCCATGCCTAGCATGATAAGGCTGGTGTTCTTCGAGATCCACTCGCCAATCCTATCAGGCACAACTTCAAGTTCTGCCCCAAAAGCACCGATGACCTCGAGTCGCTTGACGTTTTCCCAGAGTCGATATGCCTCGTCAGCGGTCTTGCCGACTGCACGCCAGCCGGTCCAGGTGATGTAAGAGGGGATGAGTCCGACATGGGCAACGATCGGTACATGATTATCACAGAGCGTCTTCTGAATATCATAGGACGCTGCGCAATAGAAACAGTCGCCACCTATAGCACTAAATTCATAGGCTGATCTCAGGTAATCGTCCGCATTCACTAACTTTGAGTTTAACGGACCATGTGGCCCATAGGGAAGGCCCACCTGAATAAAACAATCCCCGGCAGCCTCGCGCATCTCAGGACTAAAGAACCGACTTTCGATGGAAAGCATGTTGATGCCGGCTGCTGCTGCTGCTGCTGCTTCATCTATCGTTGTGACATAGAGCATCGAGATTTTTTCTCCCCGTTTCTTCATCGCGCGAATATCCTCAACATGAGGACGGTTGTGATACATATTCATTTTCATTCCTCCTTCTTCAGATTATAAATACGGCCCGGAAAAGGTCCAAAGCATCTCAGCACATGCTGCAATGGTTGGGTCACAGGGTCAAATTAAAGAATTCACCATGTGCCTTAGATCTGAGATTCAAGATCGGCAAGTCGAATACCCGGGCTGCTTTTGTAAAGCCGAAGGCATGTGCATTACCCATGAACCTGGTGCCAATCAGCCCGACTTTGAGCCTAGGTTTGCTATGAAACATTGATCTTTTCTCTATTTACGATCAGCGTGTGATCGATCGTTCCGTTGAAGAAGTTCAGGATGATCTCGGCTGAAGAGATTGTCATGTCTCCAGTATCCTTTCCGGAACAGGTGCCTCGTCAAATGCACCCCAGATGGATTGGTCGAAATTGAAGATGGCACCCGTTATCATGCCGTTATCACTTGAGGCCATCCAAAGAACAGTCATCTTTGATCACATTAAATCAACCGGCCTGAGGGTGCGTTGATGGCCGCTTCAAGGTCTGCCATGCTCTCACCACCTGCCATAAGGTCTGCGATTTCTTCTCGTGTTTTTTCGCCCTTTTTGAAGTCCGCGGCGACTCCCCCGCGGATAAGCACCACGAAATGGTTGCCTATCGAAAGGGCATGCATGATTTGATGCGTGATGAAGATCACCGCGAGCCCACGGCTTTTGGCTTCGTTCACGATACGCAAAACGTGCGCTGATTGCTTTACACCGAGGGCCGCGGTAGGCTCGTCAAGGATCAAAACGCGAGCTCCAAAGTAGACTGCCCTTGCAATTACTAGTGACTGACGCTCGCCACCTGATAATCCCCCTACCATTCGGTTACCGTCGTCGATCTGCGTGATCCCGAAATTGCGCACCTCACGCACCGTAATCTCATTGGCTTTTGCGCTATCAAATATTTTGAAAGGCCCCCAGCCCTTAGACGGCTCGACACCGGCAAAGAAGGTGCGGCTGATCGACATCAGTGGAAAGGTTCCGCCGAACTGGTGCACACAGGCGATGCCCATATCTTGAGCGGCCTTTGGATTCTTGAACGAGATCGGCTGGCCATCCATAAAAATTTCACCGCGCGTGGGCGCATACACGCCCGCCAAGATCTTGATCAGCGTCGATTTGCCGGCTCCGTTGTCGCCCAGAAGGCAGAGAACTTCGCCCTCGCGGATCAACAGGTTGATGTCATGCAGAGCATCGATTAGCCCAAAGGATTTATCGACTTTGCGGAGTTCCAAAACAGTTTTTGAGTCAGACATAATTATTCATCTTTCTTATTGGTAGAAGCGTTGGTGGCCAGTTTCTGGAAGTTTTCGTTCATCAGAACCGCGATCAACAGCATCGCACCGATGATAAACATGGAGAAGTTCCGGTCGATATCGGTATAGTTAACGCCCTGCTGCACGATGCCCAGCGTCATGGTCCCGAAGACCACGCCGACAACCGAGCCAAAACCACCATTGAGCAGCACACCACCAACAGTACACGCAATGATTGTTAAGAAAATGAGGTTAAAGAAGGTCGCAGATTGGGCTGCGTTGTATTGGATCACCTGAAACATTCCAGCCAAAGCCGCGCAAACCGCACTTAGAATGAAGAGCCAGATCTTCATCTTGTTTACTGGAATACCGGCATTGCGCGCACTTTCAAGGTCTCCACCCATGGCAAACACCCAGTTGCCCCAAGGTGATTTGTGCAGGAAGAACCAAAAGACGACAATCAAACCTAACCACCAGAAAACGGCCGAGCGGAAACCAAAGTAGCGCGTCCCGAAGACTGCCTTGGCCCATTCCGGCGCATAAAGCGCGACGTTTAAGTTGTTAGTGAACAAGTCCGACAGGGCCAGCGACAGTCCTCCCACCGCAAACAGCGTGGCCAGCGTCACAATAAAGGATGGCACTTTAGTGCGGGTCACCAACAGGCCGTTTATCAAACCAATACCAACAGCCATGGCCAGCGTCGACACAATGCCCAGCCACATCGGGAAGTCATAGTGGGTGACGGTAATCCCCAGCATCATCGCCGAGGCGGGCAGAACGGCTCCGGTCGAGATATCCAACTCGCCCGTGATCATCAGGAACGCGACCGGGATTGCGACGATGCCCACGGTGGAGGCGAAGTTCATCCAGTTGGCAAAGCCTGCGATCGTTAGAAAATTCCGGTGGTAGCCAAATATTGTGAAAATTATGAAGACGAACACCATCCCTACAAAGGCACCCATGGCAGGGGTTCTAAGGAGCTTTCCAAAGGAAAAACCGGACTGTTCTCTTTTGGAAACAGCGCTCACTGAAGCCGCATTATTTGTATCTGGTTTTGACAAGGTATCTCTCCTAGTTTTTTATATTAATACTAGTATAGTACATCATAAAAAAGGACTTTAAAGATGAAATATACTAATATTAATATCTCTTCTGGCTCGGTCGGTTCGTTCGAACTTTAGGAAAGCCTAAGCCTAAATTAAAAATCCGACCGCTTCAAGTGAAACGGCCGGACCTTTTTCATGCCGCCTTAGCGTGTGCCGGCCGCAACGCCAGCGAAAGTTGCATCGATGTTCGATGAGTCAACGATCGCCGGGCCGGTAAGTACCGGCGCAGTTGCGACCTTGGTGCCGAAGTCGATGTTGGCTGCAAGTGTTGAGACCGACAGGAAGCCCTGGTAGTAAGGCGTCTGGTCAATGGCCATGGTCTGGGTGCCGGCCTTGATGCGATCCAGCGTAGCAGGGCTTAGATCAAACTGACCAAGTTGGATATCACGACCCACTTGTTGAATCGCAGCAAATGCAGCGCTTGCAGACCAAGATGCAAGTGTTATCACTCCATCAATACTAGAGTCGCCAATCAACTCATTTTCGATGGCGGAGGACGTAGCTGCAAAGTCTCCATCCATGCTTGTTGGAAGACGCAGAATGAAAACTTTTGCGCCAGACTCAGCTGCGCCATCCTTAACACCTTTACAACGCGATTCTAGGTTAACGGTACCCGGTATTTGGATGTGGCATAGAATGTGCTTAGAGCCATTATTTGCCAAATACTTTCCACCAGCAACACCAGCTACATACTCATCAGAGCCAAAGTAGTTTAGAGCCCGAGACTCTTCCAGAGAATCACCACCGCCGTTCAGCAGGGTCACTTTGATACCAGCGGCCTGAGCGGCATGGATCGCAGGGATCATCGCCTCCGGAACAGGCAGAACTGTTGCGATGCCATCAACGCCCTGAGCCGTTGCCAGCTCGATCAACGCGGCCAAGTCAGGGCCATAATTGTCATAGCCATTAGTTTGTAGAATGTTTAGCGAACCTCCACGCGCTACGATGGTCACAGCCGCGTCTTCGGCGCCTTTCTTAACAACGTTCCAGAACGAGTCCTGGCTCGAACCTATCACAAGGGCTATATTTGCCGCCATCGCGGAACCTATAGTCATGGACATTACTACTGAAATCATTATAATTTTTTTAAATAGTTTCATTTTTAACTCCTATTAATTAATTTACCAATTTATTAAATTTACTTTTTAACAACAAACCTTAATGTTGTTTAACGAAGTATATCTCATGCAATTTTTTTTGTCAAA
>CAUZRD010000158.1:0-4966 GCA_963582255.1 Alphaproteobacteria bacterium | reverse complement strand
ATTGGTACTTCCCCCGACCTTAGTCCGGTTAATTCTTAGCCCCGTTTTGATGTCTTGGTCGAGGCTTTTGCCCAATTGTTTGTTAATGGATGATCAAAAATTTGTTAATCTGAACTTCTTGTCAGGTGATCGACGAGAGAAGAGAGCGAATCGTGCTCTGAAATTTCCAACTCATCGGGAAGACTATCACTAATATCATCACTTGTGGCGATGATGGCAGAGTTGAAACCAAGTTTGGCTGCTTCCTTGATGCGGGCCGCTGTTTGCGCCGCCGGCCGCAACGCACCAGATAGGCTAATTTCCCCAAACCAGACTGATCCCTCATCGAGAGGCACGCCGTTAAGAGATGACAAAAGTGCTGCGGCAACTGCGAGATCAGCTGCTGGTTCTTGAATTTTAAGTCCACCGGCGACATTCAGATAAACGTCACGGCCAGCAAGAGAAACGCCGCAACGTGCTTCCAGGACGGCAAGAATCATCGACAATCGAGCTGAATCGACGCCAACAACAGCGCGGCGTGGTGTGCCAAGTGATGACGGTGCGACCAGTGCTTGAATCTCCACTAACATCGGGCGCGATCCCTCAATCCCAGAGAATACCGCAGCCCCCGGCGCACTCTTGTCTCGTTTAGCAATGAACAGTGCAGACGGGTTTTCAACTTCAATCAAACCTTTGCCCGTCATGTCGAAGACGCCAATTTCGTCGGTTGGTCCGAACCGATTTTTAACGCCCCGCAGTATACGAAAACGATGACCTCGGTCACCTTCAAAATAAAGCACTGCATCTACCATATGTTCAACGACGCGCGGGCCTGCAATCTGCCCGTCTTTTGTGACGTGGCCAACCAGTACAATCGTGGTGTCATGCTCTTTGGCGTAATGTATTAGAGCCTGTGATGATGCACGCACCTGAGAAATCGTGCCGGGTGCCGATTCGATGCGCTCGTCCCACATAGTTTGAATAGAATCAATCACGACCAGGCGTGGGGCAGTCCCACGTTTCAATGTAGCAATAATATCCGAGGTTGATGTTGCCGTTCCAAGCTCGACTGATGCATCAGAGACATTTAGCCTTGATGCCCGTAATCTGATCTGATTGGCTGATTCTTCCCCAGATATGTAAACAACCCGATGCCCATACCGTGCCAGTGAAGCGGCAATTTGCAGAAGAAGTGTTGACTTGCCAATTCCAGGATCACCGCCAACTAACAGAGCCGAGCCCGCAACAAGTCCGCCACCCACAACACGGTCAAATTCAACGTTTCCTGTTAAGGTACGCTCAGGTGCCTCATCACTTAAAGTAAGGTTTTTAAGACCGACCACGTGGCCGTTTGTGCGTGCCTTACTTCCTCCACCAATAGGCGGTGATTGAGTTTCTTCAGATAGCGTGTTCCAAGCGCCGCAATTTTCACATCTACCGGCCCATTTTACGCTGATAGTACCGCAATCTTGGCAAACATATCGGGGTTGAGCTCGGGCCAAAGGGTATTCTCCGGGGTTATTACAGCTCGTTATTCGTCAAGGACGCCAACTCGGATGGGGCCCTCTGCGCGCCCATGGACGAACTGATCAACATATTTGTTGTTGCTATTGTTAATATCGCTGGCCGGGCCTTGCCAAATAATCTGGCCGCGATAGATCATCGCGATTTTATCGGCAATCTTATTAGCGCTTGCCATGTCGTGAGTGATCGAAATAGCTGTCGCACCAATGTCACGCACTAATTCGATGATCAGTTCGTTGATCACATCGGCCATGATAGGATCAAGGCCAGTGGTTGGTTCGTCAAAAAATATGACTTCCGGATTTGATGCAATCGCACGTGCAAGTCCGACGCGCTTTTGCATTCCACCAGACAGCTCTGAAGGGAAGAGGTTGGCAACATCGTCGTCCAGTCCTACGCGTCGGAGCTTTTCTATCGCCACATCGCGTGCATCAATCCGGCTCATGCGCTTGCCCTGAAGTAGACCAAAGCCGACATTTTCCCATACAGGAAGGCTGTCAAATAGAGCGGCTCCCTGAAATAGCATTCCAATTCTTCCGTAAAAATCGACCTTAGTGCGGCTGCGCCTGTCCAATGGAAAGCCATCAAAGAGAATGGTTCCTGAATCTGGATTAAGGAGGCCGAGAATACATTTCAGCATCACTGATTTTCCGGCACCCGACCCGCCAATGATGACGGTTGAACTCCTATCTTCTATCTCAAGGTTAATTCCGTCTAAGACGACCTTGGATCCGAAAGCTTTGTGCACTCCTGCAAGCGCGATTTTTGGAGAAGTATTGGGCATCATTCGGAAAATATAAGTGAGGTGAGGGCGTAATTAGCGGCAAGAATAAAGATGGATGACGAAACCACTGCACTGGTGGTCGCGCGGCCCACACCCTGGGCACCGCCACGGCTATAATAGCCATGATAACACCCCATGAACGCGATGATAAATCCAAATACCGCCGATTTCACTAAGCCAGAGAAAACATCATTGAATTCAATTATATCTGCCGTGTTTTTTATGTAGCTTTGCGGATTAAAACCAAGGCTCTGTGTGCCCACGATATATCCGCCTAATATCCCGATTGTGTCTGCGATGGCCACCAATATCGGTAGTGATAGAACGGCTGCGAATAGACGCGGCGCGACCAGATAGCGGAATGGACTAGTTGATAGTGTGATCAATGCATCAATTTGCTCGGTCACCCGCATGGTACCGATTTCCGCCGCAATCGCCGCTGAAACTCTCCCTGCGACCATCAATCCTGCAATTACCGGTCCAAGTTCACGGATTATTCCGAGGGCTACGATCGAGGCCACGATATTCTCAGCATTGAACCGCGATCCACCGACATAGATCTGCAGAGCTAAAACACCACCGGTGAAAAACGCAGTTAGTCCGATGACTGGCAAAGAATTGTAGCCGATCCGCATCATCTGGCTAAAAATTGTACGAAAATAAAATGGGGGCGTGAGACCGTGAGCCAAGGTATCCTTCAAAAAGAGCACGCCGCGGCCGGTCTCTGTTATCGCCTCAATAGCTAGGCGGCCGCTGGTTGCTAGTAAACTCAAGTTGGGAGTACTCCAGATTGGCGTGTATCAATATAATTTGTGGAGTATACCCGTCTGTGCCGTAAACCCAAGCGCGTTAAGACCTCATAGGGGATGGTTTTTCCCAGCCGAGCCAGATCATCGATAGTTTGATTGGGGCCTAGTACTTCAACCAGTGCTCCACGTTTGGCTATATGCTTATCCAGATGGCTGACATCAATGGCCGTTATATCCATTGAGATTCGGCCAACAACTGGGCAGGAGGTCCCGTTTAGAAATAGCTGTCCACCAAATTGTGTATTCGATGCGCTGTAAATGCGCGCAAAGCCGTCCGCATAACCAAGTGAAACCAGCGCAATCCGCCGATCTATCGGGAATCTGTATGTCGCGCCATAACCGGCGGTTGATCTAGCGGGCGCGGTACGTAGCTGTATGATAGGAACGTTAAGTGACACCACTTGGCGCATATCATTTGCGCCGGAAACGTTGCAAGTGCCACCGTAAAGAGCAATGCCGGGACGCACCATATTGAATCTGAACTTGCTACCGAGTGCTATCCCCGCTGAATTGGCTAGACTTGCTGGCACGTTGGGAAAGTATTGCCGCGCGGTTTCAAACTGTTCGAGCTGCTTGACATTGAGGCAGTGATTTGGGTCATCACCGCAGGCCAGATGGCTCATTACTAGGCTGACATCAATTCCCTTAACTAGTGATGCGGCTTCGGCAAGCTCGGCTTTATCACCGCTTGTAAGACCAAGTCTGGTAAATCCTGTATCTATCTGAACAGCCGCAGGCGGAGCTTCATGCGTGGAGGAAAATATTGCCCATTCTTGTATTTCTTCAATCGATCCGAGTACCGGACGTGCGTTGATTCTTGGATATAGACCTACGGTTGAGGGCAAAAGTCCGTTCAGTACATATATTGTCACTTCGGGGTCTGGATATACTTGTCGCAGTGCCGCCGCCTCACCAATATGAGCGACAAAAAATGTGCTGCAACCTACGCCACGCAGCGCGCCAGCGATCTTCTCAAGACCAAGACCATAGGCATTGCCCTTTACTGAGGCAGCGGTCTCTGCCCTCTTGGCGCGAAGGGATAAAAAACGGTAATTGTCCGCGACTGCACCAAGATCAATACTCAGAACGCCTCCATGATCAGGCGCTGTGGCGATGCCGCTTGTGATGGAAGTATCGCTCATGACGGCCAACATACTCCGATTGCGTTCGCCAGCCCAATGCGATGCGGTGGTTTAGTCTGACCTGGGAACAATATCAGTCAAATCTCTCCGGCAGTCGCTTTTCCTCAATAAAATCTGAGAAGCGAGTAACAGAGCCGTCAAAGTGCATCTGAATGGTGCTCGTTGGACCGTGCCGGTTCTTGCCAATGATGACTTCGGCCTTGCGATGGACCCGGCCCATTTCATCCTGCCACGTTATATGATCATCGGTTCCTTCGCGCGGCTCGCCACGCTGGAGATAATATTCCTCCCGAAATAAAAACATGACGATATCTGCATCCTGTTCGATCGAGCCAGATTCGCGCAAATCAGCAAGATGAGGACGCTTATCATCACGCGATTCGACCTGCCTAGAAAGCTGAGATAGTGCGATGATTGGAATATTCAATTCCTTGGCCAGCGCTTTGAGCCCTTGTGTGATCGCGGTGACTTCCTGAACTCGATTCTCTTGTGAACGGCGTGATGATGATGAAAGCAATTGCAGATAGTCGACAACCAAAAGACCAAGACTGTGCTGACGCTTGAGGCGGCGGGCGCGTGCTGTCAATTGAGCTAGATTAATCCCGCCTGTCTCATCGATGAACAATGGCATGTCTTGCAGCTCGCGAGCTACATCAACCAGACGCCCAAATTCATCCCGATCGATGGTACCGCGCCGAATTTTTTCAGATGGAATGCCGGTTTGTTCG
>CAUZRD010000157.1:0-5011 GCA_963582255.1 Alphaproteobacteria bacterium | reverse complement strand
ATTGCAGCACGCTGAAAAAGGTGGAGAGGGTCCGTATACAAAACAAGTTTCCGGCAAGCATGCCGATGCTGGTTGAGATCCCATTAACGGGTGTTTACTGGTGCCGCAGGGGTGGATTGAACACCCGACCTCACCCTTACCAAGGGTGCGCTCTACCACTGAGCTACTGCGGCTCAAAGATGGCGGCGAACCTGCCACACGGCTCGGCTGGGTGCAACTACCTGATTACGGAAATGCCAGTTGAGTAATGCACTGCAAACACCTTGTGGAATAAGCTAATGGATAAGCGTGGATCAAAAGATGAGAACCGCACTAGGACGCCCCCGCGCGCTCAAGCATTGCGCTTGGAACTACGAAAAAATCTGGCGCGGCGCAAAGAACAGGCGCGCGCGCGAAAGCCAAGAATTGATCCATCGTGCCATGACGAACCACAAAGTGAGAAATAATAGCTAGAGCCTACTGTTCTACATCCACTTGGAGCCAACTACCTTGCCGGGTGGATAACCTTCGCCTAGAAGTTTTAACTTGATATACCATCTGGGGCCTGGCCCGGTGGAAAAGGCATTATTATGAATAAGATCAGGGTAGCCGGCGGAAATCTCCTGAACGGAGAGATCCCTATTTCCGGGGCGAAAAACGCAGCGTTGCCATTGATGATTGCAAGCCTGCTCAGTGAAGAGTCGCTGACTCTGTGTAATATGCCAAGGCTGGCTGATGTCACTCTGCTATCGCGTATTCTGGGTGAGCTTGGTGTAGACGTTGCAATTGACGGGCGTCGGCACGGCGAAGATATGGATGCTGGCGCCACTATGCATCTTTCAGCTAGCGGGATAGTCGATACAACCGCGCGCTATGAACTAGTCTCACGCATGCGAGCAAGTTTCTGGGTCATCGGGCCACTGCTTGCCCGGATGGGTAAGGCCCGTGTTTCCATGCCCGGAGGATGCGCGATTGGGACTAGGCCCGTTGACCTTCATCTACTGGGCCTTGAAGCACTTGGTGCTGAAATCGAGCTCGATGGTGGTTATGTGGTTGCCCGTGCGCCCAGAGGGCTGAAAGGCTCGGTAGTTCAGTTTCCGAAAGTCTCAGTCGGCGCAACACACAATATTCTCATGGCGGCAACTCTAGCGCGAGGTGAAACAGTGATTAAAAACGCCGCGCTCGAGCCCGAAGTCACCGACCTTGCTGCCTGTCTGGTAAAAATGGGGGCGCAAATCGAAGGTGCAGGCACATCAACTATTCATGTTCAGGGTATAGATCAACTGCATAGTGCTAACCATGAGGTGCTACCAGACCGGATTGAAACAGGGACCTACGCAATGGCGGTAGCCATGACTGGTGGCAGCGTAATGTTGAGAGGTGCGCGCGGTGATCTACTTGAAGCGCCGCTCCGTGTATTACGCTCAGCGGGCGTTGACGTGTTAGTCACAAATGATGGCATTCATGTGAAGCGCAACGATTCGCAGCTTCAACCTGTTAATGTTGAAACTGCCCCCTTCCCCGGCTTTCCAACTGATCTTCAAGCCCAATTTATGGCATTGATGCTAAATGCCGACGGTACGTCTATCCTGCGCGAAACTATATTTGAGAACCGGTTTATGCATGTGCAGGAGCTAGCCCGTCTCGGTGCTGAAATTAGCCTTGATGCCGATACAGCGACAGTTCATGGTAATAGGCCACTCAAGGGTGCACCTGTGATGGCGACAGATCTGCGCGCATCGGTCTCTCTCGTCATCGCCGGCCTTGCTGCGGAGGGAGACACAGAAATTTCACGGGTTTATCATCTCGACCGTGGGTTTGAACGACTTGAGCAGAAACTTAAGCGCTGCGGTGCCGACATCGAGCGTTTGCAAGAATAAGCACGCCGATAACAACATGATCAACAAACCCTTAAAACTTGCCGCCCTCGATAGCGATGATCTTGCTATCCTGTCAGCTCATTTTCAGGATCCGGTGGTGAAGGTTGGCGATATGGCGTTGCACCTAAAGCAGAACCTGTTTGTAGCCGTCGTCAATCGGTTCGACTGGGAACATGGCCTGGGCGCTTGCAAGGGACCCTATCGGCGCCGTAGGACTGGGCTTCATTTTAAGAATGTACAATCGGCGCAAACCAAGTTGATTCAAGCTCACGCCAATGATGTGGTCTTCTCTCTACTAGCAATTAAATTCAAGCCGGATGAGGCTCCAGGCGGTATAATCGTACTGCAATTTCCAGGTAATGGAGCGGTTCGGTTGCGGTTGGAATGTATTGAAGCGCAGATATCGGATCTCGGACCTTCATGGGGAACCGAGAACCGGCCTCAACATGAGGGGGGAATACCCTAATGGCCATCCGATTAATTAGCTCCGACCCAAGGTTTGACCTAGAATTTTCGACGTTTCTAACTACCAAGCGCGAAAATGCAGCCGATGTCAGCGCATCTACATCCCAGATCATCTCGTTAGTTCGATCGGGCGGCGATGAAGCACTGATAAAGCTGACCGGATTATATGATCGCAACCAGTTGAATGTGGATGATCTAAGAATTGATGTACAACGGATCATAGAAGCGCGTGCGCACTGCAATCCGGCGACTATTGCAGCACTTGAATTTGCTCATGAGCGCATTCGCACTTACCACGAATACCACCGTCCGACAGACCACAGTTATATCGACAAGGCGGGTGTAAAACTAGGACATCGCTGGACAGCAGTCAGCTCAGCGGGACTTTATGTTCCAGGCGGGACCGCCGCATATCCAAGCTCAGTCTTGATGAATGCGGTACCGGCGAAAATTGCCGGCGTTAACCGCATCGCGATCACCGTTCCGGCGCCAGACGGCGTACTTAATCCGTTGGTACTGGCGGCAGCTTCAATCGCTGGGATCGACGAAATTTATCAGATCGGCGGCGCGCAAGCCATCGCTGCGCTAGCCTACGGAACGCCTACCATCGCACCGGTCAATGTGATTGTCGGCCCCGGGAATGCGTATGTCGCAGCAGCAAAAAGACATGTTTTTGGGCAAGTTGGAATTGACATGATAGCTGGCCCCTCGGAAGTTCTCATCCTGGCTGATGGCAATGCTAATCCCGAGTGGATTGCAGCTGATTTATTGGCGCAGGCAGAACATGATGAGGCAGCACAGTCGATCCTGATCACTGATAATATGGAGTTTGGAGACTCGGTGGAGCAGGCTGTTCAGCGACAATTGACAACACTAAAACGTGCCAAAATCGCAAGTGCTAGTTGGCGCGATTTTGGCTGCATTATCGTGGTTGATGACTGGGACCGGGCAGTTCAACTAGCCGATCATATAGCACCGGAGCATTTGCAAATAGTGACTAATGACGCAGATTCCATCTCCCAGCGCATCCACCACGCGGGCGCTATATTTATCGGTGCCCATACTCCAGAAGTAATTGGCGACTACGTGGCTGGCACAAATCATGTTCTGCCTACCTCGCGCAGCGCCAGATATGCATCTGGACTCGGCGTGCTTGATTTTATGAAGCGCACCTCCATCATTAAATGTAGCGCCGATGCGTTTCACAGCCTTGCTCCAGCCGCCATTACTCTCGGGCACGCTGAAGGTCTTGAAGCCCACGCCAGGGCAGTAGAGATCCGGCTAAAATCGCGCTTTTCGAAATGACTGATGCCGTACCAAGATGGCACTGCGCCGCAGCCATATCATGAGATTTACAGCATGCTAAAGCAACGAATTACCGAGTACTTCTAGCCCCCTTTCCTCTTCTCTCTTAAAGGACACCACCTTTCTGTAAGCCAAAGACAAACCGCGGGAAATTGGCGTGGTTAATCACCTACACGATCACCCAATCCATGACACACGAGGCGCGATTCCAAACATTTCAGTCGCAGTACCTAGTACCCGCTCAAACGCGCAAGCCGCCGCGATCGCCACCTCTTCATCCCCCGCCGGAGCAATAATCTGCAATCCAACCGGGAGCGCATTTTCATCAAGAGCTACAGGAATGGTAATCGCGCACAGTTTCAAAATATTAGCCGGCGCGGTATTGCGCAAGATCGCCATATTAGCGGCACGGTAGGCTACTGGATCATCAAGCGATGAAACAATCGGCGGAGCAATTGGCACGGTGGGACCAATGATAATATCAGCGCTGGCAAATGGCGCCTCGATACTACGGGCCAAAGCATCAATGCGCTCTCGGCGATGGAGATAATCAACTGCGCTGACCGATTCCATAGCAGAAAATCGGCTGGCTACATTCGGATCCAGTGTTTCTCGATAATCAACCATCTCATGTGACATGAACGCAGCAAATTCTGGAGCTGCAAGCCCACCCCTAACAAATAGGCTGTGCGCCTCTTCGATCTCTGGCACCTGTGTGCTCACAATCATCAAGCCTGCTTTTTCCAGTGTCAAAATCGCACCGCGCACCGCTTCAGCAATGCCAGAAGAGCTATCTTCGTAAAACCAGTCGCATGTTAGGGCTGTAAAATCAGCAGGCGCACACTCTGAAGCCATCTGCGCGAATTGAGCCGGATGCAATGAAACCAAGGGGTCGAGAGCTGCGAACGTAAAGGCGGCATCATGGGCTGTACGCGTCAGGATGCCAGCCGTATCCAAACTTGGGCTGAGCGGAACAATACCTTCTTGTGACCACCTGCCATGGGTCGTTTTCAAACCAACCGTGCCGGAGAACGCAGCCGGACACCTGACCGAGCCAGCTGTATCACTTCCCACAGCCACAACGGCTGTTCCTGCCATAAGGCTAACGCCAGCGCCGGCGCTCGAGCCGCCAGGAACACGGCGTTCATGTGCGTCCCATGGATTGATGGGAGTTGGCCAGTGAGGATTAGTTCCCACCCCGCCGAAAGCAAACTCCACGGTGTGAGTCTTACCGGTGATAACCGCAAGCTGGGCGTGCAATTCAGCCACCAGCGGTCCAGCGACCTGCCATTTTTGAGGAAGTTCGCGCGGCGATCCAGCAAAAGTCGGATAATTTGGAACACCATAAAGATCCTTAACCGAGATCGGCATGCCTTGCAGCA
>CAUZRD010000156.1:0-5044 GCA_963582255.1 Alphaproteobacteria bacterium | reverse complement strand
GGAACCATAAGATGGTCGACACGAATAATGGGCAATGCATGATATTTCTTTAGATTTTATGTTGCTAAAATGCACCACGTATGTCGTTGCTTGTTAACTATATAGCCCATACGCTGTAAATGGCTGATTAACAGCCTTAACATAAAAATGGAGATTCGGGATGTTTGAGAATGCCAAAGGAGTAATTAAAGCAGTAACAGATATTGGTATTGCTTTGCTGGCATTGGCAATTGTTGCCTCTCTCTTGGTTGGGCAATCGAACATGGCCTTCCTTGGGGACGTCGTCGCCAATATACTTTCTCTAGTTAATTCATTAGGTGGTGCAGGATTAGCCGGGCTAATTTCTCTCGGTGTCATTCTGTGGTTACTTAAGAGATAAAAATCCTAGAAATCCCTCTCTCATGTATGCTAATTTTATGGTGCAAGGGTCTTTGAAATGATAGAAAAGCTATCTATTTTAAGAAATGTTCTATTCCTTGTAGTGCAAATGTTATTTAGCTTTGTTGTTATAGTTGTTTTTATTTATGCACTAATGGGAGAGGGATCTGGGGGATTTGTTGTTTCTGTTATAAACAACATTGCAGATATTACTTCGTCTTTTGGCAGTGAGACTATCGTTTCATTGGCAATTTTGTTTGCTTCTTTGTGTTTTTTAAAAAAGTATCAAGATAAATTGTAAAGCAATGGAGCCCACGAATATTTCAGGGTTAGAATAGACCTTCGACGTTACCCATATTATTAATGCTGATGGTCTCGGCTGCTGGGGTTCGTGGCAGCCCTGGCATGGTCATGATCTCACCGCAGATAGCAACAACAAATCCGGCACCCGCCGATAACCTGACCTCACGGACCGGAACCGAGTGGCCAGTCGGCGCTCCACGCAGATTAGGATCGGTTGAAAACGAATACTGGGTTTTCGCCATGCACACTGGCACATGGTTATAACCTTCTTTTTCCCATTGGCGCAGCTGATCACGAATACGCTTGTCGGCTAGCACCTCATCGGCACGGTAAATTCTCTTCGCAATCGTTTCTATCTTTTCAAATAGCCCCAGATCATCCGAATAAAGTGTTTGAAATTGCGCCATATTACTGTCAGCAATATCGGCAACACGACGGGCCAATTCCACAGTTCCAGATGAACCATCAGCCCAGTGACGGCATAAAATTGCTTCCGTCCCAAGATTCGCGACATAAGCCTTGACCACTTCAATCTCAGCTTCCGTATCAGATGTGAAGTGATTTATTGCGACCACCGCTGGCACACCGAAGCTTTTTATGTTTTCAATATGCCGCCCAAGATTAGCGCAGCCCTTGGTTACTGCCACCACATTAGGTAATTCTAGATTTTCTTTTTTTACTCCGCCATTCATTTTTAAAGCTCTGATCGTGGCAACAATAACGGCAGCGTCTGGTGCAAGATTCGCTTTACGGCATTTAATATTCATGAACTTTTCAGCCCCAAGATCAGCGCCAAATCCGGCTTCCGTAACCACGTAATCGGCAAGCTTTAGTGCGGTCTTAGTCGCAACCACCGAATTACATCCATGAGCAATATTTGCGAACGGACCGCCATGTACGATTGCCGGATTATTTTCCAACGTCTGCACCAGATTAGGCTGCATCGCGTCCTTTAAAAGCACCGTCATAGCTCCATCAGCCTTGATATCTCTAGCAAAGACTGGTGAGCGATCACGCCGATAAGCGACAATAATGTCGCCTAACCGGCGCTCCAAATCACCAAGATCATCCGCAAGGCACAATATGGCCATGACCTCCGAGGCAACAGTAATATCAAATCCGGATTCACGTGGAAATCCGTTTGTCACTCCTCCGAGGCTTGCGGTGATCTGCCGTAAAGCCCGATCATTCATATCCATTACTCTGCGCCAGACCACGCGCCGGCTATCAATTCCAAGCTCGTTACCCCAATAGATATGGTTATCTATCATCGCGGAAAGCAAATTATGCGCGGCGGTAATGGCGTGGAAATCACCGGTAAAATGAAGATTCATTTCCTCCATCGGCACCACTTGCGCATAACCCCCACCAGCCGCCCCCCCCTTCATGCCGAAGCACGGGCCGAGCGAAGCTTCACGCAGACATATCACTGTTTTTTTTCCGATTGCGTTCAACCCATCGCCAAGGCCAACAGTCGTCGTAGTTTTACCTTCGCCCGCCGGTGTTGGATTCATCGCGGTGACCAAAATGAGTTTTCCATTCGGTTTGGCCTTAACCGAGTCTATAAATTCAGCCGAAATCTTTGCTTTATCATGTCCAAAGGGCAAAAGTTCACTTTCTGGAATACCAAGCTCCGCACCAATATCCTTAATCGGTTTTTTGACTGCCGCCCTGGCAATTTCGATATCAGACATCTTAAATCCTCTAAAAAGTTTATTTAGTGAGGCTAAAAGCTCACTCGAATTTTGCGCCGTGGGTAAGCTTGGCCGCATGGGCCCATTCGCCAGCAGATTGCTTTTTGCCACCCTGGGGACGAAGCCGTTTGATCAAAATCCGTCCGCCGTTGCATTGCACGGTAATATCATCATCACTTACCATAACTATTTCACCGGGCATGCCATCACCGTCGGCTCGGCGTACGTCATAGATCTGAATTTCTAAACCATTATAGGTTGTCCAAGCGCCGGGTGCCGGATTAGCCGCACGGATTTTGTTATAGCTTTGTTCAACCGGATCAGCCCAGTTTATCTCAGCCTGATCTTTGCTAAACCAGCTTTCATAAGACCCATCTTCCAGTCTTTGATCATGCTTCAGAATGACCCCCGACCGGACCAAATCAAGGCTTTCTATCATCGCATCAACACCCATTGGGAAGAGCTTGTTAAAATAGATATCACCCAATGTTTCATCTGTTCCGATTTTGCAGGTTTTCTGCATCAGGATAGGGCCTTCATCTAGGCCATCATTTGGCCAGAATATGGTCAGGCCGGTTTGGGCTTCTCCCATTGCTATTGGCCAATTGATCGAGCTTGGTCCGCGATGATGCGGGCACAGTGAAGGATGGTACTGAAACGTTCCAAAACGTGGCGCGTTAAGCACCCCCTCTGGAATAAATAAAACTACATAGGCCATCATGCAAACATCAGCATCGAACGACTGCATCAGTTCGAGTGCCTCGGGTGTCTTCCATGAAGCAGGCTGATGAACGCTAAGCGCCGATTCCTTAGCCAACATCACTAGAGGATCATCGGTCCTACCTTCCTTAGTAGGAGCCGAGCACACAGCCACGACATTTTCTCCACATTCAAGCAACCGTTCTAGGACCGCCTTGCCAAAGGTTCCTTGTCCGTGCACCACAATGCGCATTTTTACTCCTACAGGGAACATTGGTTCCCATTTAAGAAATTGTATACGTTGAAAATTTTACGTTTTACTTCAGATTGTTATTCAGCAACTACGGCACTCACCTCGCCAACCGCGCCAGATGCTATCACCCCATCAAGCTCATCACCCCCATAACCCAACACGTCCTTCAGAATCTCAAGTGTATGCTCGCCAAGAAGAGGTGAACGCTCCACCTCCACCGCGCTATCAGACAGTTTTATTGGACAGCCAACCGAGACATACTTGCCCCGTTCAGGATCAGACACATCAACGATAGTACCAGTTTTACGTAAATCCTCATCTTCCATAAGCTCTTTCATCGATAATATCGGTCCGACAGGAATACCTAGAGGATTGCAGATGTCCATAACCTCAAATTTTGTTTTAGTCATGGTCCATTGCTCAATTGTATCAAAGATTTCATTCAGTTTATCTAGCCGCTCGGGTGGGCTAGCGTAGCCGATCTCTCTCTTCCATTCCGGTTTTCCTATGAGATCGCAGACCTTCTCCCACACCGGAGCCTGAGTAATAAAATAAGTATAGGCATTAGGGTCTTTTTCCCAGCCCTTGCACTTCAATATACGTCCCGGCTGACCCCCGCCTGAATCATTACCGGCGCGCGGCGTTGCTTCACCAAAGGGAACGCCATCACCAAATTGTGAGTATTCTTTTAAGGGGCCCGCTTCTAGGCGTTGTTGATCGCGCAGCTTCACGCGGGTTAGATTCAACACCCCATCCTGCATCGCCGCCATCACCTTTTGGCCTCGACCCGACTTCTCCCGCTGGAAAAGAGCCGTAACTATGCCAAGCGCCAAATGGAGCCCAGTTCCTGAATCTCCAATCTGTGCACCCGTCACTAGCGGGACATCATCCAACATGCCGGTTGTCGATGCCGAGCCGCCTGCACACTGGGCAATATTCTCGTAGACCTTACATTCTTCATATTTTCCCGGCCCAAATCCTTTAACCGAAGCCATGATCATACGAGGATTTATTTTCTGAATCTGTTCCCAGCCAAAGCCCATGCGATCAAGCGCGCCAGGCGCAAAATTCTCTACTAAAACATCACATTGCTTGATGAGACGGACAAGAACTTCTTTGCCTGTTTCATTCTTGCTGTTCAGCTCAATCGAGCGCTTATTGTGGTTAAGCATCATAAAGTAGAGGCTATCCAACCCTGGCTTATCAACCAACTGCTTGCGCGTTGCATCTCCAACGCCGGGGCGCTCAACCTTGATTACATCAGCACCAAACCAAGCCAAAAGCTGGGTACAGGTTGGTCCCGATTGCACATGGGTAAAATCGAGAATTTTAATTCCATCTAGGGCTTTCAATATCGCCTCCCACTCACTTATACATAGTTTGCGCCTTGGTACCGGGCGCATATTCATTAGGATCAATCCACACATTTACCACCGCGCATTTCCCAGTTTTAGCAATGGCCTCACGTGCACGCTTCAGGGCCGGCGCAATCTGATCAGCCTCGTGGACTTCTTCGCCATAACCCCCAATCATTTCACCGAATTTACTAAACTCAACATCACCCAGCTTATTGCCGATATCGCCGCGATTAGCTCCATATTTTGCTATCTGGCCGTAGCGTATCTGGTTCATCGCCGAATTATTCCCAATGACGGCAAGGTATGGTGCACCAAATCTTTGCGCAGTTTCCATATCGAACGACGTCATACCGAACGCA
>CAUZRD010000155.1:0-5062 GCA_963582255.1 Alphaproteobacteria bacterium | reverse complement strand
AAAAACAAGCTCCGAGCGCCTAGCTTTGTCGCTGATTATGTTGGCGAGCAGCTTGTCGCCAATTCAGGGATGACGAGCCTCGAGGGAGTGGATGATCTGGTGGTTTTGGCCAGAGTGGGAAAAATCCATGGCATTAAAGGTTGGCTGAGACTGGAGTCATTTACCAGTCCGCCAGAGAATATTTTTGACTATGGTCCGTTTTTTAGTGGGTTAGCGCAAGACAGCCAACTATTGGGAATTGATCAGCATAAGCACCAGGCAAATTCGCTGTTGGTTCACTTCAAGGGATTTGATGAACCGGAGTCGGCAAGAACACTAACCGGTCTGCAGCTGTCAGTTAAGCGTTCGGAATTGCCTGAGTTGCAAGATGGTGATTATTACTGGCAGCAATTGGAAGGGCTACAGGTAATGAGTTCAAGTGGCGAGCACTTCGGTGCGGTTGCGAGCATATTGGAAACCGGGGCTAACGACGTGTTGGTAGTTTGCCCAAATCAGGCAAGCCTCGATGATAGAGAACGGCTCATACCTTATCTGATTGATTCGGTAATTGAGTCGGTTAATCTTGAAGAAGGCGTCATTCGGGTAAATTGGGGAGCTGATTACTTGGATTAGTTAGTTCGGTTTACTGAGGTGATGACAATGCAGATTGGACTGGTCACCTTGTTTCCCGAAATGTTTGCTGCAATAACTGAATACGGAATTACCGGCAGAGCAGTTCGCAATGGATTACTTGGGTTACAGTATTGGAACCCAAGGGATTTTACCAAGGACAAGCACCACATAGTGGACGATAAGCCGTTTGGCGGTGGCCCTGGCATGTTGATGAAAACCGAGCCCTTGCAAGCATCGATAGAAGCAGCAAGAGTTGGCCTAAGTAAAGCCTCAGGTAAAGAAGCAACAGCAGAGCAGCTTGGAACCAAGGTGATATACTTGTCACCGCAAGGGAAGCGACTGGATCAACAAGCTATCCTGCAACTGGCTCAGCGACGCAATATGGTTTTGGTTTGCGGTCGATACCAGGGAATCGATGCGCGAGTGATTGAAGCTGAAATTGATGAGGAATGGTCGCTCGGCGATTTTGTGCTAAGCGGAGGGGAAATAGCTGCGATGGCATTAATTGATGCTATGACCCGTTATCAACCTGGTGCCCTGGGTGATGATGACTCAGCACAGCAGGACAGCTTTGCCACGGGCTTGCTTCATAGCCCGCAATACACTCGACCGCAGAGTGTGGCGGGTCGCGATGTACCGCAGGTACTGCTCAGTGGTGATCATGCAGCCATTCGAACCTGGCGCTTAAAGGAGAGCCTGGGTACAACCTGGTTAAAACGACCGGATCTGCTGAAGAGCAGTGAGTTAACCGAAGAGCAGCAGAAGTTATTAACAGAATTTAAAGCCGAGCATAGAGATTTGAATTAGCTCATTGGCCACAACATCAAACGTGGCGGATGGTAGACGAATATCAGGAGTAAGATTGATGAACAAGAGCAAAATCATTCAACAGATAGAATCTGATCAAATGGCCAAGGAATTGCCCGAGTTTGGCCCCGGCGACACGGTCACTGTACAGGTGAAAATCAAAGAAGGTGACAGAGAGCGATTACAGGCCTACGAAGGTGTGGTGATAGGGATGCGAAATCGTGGCCTGAACTCGTCCTTTACTGTGCGCAAAATTTCACACGGAGTTGGCGTGGAGCGGAGTTTTCAAACTTATAGCCCATTGGTCGATAGTGTGGATGTCAAGCAGCGTGGCGATGTGAGGCAGGCCAAGCTTTACTATCTACGTGAACTCTCCGGGCGAGCAGCGCGCATTACTGAGAAGCTGGCCAAGAAGCCCAAATAGTCCGAGTTGCCGCAGTACGCGGTTCCATCGGCATCTGCGACTGGGCGTGGAGTCATTTGGCCTGATTCCGTTTTAGTAGGCTAGGAATGGGAGCCTTTTTGGTGATAAAAAGGTGTACAATTCTTCAAGTCGTCGTCCCGGTTACATTGCAGCTGTTGCTTTACCTACCTCTTTGGAGCGCTTACAACATGGCAAAATTACTGATCAAACTAGCAACAGTTTTAGCCCTGACCCTGTCAGCTGGCTTTTTCGTGTTCTCCCAAGCTCAGGTTTCCGGCGCACCTTCTTCTTTGCGGGAAAAGTTGGCCGTGGCTATTGAAGCCGCTTCCGGAAATCAATTGCAAATCGCTAGCGTGACTGCGTCTGCACTCGGCTCAATCTATGAAGTAGAGCTAAATACCGGCGAAATACTGTATGCAGATGCTTCCGGTGATTATTTATTTGCTGGTGACATGTTTCAAACCACCAACTCTGGTCTGCTTAACTTGTCCGCCGGGAAACGGCAGCTCAAGACTCTGGATAAAATAGCTGCCATTCCTGAAGAAGAAATGATTATCTTTTCCCCGGATGACACCGATGAGATAAAAGCCACACTTACGGTTTTTACCGATGTGGATTGCCAATACTGCCGTGCGCTGCACGGGGATATGGAGCAATTACTGGAGAAGGGCATTCAGGTGCGTTATCTGGCCTTCCCTCGAGGTGGAGAAAATGCCGGATCCTACGACAAAATGCTTTCCGTATGGTGCTCCGATGACCGGAAGAAATCACTCAGCCAGGCTAAAAATGGTCAAAACCTACCCGCACAGACTTGTGATAGCCCCGTGTTAGCGCACTACGAGCTGGGAAATGAGCTTGGAATCACTGGCACACCAGCACTTATCCTACCTGATGGTAAACTTGTGCCTGGTTATATGGATGTCGATCGGTTGAGTGCCTTGCTGGGCGTTAACTGATTTAACCGTTCCCGTTTTAACTTCAATCAGCATTCCCTGTTGGTTCCGCATTGGGGGTTGTTCGCTTCTGCTGTGATGTTCCGGGATGGGATTATTCAGTGTTTCCAGTATAATCCGCGTTTCGTTATCTGATGGTTTGAGGCTGTTCGTGAGTAAAGAAATCCCTAAAAATTTCAACGTAGGTATCTGCGGTTTGGGAACCGTAGGTTGCGGAACCCTGGCGCTTATCCAGGGAAACAGTGAAGAACTGTATCGCAAGCTCGGCAGAAACCTGCAGGTTACCCATGTCGCTACTCGAACGCCCAGAGATGACATCAACCTTTATGGAGTCAAAGTAAGCGGGGATATATTCGATGTAGTCACCGACCCGGACGTCGATGTCGTGGTGGAAACCATCGGTGGATTTGATCCGGCCCTGGACCTTGTTCTGCAAGCAGTGGAGAACGGCAAGCATGTGGTAACGGCAAACAAAGCCTTGATTGCTGTGCACGGTAATCAGATATTTACCAAGGCTCAGGCGAAAAGCGTAACGGTTGCCTATGAGAGCAGCGTCGCGGGCGGTATTCCCATCATCAAAGCGTTACGAGAAGGTTTGGCGGCAAATAAGATCGATTGGTTAGCCGGCATAATAAATGGTACTGGCAATTTCATTTTGACAGAAATGACAGCAAAGCAGCGCCAGTTTGGCGACGTGCTTATTGAAGCGCAGGAATTAGGTTATGCAGAGGCGGACCCAACCTTGGATGTGGAAGGCATCGATGCTGCGCATAAATTAACCATCATGGCCTCAGTGGCTTTTGGTATTCCCTTGCAGTTTGAGAAGACCTATACCGAAGGGATAAGCCAAATTACCCCGGAAGATGTTGTCTATGCGAAAGAGCTGGGCTATCACATCAAACACTTAGGCATAGCCCAAAATTCGGCAAAGGGTGTTGAGATGCGAGTCCACCCCACACTGATTCCCAGCAGCGATATGATTGCGAATGTTGATGGCGTAGGTAATGCGATACTTGTGCATGGTAATTCGGTTGGTGCGACACTTTATTGTGGGCCAGGAGCAGGAGCCGAAGCAACCGCGTCTTCGGTAGTTGCAGATGTTATGGATATTGCACGGCTCGATTCGATAGATGCTTCAGCGTTTGCCGTTTCCGGGCTCGGTTTTCGTAATCCGTATACCGACGTACAGATAATGGATATCGAGGACATTAGCTCGGAGTATTACTTGCGGATTCAGGTGCAGGATAAAGTTGGTGTCATGGCAAGAATAACCAGCGTACTGCAGGACTGCGGTATTAGCATCGAAGCAGTCATTCAAAAAGAAGCGGTGAGTGAGACACTGCCGATAGTCTTACTCACGCATAAGGTTGCAGAGAGGGATATGAATAAAGCGATCCAATTGCTTGAGGATCTATCCGAGGTCTCTGGGAAAATAGCGCGTATCAGAGTCGCCCCATTTGCGGATGGCACAATATGAAATATGTCAGCACTCGGGGCAGTTCGCCCGCCCAAAATTTCGAGGGCGTATTGTTAACTGGTCTCGCGCCAGATGGTGGGCTGTATGTGCCCACTGAGTTACCCCAGATTAGCGCGGCGGAAATGGCGAGTTGGCGTGGTCTGAGCTACGCTGAGCTAGCACTAAAAATTATCTTCCCATTTGTTAGCGATACTATTGAAGAAGGGGAACTAAAACGCATCATCGATGCGAGTTATGCCGAATTTGACCACCCTGCAGTGGCTCCGCTGACAATGCTATCAGCCAACGAATGGGTGTTGGAGCTTTACCATGGGCCGACCTTGGCGTTTAAAGACTTTGCGCTCCAGGTGTTGGGGCGGTTGCTGGATTATGTGCTGAAGAAAAATGATCAACGGGTGGTGATTCTTGGGGCGACTTCCGGTGATACCGGGTCCGCCGCATTGGAAGGTTGTCGTCACTCTGACAATGTTGACATCTTTATTCTGCACCCTCACAACCGAGTGTCCGATGTACAGCGCAAGCAGATGACAACGGTGTTGGGTCACAATGTGCACAATCTCGCGGTTGAAGGAAGTTTTGATGACTGCCAAAAGATTGTAAAACAGGCTTTCTCTGATCAATCATTTTTGGCAGATGACAGGCAGCTGGTGGCAGTTAATTCGATTAACTGGGCGCGCATCATGGTGCAGGTTGTGTATTACTTTTATTCCGCCATTGCCTTGGGGGCACCGGATAGAAAAGTGTCTTTCTCGGTACCGACTGGAAACTTCGGAGACATCTATGCCGGAT
>CAUZRD010000154.1:0-5113 GCA_963582255.1 Alphaproteobacteria bacterium | reverse complement strand
CTGGTATCAATCAAACCATCATGATGGCGCTATCCATGGTGGTTGTTGCTTCGATGATCGGTGTTCAGGGCCTCGGACAACCCGTGCTAAAGGCAATCGCAAATCAGTATTTCACTCTCGGCGTATTTAACGGACTAGCGATTGTAGGCATTGCCATCATATTCGATCGTGTCAGTCAGGCGTTTGGGCGACGGCTACAAAAACATCAGGAGATCGTCCATGGCAACTGATCACGACATACCAAAGATCGGTATAAAGGTCAGAAATCTTTATAAGATTTACGGTACCCAACCCGCTTCTTACATAGATGCCGTCAACGACGGTATGTCGAAAACAGAGCTACTGGAAAAGCACGGACATGTGATTGCCCTCAACAATATTAATATCTCCATGGAACCGGGCAAGATTCAGATCGTGATGGGACTATCGGGATCAGGAAAATCGACTCTTATTCGCCACATTAACCGACTGATCGATCCAACCACCGGAGAAATTTTTGTTGGCGGCAAGGACGTGGCAAAAATGAGTACCCGGAGCTTACGCGAATTCCGGCGCAACCAAACCGCGATGGTGTTTCAAAAATTTTCTCTTCTTCCTCATCGAACCATTATCGATAATGTAGTGTATGGCTTGGAAGTGCGCGGTGTAGAAAAAGCACGGCAGCTGGATACGGCAATGTACTGGATCGACCGGGTTGGACTTTCCGGATTTGAGACCAACTATCCAAACCAACTTTCCGGTGGGATGCAGCAGCGTGTTGGCCTAGCTCGGGCGCTAGCCAATGATGCCCCTATCCTATTGATGGATGAGGCTTTTTCTGCGTTAGATCCGCTAATCCGGATGGATATGCAAAGTATGTTGCTTGACTTGCAGAGCGAGGTGCAAAAAACGGTTTTCTTCATCACCCACGATCTTGATGAAGCTCTACGGCTTGGCGATAATATCGCCATCTTACGGGATGGAAAAATCATTCAGAAGGGCGCTGGACAGGACATCGTGTTATCACCGGCTGATGACTACATCGCTGCTTTTGTTAAGGAAGTAAACCGAGGTCGTATCATACAGGCTAAAGCCGTTATGAAACCGCTTAAATGCCTAGCAAATATAGAAGGCCCCGCCATTAAGGCAAATGCCGTCCTAGAAGACGCGGCAAAAACAATGACAGACGATGGTAAAAATGTGGCGCATGTAGTGAATGATGTCGGAAAACCTACCGGCGTTCTAACCCTTCCTGATGTTATCTCGGCCATGGTGATGCCATCTGTTTCCCAGTCCTCAAAAAAACCGCAAGAACCAGATACCTAAAAATTTTCCGCAACTTTTTAACACAGATTATGGTTCTCCCCGTCAAATCTCCATTTGATAACGTCCAGAATTGTTGCCTCCGGCAATCATAAAATATCAATTGGTAGCGATTAACTCTTTTGCACTATCGGCAAGTAGGTAGAATTAACCATATGAAAGCACTCACGGGCTAACCACCATGATCCTGAAACCACTAGACCTCCATGAGATGGTGACCGACGGGCAATGGCCGCAAAAACGGCCACAAATTTCCACGGCCGTTTAAAACCGTTAAACTGGTCAGATTGATAGGCACTTCAACACACCATGAAGTCCACCAGCATCATCCTTGGAATGTTCGCGTTTGGCTATTTCATGGCCATTCTGTTCAGATCTGTCAACGCGCTCATCGCTCCAAATCTAGTGACCGATATAGGTCTGGATGCGGCGATGCTAGGACTTTTGACCTCTGCTCTTCTGTTCGCGCATGCCGGACTACAACTTCCACTTGGCATGGCACTCGATCGGTTTGGTCCACGCCGAGTTCAATCAGTTTTGCTGTGCAGCGCAGCTGTTGGCTCTCTCCTGTTCTCTATCGGACAGGATGTCTATACGCTTGCTCTGGCGCGCGCACTAATTGGCGCAGGTTTTGCCGGCGCGCTGATGAGCGGGTTCAAAGCCGTGACCCTTTCCCTGCCAGCCGAACGACATGCACTCGGCAACGCCATCGTGATGGGCGGGGGGCAAATTGGCTATATTGTTGCCACTTGGCCAGCTGAAATCATGGTTTCTCTAGTCGGATGGCGGCTAGTATTTATAGGTCTAGCAGCGGTAACAGTGATTGTGGCGATTTTGTATTTTATTCTGGTGCCAGATTTTAAATCCACACGCTCTCCGCAAAAAATGCGCGATCAATTTTCCGTACTTCGCCAGATTTTTACCGATCCGGTTACTCTAAGAATTGCTCCTCTGGTTTGGACAACTGCTGGGTTTAATATTGCTATCCTTACTTTATGGGCTGGCCCATGGTTTCGCGATGTTGCAGGCTTCGATCGGGCCGGGGTTGCTACCGCCCTGCTTTTGAACGCGTGCGCAGCCGTCACCGGGATATTTATCGGTGGCTGGATTGCAGATCGGCTGGGTCGACGGGGCATCGGTCTCTTGGACGTCATGTACTCCTTATTGTTGATTTTCTTCATCGCCCAAATCCCTATTATATTTGGCTGGACACTTATTACACCTGTCGTATGGCTGCTCTTCGCCGCCGGCGGACAATGGGGTATGTTGTGCTATCCTTGGCTTGCCGCCTATTTCGGCAAAGACCTATCATCGCGCGCCCAAACTGGCGTCAATATGGGTATATTTGTTTTTGCTTTTCTAGCCCAATATCTGTTTGGAGAAATTATCAATCTATTCAAGCCTTCCGTTAACGGTGGCTACTCGCCAGATGCCTATCAGGTGTGCTTTGCAATCGCGTTCGTGTGTGAAATCGCCGCGCTAATCTGGTTTATAAGCGGACGGAAAATGCTGAATGCGCGCTACCGCGCAAAAACACTCGTCTAGACGACTATGTTATGGTTACAGGCTGTGCCATTTAGCCGTTTCAAACGACCTTCAAGAGGAGCAATGGTTCCATGCGAATAGAAATTATCTGTACGGGCGATGAGATTCTCAGCGGCAAGATTGTCAACACAAACTACGCATATATTTCCCGACGCCTCGACGAGGTCGGACTCGATGTTGTGTGGGGAACAACAGTTGGCGATGATCGCGATAATCTTCTGGCATCCTTTCTGGCAGCTGGAGAACGAGCAGATGCCGTGATCGTGAATGGTGGACTGGGACCAACAGTCGATGATCTTTCCCAGGAAATAGCAGCCAAGGCAGCCGGCGATATACTAGCGCTAAACACAGAGTGGCTCGGCCGCATGGAAGCATTTTTTTTAGGGCGCGGGCGCGAAATGCCTGCGAATAACCGCAAACAAGCAATGCTACCACAATCGTCAGAAATGATAGACAATCCAGTTGGGACCGCGTGCGGATTTGCACTTAATATAGGTAAGGCAAGGTTCTTTTTTACCCCAGGTGTTCCGCGCGAACTATACCGGATGCTAAATGATGAACTTATCCCCAGACTGACAGAGATGCGCGGAGGTAGCACACTACATCAGCTTAAACGATTTCATTCCTTTGGGATTGGTGAATCGAGGGCAGACCGCCTACTCGAAGATGTGGTAAACCTTGCTCCCAACGGCTCGGTCAAACTTGGCTTTCAAGCTCACTATCCTCAACTGGAAACTAAACTCGCAGTTCGAGGTAGTAGCGAGGAAGATATTTTACGAAATCTAGAGCCGGTGGAAACAGAGGTACGCAATCGTCTTGGCTCATTCGTATTCGCTGAAGATGACTCAACGCTGGAAGGCGTGGTGCTAGATCATCTAGGTATGCGTGGCCAAACGATTTCGGTGTGCGAACTTGGCACAAATGGGCTTATTGCCAGCCGCCTTACCCAACATGATGAGGATGGAAAAGTTTTCCGACGTGGCCTTCTTGGCGGTTCTCTGGAAGAAATATTTAAAGCGCTTGGACTCAATAACGAGACAGAGAAGATGACGCCAGAAACTGCAAAACTGACCGCCGGCGCGTTTAGTAAGCTTACAGGATCAACCCATTGCCTGTCTGTGCAAGTTAAGCATAACCCAGCGCAACCAGGTAAGCGCGCCAGCGGCACTATCGCGGTGGCGCTAGCCCAGCCAGATGGCATACTCCTTCGTCAATCAGAAATTATTGGCGATGCCCATCGGGTTCGACTTGGCGCAGTCGAGCTTGGCCTTGATTACTTGCGTAGGGTATTGCATCTACTCCCACTCGATGAACGATCGGACTTTGAAAAATCCTAGACCACTAACTCATAGAGGACGTCGGTCCTCTGATTTTCACAGCTGCAAGTCAGAAGTGCAGGGTTCCGCCAATAAAGCGCTTCCAAGACATGTGGGCACCTCCCACACAGCCCCGAATACCATGCAGGAGCAAACATCCCACACATTGCTGATACAAACTAAATTAATGAGTATAGAGCGACTGATGGGGTGGCTCATAGTCTGTCGCCAGCTAGCTGTCAGCTCACTCCCTCTTTAAGCAGGGTCAGGTTTGAACTATCAAGAGTAATAAGACCTTTGTGAGTTTTGCGGGCGATTTCGCACACTGAGTGATTATACGGCGTCGCTATATTCAGCCGGCGGCCTTCCAGATCCACACGTCCATTAATGTATTCAATTTCACTGCGCCGGCCCTTGGCATGATCCTGCGCCGCATGGGTGCGTGCGTTTGGCCCCACATCCTTAACCATTTTACGCATAACGGTTGAAATGGCATCAGTGCTGTCTTGTGAAATCTGTTTATTCGTTAACCCAAATAGGGGCTCCACACGAAATCCCAGTGCCTGACCAACAGCAAACGATTCCTTGCCAACTTCTACGGAGAAATCGAACATCCCGGGCAGTTCCATTGCTTCCCAGTTCTTCATCCCAAGTGAGGAAAATGGGCATGTCATTGAGTTGGCAATCAACTTGGTCCATTTAGCACCATAAATATTGTTGGTCGTGTCACAATTTCCAACAAGTTTTAGAAGTCGCTGAACCTCGCGCAAACGCGTTGTGTCGCTGCCATCAAGTTCGCCAACACTAAACCATGTTCCATTTGGCACGGTGTTACGCTGAACCATTCCAGGCGTAAAGATTTCACACGACAGCTCAACCACGCAGCCCATTGTACGCTCGCGGCCAACCATTTGCGCATTTGCATCATCATTAAAGGCATTTTGCAGCCC
>CAUZRD010000153.1:0-5115 GCA_963582255.1 Alphaproteobacteria bacterium | reverse complement strand
TGGTAAAAATTTTCCAAACGCTTCTGGGGTTTGATCTGGCTTACCGTTTTCCGGATCACGTGCATGCAGATGCAATATCGACGCACCAGCTTCGGCAGCTCGCAACGCATCATCCATGATTTCATCTGGCGTGACAGGCAAATATGGAGACATACTCGGCGTGTGGATTGAACCTGTCACCGCACAGGTTATGATTACTTTACGTGGTTTTGCCATGTTTACTCCTATGGATAGAATTCGACTTAATTGGCACCCAAATTACAAGATTATTGAGCTGACATTCAATTAGATCATCAGTTGTTGCTTCGTTATCAATGCATTTTTCAGGTGGAGCTCCACAAATACAATAATAGATTGGGGAAAATCTCGCTCTCACACAAATGCAACCCAGATTGCCCTGAGTGCGGCAAGCGATAGCATTACTTTTATCAGCTTACCAAAAAATACATCGCTAAAGCCCATCAGCATTTTCTTGCCGATAAAGCTACCTAAAAACCCAGTTGCCAGCATCAACACCAAAAGCGGAATATAGGGCAAAAAATCAAACCCCAAAATTCCGAAAACTACTAGTTTCAAGACGTGTTGTATCGACATGAGACCGGAATGAACCGCGATGAATGCCTGGCGCTCTGGTACTTTTTCTCTAAGCAAAGCGCCCACTAATGGTCCGGTTGCGGATACAAACATGGTACATATACCTGTAACAAATCCGCCAGCCCCCATACCTACATGCCGGACCAGCCTCGGTGTACCTCCCCAAACTGACCATAGGATGAAAACTCCAAGCCCCCCGAGTATCAAATTCGGAGGGACATATTGGACAACCATACCGCCAACGATCACACCAAACATCGTCGACAAAGAAAATACCCACAGTGACACATCTGGCTTGTACTCACGCATTAACCAGAAGCGCCCAAGATTAGAACCAAGTTGTGTAATACCGTGAACTGGAACAACTGCTGTCTGAGGCAACATAATTGAGAAGATGGCCAGCATCATCGTCCCCCCACCAATACTTGTAGTTGCCGAAATTGCTGACGAAATCATACTAAAGAATATAAAAAACAAACCCCACCAGATTCCGATACCAGCCGGTAGTAACGCTTCAATTGAAGCCACGATCTCAACCACTGATTATCCTATTTTTTCCATGCAATGAGACGCTACCTATGGCTACCACTCCAAAAATAAAACAAAAAAATGAGTGGTAAGGGTTAGTGAGCTAATTGATCTTGTATCATCACACAAGAATTACGACTATCCCTTGACCAGGGACAACCTCGCATGCGAACTCAGTTGAATTCAGGGCACGAAAGGAGACTGAGGATGCTCCACAGGAAATTTGTTGTTCTCATTCTTGCCGCAATCGTCACATTCTTTCCCGCAGGCGCAAGCGCTCAGAATTGTGCGAGCAGTGGTGAATTTGGGCGTTGGGTCAATGACTTCGCGAAAGAAGCTATTGCCTCAGGCGTAAGCAACCACACTGTGCAAAACACCTTATCACAGGTGTTATACCAACCCACAGTGATCAAGCGTGACCGCTCCCAAGGTGTATTTGCACAGTCGTTCTTAAAATTCTCTGGCCGCATGATAGCTCAATATAGACTGGATACTGGCCACAAGAAAATCAAAAAGCATGCAAAGCTGTTTACTCAGGTAAATCAGGAATATGGTGTACCCGCACCAGTTATCACCGCTTTTTGGGGACTTGAAACAGATTTCGGCGCCAACACGGGCAATTTCCCGACATTATCATCCCTTGCAACACTCGCTTATGATTGCCGCCGTCCTCAAAAATTCCGTCCCCAGTTACTAGATGCTCTAAGGCTTATCGATAATGGGGATTTAAATCTCTCCGATATGAACGGTGCGTGGGCTGGCGAACTTGGTCAGCTACAATTCCTGCCATCTGAATATATGCGCGATGCTGTAGATTTCGATCATGATGGGCGGCGTGATTTAATTCACTCAATCCCAGATGCCATTGCATCAGCCGCCGCACTTCTAGTCCATCACGGCTGGAGAGCCAACGAGCCTTGGCTAGAAGAGGTTGTAGTGCCGAAGGACATGCCGTGGGATCAGGCGGATATTTCAATTCGCCACCCACGCGCCCAGTGGGCTTCATGGGGGGTAAAAAGGCGAAATAATTCACTCCCCTCGGATCAGTTTCAAGCCTCTCTAGTTCTACCAATGGGACGTCTTGGTCCAGCGTTCTTATCTTACCCTAATTTTGACGTTTACTTGCAATGGAATCAATCACTGGTCTACACGCTTACTGCGGCTTATTTTGCAACACGTCTCGACGGAGCCCCACAGATCAGCAAGGGTCGTGGAACACCAGTGGTTATGAACGTAACACAGATAAAAGACCTACAAAGTCGTCTAACCAACGCAGGATATGACGTTGGAAAAATTGATGGAATTGTAGGCGCAAAAACGCGTGCCTCCGTCAAGAAAATCCAGATAAAATATGGACTACCGGCAGATTCATACCCTACACCTGAGCTCTTTGGGTACATCCAATAGCACACCGTATTTGTCACATATCAGGCGATGCTTAAGTCAAAGACAAAAAAGAAGGAAACAAGATGCTTAATGCCGCAATGGTCGGACTTGGATGGTGGGGAAAACACTCCATCGAGTCGGTTCACGAAACCAGTGATAAAATTAAATTTGTGGCAGCAACCACACGCACCACATCACAGCATGCTGACTATCTAGCCGTACGAGGTATTGTTGCCAAAAACAGCTATGAAGACGTCCTCAGCGATGCATCCATCGATGCAGTCATCCTTACTACGCCGCATTCCCAACACCATCAGCAGATTTTGGACGCAGCAAGCGCTGGCAAGCACGTATTTGTCGAAAAACCAGTGACACTCACAAAAGCTCACGCTATTGAAGCTGTTGCCGCAATGAAAGCCAAGGGGCTAACACTTGGATCTGGGTTTAGCCGTCGGTTTCAACCATCATTCAACGCACTAGTTGAGACTGTAAGAGACGGTACGATTGGCGAGATTCTCCACATTGAGGGCGAGCAGTCTGGCCCCAGCGCGTACAAGTTAAAAGACGGCCTTTGGCGAGCAAAACGTTCTGAGAGCCCTGGGGGGGCGATGGCGGCACGCGGCGTTCATGTGCTGGATGGAATGATTCATATTGCTGGACCAGTACTGTCGGTCACAGCAATTTCCGACAAGCGGATCGTTGATGTGGACGTTGACGATACCAGCGCGATGATGATGCGATTCATTGGTGGCGCTAGCGGATATTTGGGCTCGATATATGTGACTGCCAATATTTGGCGACTACAGGTATATGGCTCCAAGGGTTATTCTATGATGAATGGAGAAAACACGTTAGTGACCAAAGATCTGTCTAACATGGAGCGTGTCACAAATTTTCCAAACAGCAATATAGTTGGTCTGGCATTGGAATCATTTGCCGATGCAGCTAGCGGCGGCGCGCCGTTCCCGGTAACACCGGATGAAATCATCTCCGGGGTAGCCGCCTATGAAGCTATGGTCAAATCTGCAGCACAGAATTCGCAGTGGGTCACCACCGATTGATACAATCAATTGACTGCATCAACATGCGACTGGAAGGAATAACAAATGACCAATGACGCCACTCCTCAATACAATCATGACTTCATCGCCTTACACGACCATGAGGTCGAGTGGCAGGATGGTGCTGACAACGATCTTCTGACCTTACCCAAGGGCATCAAGGTTAAAATTCTTGCCCATGACAAGGCAATGAAGCGGATTGACATGAAAGTGCGATTCCCAGCTGGGTATGTTGAGCCCGAGCACAGTCATAAAAGTTGGCATTCAATTATGGTGATGAAGGGCCGCATGTGCGTTGCTGGCAAGGACTTGCGTCCTGGTGACTACGTCTTTGGCTGGGATCAACTTCATGGACCTTATGAATATCCAGATGGCTGCGAAGTATTCGTCGTTTTCATGGGTGAGGGAACTGCCCATATCTGGGACGAGTCTAAACATGTAGCCCATGAGAAAATCTGGACGCCAGAAACTGATCAAGGACGCAGTGCTACCTGAAATTCAGTTATGCGATCGTTACTCGGATTTTTGTGCCCTGTTATTTTCATATCTAGCCTTTCAATAAATACAGTACCGAAGCACAGAACAGATAAGATTTTAAGAATGAGCGTGGACACAACTGTTGAGTCTACGCTCATTCTTTCAACTCTATTTCTTTGGAATGAACGGCAATAAAATATGTGCCTCATGTTCTGGGCCAACATGGAGTGTCACATCAGCACCGAAAACATCGGCTGGACGATCTTGCGGATCATTGTGTTTGAACGGGCCAACCCCGGTGAAGGTCTCACCACCTAGGTTTCCCAATCCCCTCGCCTTGCCACCCGGCCATTCATAGTCCTTACCACGCACACTAAGTGCAACCCGGTAACCCTTTGGTACATTTATACAAGTCGGCCAGACTTCAATATCGAGTTCATAAATCTCGCCCGGAGTCAGCAGCAGCTTTTCATCATGAGTATGATAGGGGCGGTAAGGTAATGATAAATCCTCATCGAGTTTTCGATGCGACGCACGAAGCCAACCTTGCGCGATTGGTGTGTGCGGATCAAGTGCGCCAATAAAAGTGACTTCCTGTAAATCTGGAGTAAAGACACGAAATACCAAAAATAGATCAGCGTCTGTACTGGCGGAGGAAACGAATAACTTGGCCGCTATTGGCCCGGTAATTTCGGTGTCCTCGTCCATCGGGGGACTCATGAACGTCACGCCATCGGAAAATCCGCCATAAGTCAGTTGTCGCTCACTCGCAGCTGGCCGATCAAACAGTGAATGTGTTCGCCCATGAAGATAGAGCTTAGTCCACTCAGTACGAGCCAACGGCCACTCATTTTCTGCACGTGGTTCGAATTCTTCACCCGGGGAGCGCACAAGCAGTGAAACTTTTGGCTGCTTCTTCCAGCCCGTATCTTCATCTTTAAGAAAATGACCAAAGAACCGTTTTTGAATTTCGACCCCATAATCTGTATAGAACTCAGTCCAGTGTTCTATACCATGAACTTCGAGCCACTTATCCTGTGATTTCGAGCGCATGAAGCCCTCAAAATTA
>CAUZRD010000152.1:0-5178 GCA_963582255.1 Alphaproteobacteria bacterium | reverse complement strand
ATGCTGCGAGTTGCTGTCTAATGAGAAGGGACCAGTTTCCGCGACTGATGGCAAGATAGTTCCACCAAAGCGCGGTGAAATGAAGCGCTCAATGGAGGCGCTAATCCATCATTTCAAACTTTATACTGAGGGCTATCACGTGCCGGAAGGTGAGGTTTATGCTGCCGTGGAGGCTCCAAAAGGGGAGTTCGGCGTGTATCTGGTCTCGGATGGCACCAACAAACCCTACCGTTGTAAAATTCGTGCGCCAGGTTTTTCCCATCTCCAGGCGATGGATTTCATGTGCCGTGGTCATATGCTAGCTGACGTATCAGCTGTTCTTGGCTCGCTTGATATCGTATTCGGTGAGGTTGACCGATGAGTGTTCGTCGCCTTGCTGAGGTCCAGCCCGAAGATTTTGTTTTTACTCTGCAAAACGCTGATTGGGCGAAGCTGCAGATCAATAAATATCCTGAAGGTCGTCAGGCCTCCGCAGTCATCCCTCTTCTCTGGCAGGCGCAAAAGCAGCATGGGGGTTGGTTACCTGAACCTGCGATGGTTCATGTGGCTGAAATGCTTGGAATGTCGCGCATTCGTGTTTTGGAGGTAGCGACGTTTTATACTATGTTCAATCTGTCGCCGGTTGGGCGACATCACATTCAGTTATGCGGTACTACTCCGTGCTGGTTGCGTGGTTCTGATGATTTGAAATTGGTTTGCCAGCGTGTGATTGGCGATCAGGGGCATATCACTGAAGACGGTGCTCTGTCGTGGATCGAGGTTGAATGTCTCGGTGCTTGCTGCAATGCGCCAATGGCACAGATCAATGACCACTATTATGAAGACCTTTCTGCCGATAGTTTCGAGCAACTTCTTTCAGATTTACGAGCTGGACGCGAGGCGCGTACCGGCTCGCTGAGAGGCCGGACGTCGTCAGAACCGACTGGGGTTCTTACATCCTTGACCGATTGCGATGTCGAAGGCTCTTGGCTTCAACGCGATAAGCCGGGACTGGCTATCGCAAGTACACAAGTGTCAGATGATACCGCCAGCCTCTTGGTCAAGGACAAGGAAGGGGCAGCGCCTTCTGGTGATGTCGTTGGAGAAAATCATGGCAGCGAGCCCAAAAGGCTTAAAGAGCCACCGGCTGATGGCAGGGATGTACTCACGAGTATTAAGGGTATCGGTCCAAAGATTGAGAAAATTCTGCACGAGCTGGGAATCTATAAGTTCAGTCAGATCGCCGAATGGACGCCTGATAATGTGTCTTGGGTCACCAAGCGCTTAAAATTCAGGGACCGGATAGTGCGGGAAGAATGGATTGTTCAAGCTAAAGGCTTTGTTGCTGGTAACGAGGATGGCTGATGCTCGCCGATAAAGACCGAATTTTTACTAACATCTATGGCCTTAATGATTGGCGTCTTGAGGCTGCGCGTAAACGCGGCAATTGGGACAGCACCAAAACGCTACTTGCTAAAGGTCGCGACTGGATTGTCGAGGAAATAAAGAATTCTGGCCTTCGTGGACGTGGTGGCGCTGGTTTTCCAACCGGTCTAAAATGGTCGTTTATGCCCAAGGTTCCGTCCGAGCGGCCACACTATCTTGTGGTCAATGGTGACGAATCTGAGCCTGGAACCTGTAAAGACCGAGAAATCATGCGCCATGAACCCCATCAATTTATTGAAGGGTGCCTGATTGCATCATTCGCGATGGGTGCACATGCCTGCTACATCTATGTTCGTGGTGAATATATATTGGAGCGCGAGCGACTGCAGGTTGCGATTGATGAGGCCTATGAGGCCGGTCTCATAGGTAAGGATGCTTGTGGCTCTGGGTGGAATTTTGATATTTATGTTCACCATGGCGCAGGTGCGTATATTTGCGGCGAGGAAACGGCTCTACTCGAAAGCCTTGAAGGCAAGAAAGGCATGCCCCGCCTTAAGCCCCCTTTCCCGGCTAATTGCGGGCTGTATGGTTGCCCAACCACAGTCAATAATGTTGAATCTATTACGGTAGCACCGGAGATTTTACGACGCGGTGCATCTTGGTTTTCGAGTCTTGGGAAACCCAACAACGCTGGCACCAAGCTCTTTTGCATATCAGGGCATGTCAATAATCCTTGCAATGTGGAAGAAGAAATGGGTGTTCCTCTACGCAGGTTAATTGAAGTTCATGCTGGAGGCGTACGCGGTGGTTGGGACAATCTATTGGCGGTTATTCCAGGTGGCTCGTCTGTACCATGTCTTCCGGCCGATGCTTGTCAGAATCTGTCGATGGATTTTGATACCCTACGCAATCTAAAATCTGGTCTTGGAACTGCGGCGGTAATCGTCATGGATAAATCCACCGATATTATCCGTGCGATCGCTAGGCTTAGCTACTTTTACAAGCATGAAAGCTGCGGGCAGTGTACGCCATGCCGGGAAGGGACCGGCTGGATGTGGCGAATGATGGACCGCATGGCCCGGGGAGAAGCTGAGAAGCGTGAAATTGATATGCTTTTGGAAGTTACCACTCATGTGGAAGGGCATACTATTTGCGCTTTGGGTGATGCAGCAGCCTGGCCGATCCAGGGACTGATCCGCCACTTTAGGCATGTGATTGAAGAGCGAATTGACCAATATTCAGCTAATCCAAAACCGGATGAAGCGCCGCTGATCGCGGCAGAGTGAGTAAAGTGCGATCTGAGGGGCGACGAAAAGGACCGATGAAACCGCAATGACAATCATCATCATCGACGGCAAGGAGCACGATGTGGATCCTGATCTGACGCTTATTCAGGCGTTGGAGGATGCCGGAGTAGAAATTCCGCGGTTTTGTTTTCACGAGCGACTGTCGATCGCCGGTAATTGCCGTATGTGTTTGGTTGAAGTAGTGGGTGCGCCCAAACCGGCAGCATCTTGCCACATGGGTGTGCGCGACTTGCGCCCCGGCCGTAATGGCGAGCCGCCGGAGATTCTTACCAAATCACCCATGGTTAAGAAATCACGCGAAGGGGTGATGGAGTTTCTTCTGGTTAATCATCCGCTTGATTGTCCTATTTGCGATCAAGGTGGTGAATGTGACTTGCAGGACCAGGCAATGGCCTATGGCATTGAGAAGTCGCGCTACGATGAAGCCAAGCGGGCGGTGGAAGACAAATATATTGGGCCTCTTGTAAAAACTACCATGACACGATGTATCCATTGTACGAGATGCGTGCGTTTTACTAGTGAGGTTGCGGGCATCGATGAACTCGGTGCTATTGGCCGCGGAGAAGATATGGAAATCACCACCTATCTTGAGCAAGCGATGACCTCTGAGCTTCAGGGTAATATCATTGATCTCTGCCCGGTAGGCGCATTGACATCCAAGCCGTATGCGTTCTCTGCGCGCTCTTGGGAGCTGCGTAAAACCGAATCTATCGATGTGATGGATGCCGTTGGCTCCAGCATTCGGCTCGATACGAGGGGCCGTGAAGTGATGCGCATCATGCCGCGCAATCAGGACGAGGTGAATGAGGAATGGATTTCCGACAAAACGAGATTTGTCTGGGATGGATTGAAGTCACAACGTCTCGACCGACCATATGTGCGCCGCAATGGAAAATTGGAACCTACTAGTTGGAACGAAGCTTTTGCTGCCATTGTTGATAAGGTGAAGACCTGTGTGCCGGAACGAATTGGTGCAGTCATCGGGAATCTTGCTGCTTGCGAGGAAATATTTGCGCTAAAATCTCTGCTTATGAGCCTTGGCTCATCAAATATAGATTGCCGGCAAAATGGCGCAGGATTTGATCCTGCGCTAGGACGTTCAAGTTATGTATTCAACCCGTCTATTGCGGGGATCGAAGATGCCGATAGGCTTGTTATTATTGGTTCAAATCCGCGTATTGAAGCGCCCGTTCTTAATGCCCGTATTCGCAAGCGTTGGCTAACCGGGGAGCTAAAAATCAGCGTTATCGGTGAGCGCGCCGACCTCACTTACGATTATGAATATCTGGGTGCTGGGCCAAAATCTCTGGAACACCTTTCCGGCCAGGGCCTGGTGGGTATGGAACGCTCGATCTGGTTGATCGGAGAAGGCGCGTTGGCCCGACCGGATGGCACGGCGATAGCGGCAATGGTTGCCGCGGCGGCAATATCGACTGGATCGGTTAGTGATGACTGGAATGGTTTTGCGGTTCTGCACTCGGCTGCGTCGCGTGTCGGAGCGCTTGATCTTGGTGCTGTCCCAGCCACGGGTGCACTTGACGCCGGTGAGATGGCGGCTAGCGGAGCCCTTGACGTGTTGTTTCTGCTTGGCGCCGATGAAATCGACGTAAAGCTAGGTGCATTTGTTGTATATATAGGTAGCCATGGTGATCAAGGTGCTCACCGTGCTGATGTTATTCTTCCTGGCGCAGCCTATACTGAAAAAAGCGGAACTTTTGTGAATACCGAGGGGCGTGTTCAAATTGCCCGCCGGGCAGTGTTCCCGCCTGGAGAAGCGGCCGAAGATTGGGCAATCTTGCGAGCTCTTTCTGAGCGATTAAATCACACGCTGCCGTTTGATCGCCTTGAGAAATTACGTGAGGAAATGATCTCTGAGGCACCTGTTTTGGGGCAGTTAAATAAACCGGTGAAGGCTATGAAAGGACATATTGAAGCGCTGGCTGCGCGTTCCGGCACCGTTATAGATGAGGCATTCGTTTCTTCGGTAAGCGATTTTTACTTGACCAACCCAATCGCGCGCTCAAGTCAGATCATGGCTGAATGCAGCGCTCTTCGTGCCGAACTAAAAACGCGGACGGGAACCGATGGCTGAGCTTTCCCATGAACTCATATGGCAGATGTTGATAATCGTTGGTCAAAGTCTTCTAGTGATGCTGTTGCTCTTGCTCGCGATTGCATTCCTGCTTCTGGCCGACCGTAAAATCTGGGCGGCGGTGCAGATGCGTCGCGGTCCCAATGTGGTTGGAGCGTTTGGATTATTGCAGTCCTTCGCTGATTTACTGAAGTTTGTACTTAAGGAAGTGGTAGTTCCCGCCGGTGCCGATAAAGTGGTGTTTTTCCTTGCTCCATTGGTAACTACCGTTCTTGCTCTTTCCGCATGGGCAGTAATTCCGTTCGATGCAGGATGGGTCGTCGCTGATATCAATGTTGGTATCTTGTATTTGCTCGCGATTTCATCGCTTGGCGTTTACGGAGTTATCATGGGTGGCTGGGCGTCAAACTCGAA
>CAUZRD010000151.1:0-5234 GCA_963582255.1 Alphaproteobacteria bacterium | reverse complement strand
TAGCTTGGCCACCGGCATTACGGGTAACAAGATGTGTAATGGAATGCTGTTCCATCAATGCCATCTCGTTTTCTAGTGTAAATGGTCCCCGCCCAGTGATCACCAAATGCGGGCAGATCAATGACGTGCAACGCGGTAAATCTATCATGCGTAGCAAAAACCATGCATCTGTTTTTTTAGAAAATGGTGCCAGATATTGGCTTCCTAGAGTTAAAAATGCCCTGGCTTTCTGGGGAAGAGCATCAGCCGCTGCTGTTTCAGAGGGAACGTGGTGCCATTGGTCTGTGGCGATCTCAGTCCAGGGCGGGCGGAGAAATACAAGGTGTGGAATTTTAGAATGGATGCAAGCAGCAGCTGAATTTTGTGAAATACGCACGGCAAATGGATGTGTGGCATCGATCACCATATGGATTGGAGCGGATGCGATAAACGAGCAAAGGCCAGCTATCCCGCCAAATCCGCCAATGCGGGTCTCAAACTGGCCCGTTCGTGGAGCCTTGGTGCGCCCGGCTAGTGATAATATAACGCGGCATGTTCTGGACTCGTTTAGTGCGTTGGCAAGGCTGAATGCGTCCGCGGTTCCACCGAGGATCAAGACATTACGCATTAGCGCAGGCAATGATATTGCCCTTACGATCAACTACCAATATGGAAATATCAATCTTGGCTGGGCTGGCGGCCTTACACGCAATTTGGCGTGCGGCGGAGGCAATGGCTCCGGCAAGTTCAATTTTTTCACCTTGTGCGTAGGAAAGAACTTCATTTGCGGTGTTGGCGCTCTTGATGAGGTCAAGCGTTTTGCTGGACGCACCAATCATGCCGGCTGTCATCGCCAGCTTGGTAAAGTCGACCTGACTGCGGGCGGAGTGAAGGTCAAGATGCCCCTGCGCCAGTTTGGTGAGCTTGGCGAAGCCGCCAGCAATTATCAAGCGTGGGACTGGGTGGCGGCGCAGATATTTGAGCATTCCTCCGGCAAAATCTCCCATATCAACTATGTTGCTGCAAAGATCTGGATGAGCTCGCAAAAGGGCATCTTCAGATGTTTTGCCGGTGGCCGCGCCAATTATTGGCGCATGGGAGGCTCGTGCGACATCGATCCCGCGATGGATCGAGTGTATCCATGCAGAGCAGGAATAGGGGGTAACAATGCCGGTCGTGCCGAGGATCGACAATCCTCCAACAATGCCAAGACGGGGGTTCCACGTTTTTTTAGCAATTTCACGCCCGCCGGGAATAGAGATTTCGATATCGATGTCAGTGCTAGCATTGTATTCGTTCGCGATGGCGCGGATGGCGGAGCAGATCATGGCTCTCGGTGCAGGATTGATTGCGGGCTCTCCGGGCGGGATTGGCAGCCCGGGTCTGGTGACCGTTCCTACTCCTTCTCCGGCAAGAAAACTAATGTTCGAGCCAAGCGGGGCATATCTGATATCAGTGATAATGAGTGCACCGTGGGTTACATCAGGATCATCACCAGCATCCTTGATAACACCCGCGCAGGCGCCGTTTGCGCGCAGTCCAGCATAGGCGAGTGCAAACGCCGGGGTTTGCCCCTGAGGCAAGATGATCTTTGCCGGGTCAGGAAAGGTTCTTGTCAAAAGCGCACGATAGGCCGCGCTTGCCGCAGCGGTTGCGCATGCGCCGGTGGTCCAGCCATAGCGCAATTCTTTCTTATTCCCTTTCACCATGATGCTTTTATAGAGCCAGTTTCGGCGTTGCGGCAATGATGAGAATTGATCAAGTAAAATTTGCGGAGTTTAAACCCGGGGAAGTTTGGCTGGTAGGCGCTGGCCCCGGTGATGCTGCGCTACTCACGCTTTCGGCCGTCCACGCGCTCTCCAACGCCGATGTTATTGTCTATGATGCTCTTGTTGGTGATGGTATTATCAAGCTTGCGAATAAAAATGCGCTATTGGTATTTGCAGGCAAACGCGGAGGCAAGGCCTCTGCCAAGCAGTCCGATATCACCCGCTCTATCATAGAATTTGCTGAAGCTAAAAAACGTGTTTTGCGTCTGAAGGGGGGGGATCCTTTTATGTTTGGACGTGGCGGCGAAGAAGCCATGGCGCTCACGCGCGCGAATATAACCTTTCGCATTGTCCCCGGAATTACAGCTGGTATTGGTGGGTTGGCATTGGCAGGAATCCCGGCCACCCACCGTGATACCAACACAGTTTTGGTCCTGATGAGTGGACATGATGCAAGAGGTGCGATGCCTTCAAATGTAGACTGGGAGGCGCTTGCTCGTATGCCGACAATTGTTCTTTACATGGCGCTAAGAAACCTTGGTGAAATTGCGATTAAGCTGATGGCGGCTGGGCGAGCGGGCGAAGAGCGATTGGCGTTGATTTCGCGGGCCTCCTTGCCGGAGCAACTTGTTGTTGAGACAACGTTAGAGCGAGCAGAGATTGATGCTGTACAAAGTGGTATCAAACCGCCGGTAGTTGTTGTAATTGGCAAAAATGTTGATCTTAGGTCAAAAATTTTACCGAATGGCGAAGAAACGCACGAACAATTGCTAGACTGATGGCTGGCAGCTAGATGCGCACGCTCATTCTGTCGGCACCGCAATCGGGAAGCGGAAAGACCATTGTATCAGTCGGCTTGGTGTCAGCACTCAGGCGGATTGGTCATTCGGTTTCTGTGGCAAAATCAGGACCTGACTATATTGATGCTGCTTATTTGAGTGCGGCAGCAGAGCGGCCGGCGGTTAATCTTGATTGCTGGGCGATGAGGCCTTCCTTGCTTAACTTTCTGGTATGTGATGCAGCGGGTGGTGAGGATGACTTTCTGATCTGTGAGGGAGCTATGGGGCTATTTGACGGTGGGGCAGGCCAAGCGGGCTCCACGGCTTCACTGGCCATTGCGCTTGGTGCGCCTGTTGTTCTTATCATTGATGCATCCCGCCAGGCGCAATCAGTTTCGGCGCTGGCACTTGGGTTTTTACGCCATGACCCGGCACTAAAATTTGCTGGAGTTATTCTGAACCGAGTTGGAAGTGCGCGCCATGAATCGTTGCTTAGAGCCTCATTATCGGAGCACGGTATTGATGTGCTTGGTGTACTGCCGAGCGATGATAATTTATTGCTGCAAAGTAGGCACCTGGGTTTGGTGCAGGTCGGTGAACTAGATGAATTACCCCAGTTGATTCAGCAAATTGGCACGCATGTGGGCTCACATATAGATCTTACGCGGATTTGCATGGCTGCCCGGCCGGTCAGCTTTTCTCAACCAGTTGTAAGCCAAGTTCTGCACAAATTTTTACCTCCGCCCGGACAACGTGTCGCGGTTGCTCGTGATATGGCCTTTGCTTTTTCTTATGAGCATATGCTGACTGGCTGGCGCAAGCAGGGGGCAGAGGTTAGCTTTTTCTCACCTCTTGATGATGCGGGGCCCGATCTTCAGGCAGATGCGGTTTTTCTGCCCGGGGGGTACCCTGAGATCTATGCTGGGAGGATTTCTGCAAATCGGAGGTTCTTGAGTGGGCTACGTCAGGCGGCGGGGCGGGGCGCGGTGATCTATGGCGAGTGCGGTGGCTATATGGTGCTCGGCGCTGGTCTAATTGATGGTAATGGCACGCGACATGAGATGGCTGATCTACTTCCGGTTGAAACAAGTTTTCTCGTTCGGCAGCGCACTCTTGGCTATCGCCGGGCGGTTGCCAGTGATGCCCATCCCTTTGCGCCTGGCGCTACATTGCGCTGCCATGAATTTCACTATGCAACGCTTACTAGCACCGAAACTGGTGACCTTTATCGCATGTCGAATATTGATGATGACTCGGCAGTAATGGTGGGAAGTATCAGTGGGCGTGTTGCCGGATCATTCCTGCATGTGATCGATATAGAGTAGGGTCTCCATGAAAGGTTCTTGGAGACATACGCTAGTATTGTAGTTCTATTGTGTCATTTGTCTCATTTTTACGCAAACTTATACCGTATTAAATATATAATTTGCAAAAACAATCCCTAAATTCCGCTGTAAAATTGGTAAATTAGAATGATGTTGCGCAAAACTTGTGCGGGAAGCGCCCGCTATGTCTATTGGTAGTGAGTTTGGGCGGAGATGAGATATTTCCCGATTTTCTTGGATATAGCAGAGCAGACAGTTGTTATTGCTGGCGCGGGCGATGCTGCTTTGCAAAAGGCACGGTTAGTGCTTAAAACACAGGCCAAAATTCGCATTTTTGGAACTGATCCCCATCCGGATCTTACCGCTATGGCGCGGGTTGGCCGACTGGAGCTTTTTGAGCGTTTGTTCCAACCTAGTGATCTTGATGGAGCCGCAATCGCCTATGGTGCTCACGGCAAGCTTGAGTTGGATAGGCTTGTCAGTGAGGCTGCCCGTAGCCGCTCAATTCCAGTTAATGTTGTGGACACACCGGATCTGAGCACCTTCATTACCCCGGCAATTGTCGATCGAGACCCAATGGTTGTGGCAATTGGTAGCGAAGGTTCGGCGCCAGTTTTAGCGCGTATGATTAAGGCACGAATTGAAGCACTGTTACCAACAGATTTGGGAGAGATGGCGCGTGTTGCCTCTGGGTTGCGCCGACATGTTGCTAAATATGTACTCGATGGGCGTGCGAGGAGGCGTTTTTGGATCCGGTTATTTGAGATTGGTTTTGAGCGCGGTGCTAGCTCGCTTGGTGAAGAGAGTGGCGCGGTGCTTGCTGAAGTGCCGCGGGAAGAGCGTGGACGGGTGTGGTTGGTCGGCGCAGGGCCGGGTGATCCAGAGTTGATGACGCTGAAAGCGCGCAGAATTCTCGACTGTGCGGATGTGATAGTCCATGATCGGCTGGTCGATCCGCGGGTGCTTGAAATTGCTCGGCGCGAAGCTTGTTTTATTGACGTTGGAAAGACACCAGGCATTGGTTCTCCGTGGCAAGAAGATATTAATCGCATTCTGGTCAATGAGGCGAGAGATGGAAATTTCGTTGTGCGGCTTAAGGGAGGTGACCCTCTGGTGTTTGGCCGTGCTGATGAAGAGATTGAGGCCCTTAATGCGGCAGGTATTCAGGTTGATGTCGTGCCTGGTGTGACCGCGGCCAGTGCCAGTGCTGCGGCTGCTGGCCTCTCACTGACGCGACGCGATCGCAATTCGTCAATTTCACTAATTACCGCGCGCGATGCCAATGGTCCGAGCGAGCATGATTGGGCGGCATTGGCGAAAGATGGGGCTGCTTTTGCCGTTTATATGGGGGTTGGGCAGGCGCGGTTTCTTCAAGGGAGGCT
>CAUZRD010000150.1:0-5242 GCA_963582255.1 Alphaproteobacteria bacterium | reverse complement strand
TGCCTGACTTAGTAGAGGCGTGGACTAGCCTGAACTCAGGCCCGGAATCCGTTGAACTTGTGGCCATCGGCAGTCCGCACGCCACGTATGATGAGGTCGCACAGTTCTGCGAATTTTTAGGTGGTCGATCTCGGTATGCTGGGACTGATGTGATCGTGACCCTTGGGCGGAATATTCTGAAACAAGCGACAGAGGCCGGTTTGGTCAGGCAATTGGAGGCTTGTGGTGTAAAGGTCATTCCAGACCTCTGCTGGTGCTCAATCACAGAGCCCATTTTTCCACCGATGGCGCGCAATCTTATGACAAACTCGGGAAAATACGCGCATTATGCGCCTGGTCTTTGCGGACGAACCGTGCGTTTTGGCGGCCTGAGAGATTGCGCAGAAACGGCTGTTACAGGCAAAGCGTGCAAACACCCGCCTCGGTGGCTTTCGTCGCAATAAGTACAACTTATAAACAGTCCAACTGGATCTGTTAGTCGCGGCTCCCGAGTGTATCCAGATGAGCTTTGGCTTCGACCTCTGTAGTCCACTTTCCAGCGCGGACATATTGCTTGGATGCGTCTTCATATGGCTGATAGTCCCAAACTGGAGAGGATCCAATCTTGTGACTGCGATTAATCAAACGTCGCCGGTTTTGGTCCTTGATGATGCAGTCTCTCAAGCCTTTTGCATCCCATAACGCTCGGGCCTCTGACAGCATCGCGTCAAGAGTTTCAGTATAAGCCGGATGATGCGAGACATCAGCAAGTTCGTCAGGGTCTGAGTCAAGGTCGAACAGAAGGGGGGGATCAATCTCGCTGTAAAGCAACTTTAACCGGCCGCGAAGCAGCATAAAAGTAGGCTCAAAAACACCTTCTGATAGAAGCTCACCAGGAACTATGCGCGGTTCTATGGGTTGGCGATTAAGCAACGGTATCAAAGAGGTCCCATCGGCCTCGACAACATCGTTAGATGTGCCCGCAAGGTCTGCGAACGTCGGCAGAATATCCAATAGTGACACCGTCTCACTTACGCGGTGTGGATTGAGTCGATCACCTGCCCAAAAGATCAATGGAACCCGCGTGGACCATTCAAAAAACGTCTTTTTATAGTGCAGCCCACGCTCACCCATCATGTCGCCGTGGTCTGAGGCAAAGACCACGATCGTGTTCTCCGACAGCCCGGTTTCCTCAAGCACCTGCATTAAAGCCGCGACCTTGGCGTCAATATATTCGATGGATGCGTAGTATCCGTGGCGGGCTCTACGAATGATGTCATCGTTCATGTTAGCTTTGCCAATAGAATAGTGGGCGTGGATCCTTTTGCTATGCGCGTCCATGTCTTTTACCGGGATTGGCGGTACTGTGGGTAGATCGATCTCGTCATCCGTGTAAAGGTTCCAATATTCGGGCCGTGCGACATAAGGGTCGTGGGGAGACGTAAAGGACACAGTCAGCATGAAGGGCTGTGTGCTTTCGGCGCGCGCCCGGTCGTATAGCCATCCACAGGCTTTCGTCGCTACGTCGTCGTCATAGTCGATTTGCAAGGACCGTAGGCATGGGCCGGTTTCGAGAACATTGGTCATGTCCTGAAAGGTGACTTTTGCATCAGGCTCTCCCCAGTTTGGAGTCCATCCAAAATCGGAAGGATAGATGTCAGTGGTCAGTCGTTCCTCGTATCCGTGTAGTTGGTCTGGTCCTGTAAAATGCATCTTGCCAGACAGGCAAGTCAGATACCCGCCCAAGCGCAGGTAATGTGCAAATGTTGGAAGAGCGGCTGAGAAATCATGAGCATTGTCATAGCCGCCGGCCTTTGAGGGCAACAGTCCGGTCATCATCGACGTGCGCGACGGACCACAGAGGGGCGAGTTGCAGTAGGCGTTCTCGAAAACAACGCCTTCTTTAGCGAGTCGAGAAAGTGTGGGCGCCTTTACTACTGGGTGGCCATAGAGTGGCAATGCCTTGGCAGACATCTGATCGGCCATAACAAAAACAATGTTTGGTTTTTCCACATTAAAACCTCCAACCAAGTATCGTTGACAATCTACAATCTGTTATCAATGATGTCGATACTTATTGTGGGAGGGCCAAAATGTATGCGTGGGATTTTGTAGCGACTTTGACAGATATGGATTTGTTGCTATTGGGCCTGTGGAACACCATCAAAGTGTTCGTCTTAGCGCTTGCCTTTGGTATCCCTTTAGGATTTGGGCTTGCGCTTGGCCGCATGTCGCGCATTCCCGTGTTGAGCCAGATGTGTTCTTTCATCATCGAATTTTTTCGAACAACGCCGCCGTTGGTGCAGCTCTTCTGGTTTTTCTTTGCTTTACCGATCCTGATCAGTGTGCAGATGACGCCGTTTGTGGCCTCGGTTCTGACATTCTCAATCCAGTCCGCGGCCTTCTTTGCGGAAATTTTCCGAGGTGGGATCAACTCGATCGACAAAGGTCAGTGGGAGGCGGCCAAGGCAATAGGCATGACGCGCCAATCCAGTCTAAGACGAATTATCCTACCCCAGGCAGTCAAGCGGATGATCCCGGCGTTCGCAGAACGATCGATTGAGTTGTTAAAGACGACGACATTGATTTCCACCGTATCCTACGCGGATTTGATGTTTCAAGCCAATGACTTGGCGTCAAAGACCTTTCGCCCACTTGAGGTCTACACGGTCGTGGCCGTGATGTATTTTTTCCTCATCCTGATCTTCTCGCAGCTGACTATTCTTCTGGAATACCGATTGGCCAGAACTGGTGAAGGGACCCTTAGGTAGCCATGGATTACGTTTGGAATTTCGCATCTGCATTCGCCTATTGGAAAGTACTCGCGGTCGGGCTCAAAGGCACAATTCAGCTATTTATCATCTGCTCCATCTTGGGGCTGGGTGGCGGGTTAATTATGGGCATGCTGCGCTATGCGAAGTCGCGTTGGATCAGCTATCCAGCGATGCTTTATGTCGAGGTCTTCCGTAACACGCCCGTACTGGTCCAGATTATCTGGTTTTTCTTCGCTCTTCCGGTAATCACAGGGATTGAGGTTTCACCCATCATGGCTGCGATTTTGGGCATTACGCTTAACACAATCGCTTTTTCGGCTGAGGTTTTTCGCGGCGGTATCCAGTCTATTGAACGTGAACAGTGGGACGCCGGTAAAGCCATCGGTATGTCCTATGTGCAATCTATGCGCCGCGTGATCCTGCCCCAGGCGCTGAAGCGTATGCTGCCGCCTTTGACATCGCGAGGCATCGAAGTCTTCAAGATGACGACGCTCGCTTCGGTAGTCGCCTACCCCGAAACGCTTCAACAGGCCAAGCTAATTGCGTCTTATGAATATAACCCGATTGAAACCTACACCTTAGTAGCAGTGATGTTCTTCGTAGTTCTGTTTCCACTGGTACAACTGACCTACATCCTGGAACGTCGCTTCGAAAAGAGTGACGCATGAAACTCGCGGTAGAAATACGTGGGCTTCGCAAAAACTTTGGCGATCTTGAAGTCTTGAAGGGCATCGACCTAGATGTTGCCCAAGGTGAAGCCGTCGTACTTTTGGGATCCAGTGGATCAGGCAAAAGCACGCTCTTGCGTTGTATTAATTTCATGGAACAACCGACCGCTGGTCAGGTACGTATCAACGGTGATCTGATCGGCACCGAATATGGCGCGCAGATGCGCTATCGCGAGGCTGAGCTTTGCCAAATGCGGACGCGCATTGGTATGGTATTTCAGCATTTCAACCTTTTTCCACACATGACTGTGTTGGAAAATGTGATGGAAGGCCAAATAATTGTGCTGGGCCGATCAAAGGCTGAAGCCAAAGAAAAGGCCATGGCGCAATTGGGTCGAGTTGGGATTGAAGAAAAGGCACTAGAATATCCGGCGCGCCTGTCAGGCGGCCAAAAACAACGAGTGGCCATCGCGCGGGCTTTGGCCATGGACCCGGAGGTGATGCTATTTGATGAAGTAACCTCCGCACTAGACCCTGAACTGGTGGGTGAAGTCCTCAAGACAATGCTACAATTGGCCCAAGATGGGATGACTATGGTCTGCGTTACGCACGAGATTGGCTTTGCCTATCACGTCGCCAACAAGGTTTGTTTCCTGAACGACGGCCTTATCCTTGAGCAAGGCGCGCCACGAACGGTTCTCAAGACCCCAAAAACGCAACGTGTCCGTGATTTTCTTGCAGGGCACTCACTTTTCAAATTACCAAACTAACCAACTCAACAAGGAGTAAAATAATGAAGACATTTAAATTTCTAACCAGCACATTGGTGGCGACGGCTGTTTTTGTGCTCTCCAGCGTTGCCGCGCAGGCGCAATCCACTTGGGATGCGATTCAGGACCGTGGGACCCTTCGTATCGGTGTGACTCAGGCTCCGCCCTGGTTCACAAAGGACCTCGCTTCTGGTGAATGGACCGGCGGCCTAGGGATCACCTTAGGAGAGCAAATGGCGGCTGCTCTTGAAGTCGAACTTGAGACTGTTGAGGTCACATGGGGCACCTCGATTGCAGCCCTTCAGTCGGACAAGATCGACCTGATGTATTTCCTGTCACCCACTGCATCGCGCGCACGGGTGATAGATTTCACTACGCATCCAATCGGCTATATTTCGCAGGCTGTTTTAGCCGCTGACGGTTTTGATGCCTCGACATGGGCTGGTATAAACTCTGGTGACACGAGCCTTTCGGTGCCTCAGGCAACGTCGATGGATCAATTCCTGACACGCATGGCGCCAGATGCCGATATTCAGCGTTTCCCTGATAATGCCGCGTCGATCGCCGCGTTCCAATCGGGCCGCGTTGATGCCGTGTCTCTGATGCTGCCACCACTCTTGTCGGCGCGCCAAAAACTGGGTGCTGGCGTGATCTCTGTGCCAACACCCGCCTTCACGGCGCCGGTCAATATCGGTGTACGTCGCGAGGTTGATAAAACATTCCGCGATTGGTTGAACACGGTCAGTCACTACTGGTATGAAACGGGCCGCACGCAGGCTTGGTACGACGAATTCCTAACAGAGTTTGGCGTCGACCCAGCAGACAGCCCTCCAATCCAGCGTGAGCAAATCTTCATGCGATAACCAAAGCTGGGGTGGATCTCTCCACCCCACGCCAACCTTGGTGAGTACATGGCCTTGTCTGAAATTCGTCCGCTGGCATTAAGCGGACAGGTTCGCGACATGTTGCCCGACCTAATCACGACAGGCGACTTGTCGCCAGGTGTCAGGTTGACTGAAACTGTTGTGGCCCAGCAGCTAAAAGTAAGCCG
>CAUZRD010000149.1:0-5336 GCA_963582255.1 Alphaproteobacteria bacterium | reverse complement strand
CGCAGATTATCTCTGATTATTTCATTGCTAATTTTGAGCCCGATCAATACGCACACCGAGCTGGCTACGTGCCGCTGCCTGAAACGGTTATCGCCGCCAAGGGAGAAGTTGCAGTTTCACCGTGGCTTCCGCCTGGATCAAATATGAATGATCAGGATCCTTTGCCCTTACTCATCCTCAATTTTGAAGAGCAGGGCATCGATGAGGCTGATCTTCCAATGGTCGCTTATGGCGATATGTTATTCGATAGTCCGGAAATTTTTGGCGATCCCGCTCGTTCCCTTGGGCTTACCTGCTCAACCTGTCATAATCGTAGCGATATAAATCAGGCGTTCTTTATACCAGGTATTAGCTCCCAACCTGGCGCGATCGATGTGGACGGACATTTCTTCAACTCAATTTTTAATGATCGGCGCAGCGATGCGTTAGACATCCCGAGTTTGCGTGGCCTCCGGTTCACTGCTCCCTATGGCCGGGATGGGCGTATTGCGAGCCTGCGCGAATTTACCCGCAATGTGATTGTTGGTGAGTTCGCCGGCGCTGAGCCAACGCCGTTCATGCTTGATGCATTGGTTGCCTACCAGTTTGAGTTTGACTGGCTGCCAAATTCTAAGCTTGATGCAGAGGGGATGCTGACAGACCAGGCATCGGCTGCTGCAAAGCGCGGTGAGGTGCTGTTCCGCCGTCCGATCTCCTCGATGGATGGTAAATCCTGTGCAAGCTGCCACGAGCCCTCGTCAAACTTCCTTGATCGCAAAGCGCATAACATAGGATCTGGGGCTTACAGCTACGATGATGCGCGTGATGGCGCATTTGACACGCCAACCCTGCTTGGCGCCAATTTCACCGCCCCATACTTTCACGACGGCTCTTTGCCGACATTGGCGAGTGTGGTCGACTGGTTTGATGACAATCATGAAATAGGTCTTTCTGATGCCGAGCGTTCCGACCTCACTGCCTATCTTGAGGCGGTTGGTGATTCTGATAATCCCTACGAGGAGTTTAACGCAGAGCGCACGAAATTCCGGCTTGGCTGGGAAGAACTCACGACGTTCGCTACCACGCTAAATACTCTGATCCCGCTGCGTGACGCGTTTCACTCTAAACTTATGATCGATACGGTTGCGGCAGATCTGGCTGCTGACGCGAGTGGGATGGTAAACCTCAGGGCCAAGACGCGGGTCTATGAGATGGCCTCTATCCTTGGAGATGTGGGTAAAGCTATTGATAGTGATAATTGGGAAGCGGCTGAACGGCTCTGGACCAAGTTCCAGGCCGCGCAGATTAAAATCGATCAGGAGATGTACTAATATGTTGAGGTGCGTATTTCCCGTGCGCCGGCTCATTGCTGGGGCTATCTTCGCTGGCGCGCTCGGTGTGTTCGCACCGATCCCTACGCAAGCCGCTGAAGAAGAGCTGGTTCTAGCTTTTATACCGCAGGAAAATCCCGAAAAGCTTATTGGTGATATTGAGGTAATCTCGGCTTGGTTGTCAGAGCGCATCGGGGTGCCAGTTAAGGGGTTTGTTACTAGTGATTCTGCTGCGGCAGTAGAAGCGCTGAGAAACGATGATGCCGACGTCTCGTTTATGGGCGCTCTTCCATATATCATTGCCAACAATGAAATAGGCGCGAAAGTGGTGCTACAGGAGCTATATAGAGGCAGTCCCGTCTATACCGGCCGCGTGTTCGTACGCCGGGATAGCGGGATCTCAAAAATCGAGGACTTGAAAGATAAGACTATTGCGTTTGCTGACCCGCTCTCGGAGTCGGGGTATCTTTATCCTCTTGATATATTTGTCGAAGCGGGTTTTTTGGAACGTGGGGATGATCCGTCGGTCTATTTCGACAAATTCTATTTTGCGGGTGGTTATCAGCAGGCGATGCAGGCTATGGCGAATGGGCTCGTCGACGCAGCGGCTGCAAGCCAGTATGCTGAACTTCTGCTATCACCAGAGCAGCAAACTGAAACCATTTGGATTGCTGAATCTCAGCCTATCCCATCTCACACGGTGATTGTCCGCAAAGGAATTAATGCGGACATTGAAGAGAAGTTCGTCGAGGCCATGCTAGAATTAAACAAGCCTGAGAACCGCTCTCTTTTAGCCCATGTTTATAGCCCGGATGGTTTTATTAAAGCTGATCCATCAGCCTACGATGACGTGAAAGAAATTGCACGCGCGTATGGTTTTGTTAGGTAGTGTAGGCTTAATGGCCAGTTCTGCGGTTTTGCTCGAAAATTTGACGCATCGCTACGCTGGTGAGATCCGTCCGGTCTTAGTAATTGATAAGCTGGAGATCGAAGAGGGATCCTTTGTCGCATTAATTGGAGCCTCTGGTGTCGGTAAATCGACGTTGTTGCGGCTTCTTGATGGACGTCTTCGTGGTTGGAAGGGTCGTGCTTCGGTTCTTGGTCATGCGCTTTCTGCGCGCACGGCACCTCCGCGTTCTCGGAGGTCTGAGATCGGTTATGTGTTCCAGGAGTTTGCTCTGGTCGAGTCGGCTAGCGTCAGGCAGAATGTGCTAAATGGCCGACTTGGCAGCACGCACAGCGGATGGTCGCTCATCGGCCGGTTTTCGGATGTGGACCAATCGGCAGCTGAACAGGCAATGCGTGATGTTGGTATCACCAAGTTCGCCGAACGCCGTGTTGATAGACTTTCCGGTGGTCAGAGACAGAGGGTGGCGATTGCTAGAGTGCTGGCACAGGAACCAAAGTTGATTCTCGCTGATGAGCCGCTCAGTAATCTTGATCCCGTCAATTCCAAGATTATCCTTGAACTTCTGCGCGAGTGCGCAGCAAATCGAGGGGCAACGCTCATTGCCACATCGCACCAACCACGGCTCATCGCTCCTTTTGTTGATAGATTTATCGCGCTTGATGGAGGCAGTATTACTTTTGATGGAGTGCCAAGCGCAGTAGATGAAGGGTTGCTCGCGTCGATATACAATGATGATGATGGTAAAGATCACAGTGAGGCGGCTGAGTGACGATCGAGCATGCGACAAAATCATCCCCAAAGCGGCTTTCTCGCGAGCGTGAGCACGCTTGGGGGGTGTTCTCTGTATCGATTGCGCTTGCGCTTCTGGTCGTTTGGTCGTGGATAGAAAGCGATATAAATATCGACCGACTTGCGGCTAGTGGTGTTCGAATTGGCGATTTTTTGTCGCGGATGGTTCCGCCGGATTTAACTGTGCTGCCGGTGGTAATAGAGGCCTCGGCGGAGACATTGCGTATTGCGGTCCTGGGCACCGTTGGCTGTATTTTTTTCTCGGTGATTCTAGGATTACTTGCCGCTAGCACTATAACGCCTCGTTTTGTAAGTATGCCGGTGACTTGGCTTCTAGCGACCATCCGAGGAATTCCGCTCATCCTGGTTGCGATGTTGATGGTAGGTGCGGTGGGCTTGGGTCCGCTACCCGGCATTCTCGCGATTGCCTTCCATGCGACAGGGATGCTTGCTAAATTCTATGCCGAGTCGATCGAAGGGGTCGACCCGGAACCGGTGGATGCGCTGGAGAGCGCGGGCGCAACTTTCCTTCAGCGGATGCGCTATGGTGTCTGGCCGCAGATTGCGCCTGATGTAGTGCGAGATACACTGTTTCGCTTTGAGATGAACTTACGCGAGTCACTCATCCTTGGGGTGGTTGGTGCTGGGGGCATCGGTTTTTACATTCAGATGTATGTTCGGGCATTTCAGTATGAAAAGGTTTCAACCCTGACAATAGTGGTTGTTTTTTTTGTTGTCATGATTGAACTCGGAAACAATCTAATCCGGCGGTTTTTACGCTAAGTAATCTATTAAAAGCGCACGGCAACAGAAATCTTCTGCATTGCGGGTGCATTCAGTTGGCCTAATTACTGGCCCATTGGAATACTACAGGGCATCGTCAACAAAATATGAGTTGTCCAAAATTTTTCGTCTCAAATTAGGGTAGGTTTACAGCCGGTTTAAAGGTGGGGTACAAGTTTTTTGGTTCTGAATTCAGGACTGCGGCGTTGGTTGTTGAATCTCTAATGTTTATACCATGACCGGCGTGCGAACTTGCTGGCCCAAGGAGTGTCCTTGTCAGGCCTACCTGTAAAATGTGAGGAATCTCAATGAAACCTGCTGAGAAATTTCTAGCGCTACATTGCGATGATCTCGGATGGGAGGATGGCACGAAGGTGATCGGACTGCCACCAGGTGTGCAGGTGAAGATCGTTGCAGAGGGGGTAGATGGCGTGTCGGAGAGAGTTGACAAGTTTGTCAAATTTCCTCCTGGCTATGTTGAGCCACTTCATATTCATGACCATCTTCATTCGACCCTGGTGATAGAGGGGGAGATGCACCTCCACGGTAAAATCCTAAAACCTGGAGATTTTATGTTCGGCGGCCCGGGCGAACAGCACGGTCCTATGCACTACCCAGTGGGATGTACCGTATTTTCCTGCAGCCGAGCTGAGAAGATGAACCAGATTCATCGCAGCCCTGAAGCGGGCCGCGACAGTGATCTCACCGGAGTGCGTTGAGGGGCTAGGAGGAGACAAACAATGGATTACGTAGGGACATTCTTTGCCGCCAACACTGATGAGATGGAGTGGCAAGACGGATCAAAATTGCTAGGACTTCCCGAAGGTGTTGAGGTTAAGGTTGTACGTCAGGGCTATGACGAGGTCTCCGAGAGGGCTGAGCGGTTTGTCAGATTTCCTCCAGGCTATGTAGAACCCGCCCATGAGCACGATCACTATCACTCAATATTCGTACTTGAGGGTGAAATGCATGTGAATGGAAAGGTGCTTAACCCAGGTGATTATGTCTATGGCGGTGGCGCTGGAAATGTGCATGGCCCGTACAATTATCCGGTGGGATGCACTGTATTTGCCTGCAGTCGGGCCAAGAAGTTGACCTCGCTTCATCGGCTCATCTCTGACTAACAGCGGAGCTGGCGGCTAGAGTCTACTCAGATTGGCGTGTGCCAGTATGATTGAACTTGCGTATAGTCGTTGAGGGGCAGAAGTGACCGCGAATGAAGGTGGCGCGATTTTGGATTGCTCCTCCGGCTGGGTGCAGTTGGGATGTGGTTTGTTGCAAAAAAGATTAGATGTTTTTCGAGTTATTTGATAATTTGCTGTGATTATGAACACAGCTTTAAACGAGGCAAATTAGCCAATCGTGCCATCAATCCATGACGGAATGTGTTCCCGTACGCCGGGGAATTTTTCATCTGCGGAGCACACCTAATCTAGTTTAGCTTCCGTTGTGAAACTAATGAGGTAAGCCGGCGACTTTTTGTTTTGGTCTTTTGGGTTTTAGCTTTACCCGCTAGCGGTGATGGAGATGATATGGATTTTTCA
>CAUZRD010000148.1:0-5387 GCA_963582255.1 Alphaproteobacteria bacterium | reverse complement strand
CAAGATCAATATTATCGACACCGATGCCAAAGCGCCCTATGGCCCTGCAATTGGGCATCTGGCGCAATAGATCTCCGGGCAGTTTTGCGTAAGTAACTAAAATAGCATCCGCGTCCTGACCTGCCGTTAAAATATCATCCGGGGAGGGACTCTTGGCTTCAACAATCACCGGGTTTAAGTGGGCGAGTGCGGCTTTGGCCAGATTAAGATTTGGAAACGGGCTATCGGTAACAACAATCTTGGGCCCACTCATGATATTTTCCTCAGTATAAATTAATTTTAAGTCTTCTTATTTATCAGACAAAACCTGCGGATTGGCGCAATTTGGCGGAGATGTTCCATCAAGGAATGCAACGATATTGTCAACCACACGATGTGCCATACCCTCACGTACATCATGGGCTGCAGAACCAAGATGAGGCGTAAGAACGACATTTTTCATGGTCAAAAGAGGGGACTCGACATCTGGTTCGTTTTCAAAGACATCAAGACCTGCACCAGCAATCTCGCCGGTTTGCAGCGCGATGACCAGTGCCTTTTCATCGATCACAGGGCCTCGGGCAGTATTGATTATGAATGCCGTAGACTTCATTAGTTTAAACTCTCGGGTAGACATCGAATGGTGGGTCTCAGGGCTCATGGCCGCGTGCAGCGAAATAAAATCTGATGCAGCCAGTAGGTCATCGAAATCCATGTACTCAAGATTTGCAGCCTGTTCCTCATCTTTGGTTAATCTACGCGGTCCCCAATATAAAACCCGCATATCAAATCCTTGCGCGCGTCGGCCGACAGCCTGTCCGATACGGCCCTTGCCTCCGATCAAGCCAATTGTCTTTCCCGAGACATCGGCGCCGAGCAAGTGAGCGGATTGAGCACCAGGAAATCCGCCAGAGCGGACCAGTTTATCCCCCTCAAGTATGCGGCGGGCAACGGATAGAACAAGAGCAAAAGCAATGTCTGCAGTCGCGTCAGTGACGACAGCGGGTACAACGGTTACTGGAATGCCAAGTTCTGTTGCGGCCTCGACATCGATTCGGTCGGGTGTGATGGATTGTGATGCGACCGCGCGCAATTGTGGATTGGCGATTAGCACATCACGGTCCACTGTGTCGTGTAGAAGGCAATAGAGAATATCTGTATTGCGAACAGCTTCGATCAGCGCATCTTTCGTCAAAATTTTTGATGAGTCTGCATGCATGGTGATATCAGTGCGAGTGCGGATTCGGTCAAGTGCTGACTGAGCTACTGGCTGGGTAATAAAAATACGCGGAGTTGTCATTGTATCCACCTTACAATACCGGCTACACCGTCGACCGCGACCTGCGCGCCATCTGGAATTTTAGTTGTGGCATCCATAACGCCAAGCACTGCGGGGATGCCGCGCTCTCTGGCGAGGGAAGCCAGATGAGATGTTGAACCGCCACGTTCTGAAACAATACCAGCAATATTCGGCAGGATAGTACTTAGCGCAGGTCCCGCTACTTTAGTGATGAGAATGTCACCACGAGATACACGCGAAAGTTGGCATTCACACTCGATGACGATGGCACGCCCATGGCCCCAGCCTATCCCTGCCGGATGGCCCCGTAGACCCGGCTTATCAGCCCAAAGATCATCTGGAACATTTGGTTTCTCGACTGTTAATGGGCGTGACTGGAGCATCTTTATGCCATGCTCATCCATTGCCCATTCAATCTCGACCGGCATGCCCATCAGTTGTTCGGCGCGCAGAAGGTATCCTCCAAGTTCACTTGCTTCTTGTGGAGTTAGACAAGGTTCATCGATCAGATGTCCGGCAACGGCTTGAGGGTGGGACTCCCCACCATGCTCGCAGTTATCACTATGATCCTTGTGGCCTGGATGTATGGATTTTACCGATCCATCGCGGTTCAGAATAATTCTGTCGGGAACGATCTCGCCTTGAGCGATTAACGTGCCAAGCCCCCATGTCGCGGCAACTAGCATGTCACCCTCTGGAGTCTGGCTGAGCCCCCCACCGGAAGCTTTGGCGGCTATCAGTGGTTGTATCAGTACACTCATGGCCGTTTCGGCTGGGCTTAACTGGTTGCCTTCCATGTAACGGCGTACATTGGTAGTCCAGAGAGCTGCCCAGCAAGCTCTAATGGCGGTAATGATCTCGGCTTCGTTAGCTAGTCCAAGAAAACTTTCAAATTGTCCGGCAAAATTTGCACCTGCACGGTCTTCAATCAAAGCTGATGAGCGGACTACCCATAAACCGCCAACGGCCTCATGCCCGCTGCACCAAGCAGCCTGGAGTGGTTCAAGAATCTCATCTGAGATTGGCTGCTCGTAAAGCGCTAGCCTAACATCCACCGCAAGACGCCTTGATGGCGCTATATCCTCTGGATCGAATGCGGCGACAGCGTCGCGCAGTCCAAGTGATTCAAGTTGATAATAATAGGCATCTGCAGTTAGACAAAAACCGCCCGGCGTTGGAAATCCAGCTTGGCTTAAGGCTGCAAGGTTAGCCGCTTTTGGGCCAACGAACTCAGGATTAAGCGCAAGTTTTGAAGAAAGAGGTACGATAAATTCACGTGTGGTTTTAGTGGGCATTTTTTAATACTGGGGGCACTAGTGTTTTAAGGACTTTGGCAAGTTGCGTACGGTGATGGATCTGGCCGAGCAATGCCCTAACCGCTCGGCCAATGCCATTATCTCGATATATCTCGGGCGGCAGAACCTACGTGATCGCCGTAACCAGGGATCGGATCAACAACCGTAATCTGTTTAACAGGGAAGTTGGAGACGATCTCGATCGAATCGTCGTGAACGATCAGCATTTCCTCGATACGCACACCGTAGTGGAACATTTTTCCGTGCTGGGTTTCCAGTGCGAAGGTCATGCCCGTTTCGATTTCGATTGGATGATCAAGTGACCAGATGCGTGAGATGACAGGTGGGTCATACTGAGCAAGTCCAAGGCCATGGCCCCAAAGGTTTGCTGCCGCTTGGTCTTCTTCCTCATAACCATAGGCTTCTTTTGCCGATGGCCATTTAAGCGCAATGTCACGAGTAGTGGCACCGGACTTCACAGCGCCGATTGAGTCATACAACCATCCCAGTGCCGTTTCATAGGTACCTTTTTGCTCCTGAGTTGGCTCTTTACCAACACAATAGGTGCGATAGTAGCACGATTTATAGCCGTTCCACGTTAGGGCCGCGAGGTCCATAAAGACGATGTCGCCGGGTTGAATGATACGGTCAGAAAAATTCCGCCAGTTTGGCCAAGTGTTCGGGCCGGACGAAACGATGACATCCTCAACATCTTCCATGCCAGGAATATCATAAAGGAACTTCATGATATGGGCGGTTACCTGATTTTCCGTCACGCCCGGGCGAAGGAACTTCATGCACTCCCAATGAGCCGCGTCACCGATCGCGCCAACGATACGAAAGCATTCCTGCTCATCGACGTTCTTGACGGCGCGCGCTTTCATCATCGGGGACATGCCATCTTCCCACTTGATTCCCTCTTCTTCAAAAATTTTGATCATGTTGATATCGACGAAATCAACACCAAGCTTCTCACCGGCAACGCCGTGGCGCTTCATCTCTTCCTTGATCGCAGCAGTAAATTTCTTCACCTGCTGTGTGGAAGCTGGGCCGGCCGCGCCTTTAATCCAAGCGTATGAGTAGCGGATGTTTTCTTTGGGCAACCAAGGTGAGTGGCGTTCGATCTGAAAACCAAGGTCGCCCTGTTCGAATATGATTGGAGCGCCGTCGCCGCACAGCATGGCATAGCGAAGGCCAGGTTTTAGCCTGTTCCAGCCCGGAGTGAGCGTTGAGGTAATATATCGGACGTTCTCATCATACATCAGTACCATAGCACCGAGACCGGCCTCTTTCATCTTCTCTCTTGCACGTTCGAGGCGGTAATTGCGCATACGGTCCCAATTGACCCGCTGCTGCCAGTCCATACCGACCATACCAAAATTTGCACCCATGATGTCTCCACCCTTTGTCAGTGGCGCGCTAATTCACGCACAATAATTATAATCTGGTTACATAGACTAGCTTTGCTAGGCCCTCAAGGAAAATAATCTTTTTTGCTGCTTGCCATCATTAATATTGATGGATTGGCCTCGATGCGAATGAGTCGTCTTGGACATCATTTAGTCCAACATCAATCGTTGATCGAACGGTGCCCGCGACATCACATGTGGTCCGTCTTCGGTAATCAGAACCATTTCTTCCAGACGTACGCCTCCTCCGCCGCGAATGCCTTCAACCCATATAAGAGGCTCAATGGCAAACACCATGCCGGGTTCGAACTCGTATGTTGGCGCGCCAGGTAGGGTCTCGCCGACGTATGGTGGTTCGTTGGCACCGATGCCTACGCCATGGCCAATAAAGAGAGAAAGATAGCGTTCACCAAGTCCATATTTGTCCGCTGCTTTGATGAACGCATCAGCAGAGTCCTTATTGGTACGTCCTGGACGCATCTCAGCAATTCCATCCTGAAGGGATTCGTAAACCGCGGTGTAGATTCGTTTTTGATCCTCGGAGGCCTTGTCGCCGCACAGAACGGTCCGGGCCATGTCACCAAAATAGCCGTTCCATGCGGCACCAATGTCGATAAATACAAGGTCACCATTGCGTATGATTTTTTCCGAGCATATGCGATTGGGCGGGCCCATGTGTTCGCCCGATGCGACAAAGGGTGTGGTGACGTGTGAGTACTCACCGCCAAGTGTATAGAGGGTATGCATCGCTTCAGCAGCCACATCTAATTCGCGCACTCCTTCGGCGACTGCGGCTGATGCGGTAGCGCACACGGCATCGGCAATGGCAGTTGCTTCTTCCAGCATGATGATTTCTTCAGGTAGTTTGAATCTGCGTGCAAGCTGCATCGGCGTATCGCCATCTTCGACCTGGAGTTCAGGAAAATGGCGCTCTAGAGCCTTAAGGAAAACCATATTGCCTTCGTCCAGTCCGAGCTTGGCTTTGCTCAGGCCATATTCATGTAGTACTGGGCCTAGAATATCTTTCACTAATCCGTCAACAAGAGCATATTCCTCAATGATTGGGATGGTATGCACTTCCTCGATCCACGGCATGGTACGATCAATCCGGTCGCGCTCACCACCGGAGCAAAATAAAATCGGGCCACGTCCTTCGATCAATAGCGCGCCGTTCAGCGCAGTAGATTTTCCGTGAATGATTTGCGGACGCAGGTCGGTTAGATATCGCTGGTTTTCATCTTTCCAGACAAGAATGGCATCTAACCCTGCCTTTTGCCGCTGTTCTTGAGCCCGGGCAACGCGTTTGGCACGCATTTCTCGAACATTGACGCGTTCTTCATAGGCTATGTTAAACCCACCTCGCGCATATCCGTTCATGGTCAGCCTGTCCGTATTTTTATGTGA
>CAUZRD010000147.1:0-5470 GCA_963582255.1 Alphaproteobacteria bacterium | reverse complement strand
GCGGTGGCTACAGTTCAACATGATCCGCAACGAAGATTTGCAAAGTCTACTTTTTGTCGCGCTGGACGCCCCTGAACTTTTAGCTGATCCCAGATTCATCAGTCAGGAATTGATGTTCGAAAATCGCGAACTACTGGGGCGCGAATTGCAAAAAATCATCGAACAAAATGCAGCAAAACACTGGCTTAAAATATTTGATTCTTATGAGCTACCCGTCAATCTTGTTGCTCTGGTAGAAGAAAGTAAGAACGATCCACAGGTACTGCAGAACCAGATGGTCGTTGCACCAGAAGACGACAGGATCAAGACACCGCTCATCATTGAACACCCGATTCAAATATCTAATGTGCCGAAGGTGGGACCCACCTGCGCACCGGCTTTGGGTGAACATACGGGTGAGGTTTTGGCTGACCTCGGGTATACGGTAGCGGAGGTAACCAGGCTTCGAGAATCCGGAGTTATTTAGGCCCAGAGACAAGCCAAAGAGCGTGGCAGTGACGCTGGCTGATACCTGGCAAGCACCGCAGCCACCGTCTCAGCAAGTTGTTTCAGGCACTCTCGGCATAATCGCTTTACGCAAAGGCGAGTAGCAGTAACGTTTAATACGCGGATGAAAATTCCATTCACTGATGAGTTTGTGCGAAACTTGCAGTTCATGAAGTAGGAAATGAATATGAAACTTAAGGGAAAAATTGCTGCAATAACCGGTGGTTCGGCCGGCATCGGGCTGGCTATTGCGACAGCCTTCCTTCGAGAGGGTGCCAGTGTCGTGATTATGGCCAGAGACCCTGCTAAAGGGGCTGCGGCAGTTGAGCAGCTCGGCGGTGGCGAGCGCTCGGTGTTTATCCAGGGTGATGCCACGGTGCAAGCAGACATCGAAGGCTTTGTTGATGGGACCATCGAGCGTTATGGGCGCATTGATATATTGGTGAACAACGCGGGTGGCGCAGGAGACTTACTGCCTCTTGTCGATTTGACCGATGAATCTTTCGATTACACGATGAAGCTGTGTGTGTATTCAACATTTTGGGCGACCCGTCGCGCGTTGCGTTCCATGCTTGAGCAACAATTTGGCCGCATCATCAACATCTCATCGGTTGAAGGTAAAATTGGTAAGCCGGTTTTTGCTTCCTACACTGCTGCCAAACATGCGGTTAACGGTTTGACCAAATCCACGGCTCAGGAAGTAGGTGCGGACGGAATAACCGTAAACGCCATTTGTCCTGGGCTCATTATTACCGATATAGTCAAAGCTGACGGCCCTGCCACAGCGAAAGCGATGGGCCTGACGTTCGACGAGATGGTTGATTTATTCTCCCAGGAATCGGCCATCAAGCGTCCCAACAAAGTCGAGCAAGTTGCTGAAACTGCATTGTTATTGGCATCAGACGTAGGTGAAGGTATCACCGGCGCCACATGGAGCGTTGATGGCGGCACGGCGCCGTACTAGCCTCTATCAGCTTTGCATGACGATTTTAATTGCAGTTAGTGCCTTAGACGAAACGCGTCCAGTTCGTCTAAGGCGCATAGCTTTCACAATAGACTGCAAGTCAACAGATTTTAGCGGAGTCTTGACTCTGATCGGTTCCGGGCATGCCGGTGGAATAACTTAACAATCAAAATTCAGCATCAGAACGGAGAAACTCAATGGATCTAACCAACGCAGACATGCTTCGAATGTTTGAACAAATGACCCGCATCCGTGAATTTGATGAGCGCGCCGGGTTGTTAATGGAGCAAGCAAGAGTCCATGGCTCGGTTCACCTCTACTGCGGCGAAGAGGCAATAGCCGTAGGGGTTTGTGAAGCGCTCAATGACGACGATTACATTACCTCTACCCACCGTGGTCATGGGCACCTTATTGCCAAGGGCGGTGACGTGGAGCGCATGTATGCTGAGCTGTTTGCCAAGGCCACGGGGTACAACGGCGGCAAGGGTGGTTCCATGCATATGGCGGCTCTAGACCTGGGCATCATTGGTGCCAATGGGATAGTTGCCGCGGGGCTACCCATAGGGTTAGGCGTAGCATTCGCTAGCCAGTACCAAGGTAATGATCGCGTCACGGTCTGTTTTTTCGGCGACGGCGCCACCAATGAAGGGGCATTTCATGAAGCCATGAATATGGCCGCCATACTCAAAGCCCCCATGGTATTTGTCTGCGAAAACAATGGTTATGGCGAGTGGTCCAGCGCTGCATCGACAACGTCGGTGACCGATATTGTCGATCGTGCAGCGTCCTATGGCATAGCAGGTGCCATGGTGGATGGTATGGACATCGCCGCGGTACATGAAGCCTCAATAGAGGCCATTGCGCGAGCTCGCAGCGGCGCCGGGCCTACGTTGTTGGAGTGCAAAACCTACCGTTACTACGATCATGTTGGCCGCGACTTTGGAATGCTCGAACGGGACCCGGATGAAATCGCTCGGTGGCGTGCGCGTGATCCCATAAAGCAGTGGCGCAAGGTGCTCATTGCCCAGGGGGTGTTCGATGACAACACAGCCGACACTATTACTGCGCGTATTGCTGCCGACATGGATCGTGCGATTGCCAATGCGGAGCAGGCGCCGGATCCGCATCCCGATGCCTTATATGAAGATGTCTATTCGGAGTCCACGGTATGACTAACAAAACAATGACTGCAGCCATTAACGAGGCTATTGATCAGGAAATGAGCCGAGACGATAGAGTCTTTGTGGCTGGCGAAGACGTGCGCGTCGGTGGGCCCTTTGGAACCGAAGCGGGTCTGCATGCTAAATACGGAGACAAGCGGATTGTTAACACCGCCATTTCTGAATTAGCGCTTACGGGTATCGGCGTAGGCGCGGCGGCTGTCGGGCTTCGACCTATTATCGAAATCATGATCATGGATTTTGTGGCGGTTGGTATGGATCAAATTGTTAACCAGATGGCCAAGATGAAGTACATGTTGGGTGGGCAAGCGAGCCTTCCTGTCGTGGTTACCACCCACGCTGGAATCGATAGCAGCAGCGCGGCTCAGCATTCGGGCAGTTTGGAAGCCTGGTTCTGTCACGTTCCTGGTTTGAAAGTGGTCATGCCTTCCAATGCTTACGACGCCAAAGGTCTTTTAACTGCTGCTATCCGAGACGATAACCCGGTAATTTACATTAGCAATAAACGCTGCATGCAAACCAGTATGGAGGTGCCTGATGAAGCTTATGTATTGCCCCTGGGCGTTGCGGAGGTCAAGCGTAGCGGCAGCGATGTGACGGTGGTGGCGGTTGGGCGTTCGGTAATAGATGCGCTAACAGCGGCAGACGAATTGGCGAAAGAGGGAATCAGCGTAGAAGTGATAGATCCTCGCACGCTATCACCGATGGACATGACCACGATATTAACATCAGTGCAAAAAACCAGTCGGGCTGTGGTAGCTCACGAAGCGGTACGGACGTGCGGTATCGGCGCTGAGATAGCGGCCACTATCGCGGATGAAGCCTTTGATTTTATGGATGCACCAGTAAAACGAGTGGGAGCGCCGTTTACGCCGATACCCTTTGCACCGGGGCTAGAAAAAGAATACCTCCCCGGCGCGCAGGAAATTGTGGACGCAGTGCGCTCGCTTTACGGCTAACGCGCGGTGTCCAGCCTGGTCGGAGCGCAGGAGGTGTTTGAGCACTTTTCCAAGCTCATTATTGCTGATGATGCTGTTGGCGAAGTGGTGCTCTATCTACGCCGCCAGAGCTTCATTAGAAAGTCTTCCCGTCATTGAGAAAAATACCTATTTGCACGGCATCGACATAGCTGATCGGAGGTGAGGCCATTTTTGTTCCCGGGTAGTAGGCCTGCGGATTAGTCAGGAAGGCAGCGATCGTAAAGTAATCCCAGGTAACGCTGGTTTTCCCATTGGCCAATGCCGACGAATACGAATATCCCGGCAACGTACCGGATCGGCGGCCCGCGACTCCAGCCAAATTTGGGCCAATTTTGCTGTTAGTGCTTTCTTTATACGAGTGGCAGGTTCCGCAATTTTGCACAAACAGTGACTCAGCATGCGCTGAGTCGTAGTCGACACTTTCCGCGGCAATGGTTTCTTCTTCCTGCATAACACCATGCTGTTTCAGGGTGGCTTCGAGATCTGCACCCGCAGGCATATTGAAAGGTTGCGCCACGCGTGCCAACTCTTCCCCGGCTGGTTGTCCTGGGCGGATGCGGAGAATTTTGCCCTTAGAAGAGTCTGTTATGGCATACAAAAAACCATCAGGGCCGGCTTCCACTGAGCGGATACGTTCATTGAAGTTTGCCAATAAACGTTCCTCGTGCAGGAGCTTGCCATCGCGAATTCTTAGCCGGCGGATTGCCTGGCCGGACAGTGCGCCGATGAACAGATCCCCCTGCCAGGCCGGGAATGTGCTGCCGCCGTAATAAGTAAGGCCCGAGGGTGCGATCGAAGGACTCCAAACTACTACCGGATCAACGTACCCGGCTGCCGTCTGCTGATCCGACATCGCACGTCCAGAATAGTCAAAACCCCAGCTCAACAACGGCCAACCGTAATTTCCACCTGCTTCTAGCAAGTTCAGTTCATCGCCTCCCAAGGGTCCGATGTCCAAAACCCATAGTTGGTCATCTTCGTCCAAAGCAAAGCCCCCCGGCGATCGAAATCCGGTTGCCAACAGTTCTGGTTTAGCATTGGAATCGCCGACTGCAATCGCATTGTCATTCGGGACCGAGCCATCCCGATTAATTCGAATGATTTTGCCGATGTGTCCATCGACGCGTTGCACCATGCCGCTACCGGGTTGGCCGCTCGATCCGATTCCGACGATCAGTGATTTATCTTTAAGAAATTGAATGCGTGTGATGTTCGGCCCGCCGGTTGGCGCAGGCGGAGATGTACTAAACAGTTCCTGGCCATCAACCAGCCGGTTTCCCTCCAACCTGGCGCGATAGACCACGCCGATCCTGGCCGTCGCTGTGCCCCGGGTATAGGTGAGATACAGGTACGGGCTGGTCTCAAAATCCGGATCAATTTTTATGTCGAGCAAGCCATCGTAAGGACTGGCTGACATCACTTCCGGTACCCCCTCAAGTTCTGCGACAATCGCACCGTTACGCACTACTTTAATCTTTCCGAATCGCTCGGTGAGTAACAGTGTGTCGTCGGGGAGCCAGGTCATCGCCCATGGGAAATTCAACTGGGTAACATAGTCTTCGACCCAGTATTTTTGTTCGAAAGCACCCGCTTTGGTTTCGCCAGGGTCTTCGGAAGAACAACCGATAAGTACCAAAAGAATCGAGCTAAGAATGGCCGTTCGAATTCTTTGCTTAGTCATATATTTTTATTCCTCAGGTCAGATTTCGCCCCGCCGGTAGCGGGCCATACTTTGTGTTGATTGTTTTGTGTTGATCCTTTGTGCCACTACATTAACGTAACAATTTTCAATTGTCATAGTGATTCAATTCGTTCTTTGTGAACCTAGGCAACGGGGTCCTGAAGAGCTCTGCGCCCTT
>CAUZRD010000146.1:0-5524 GCA_963582255.1 Alphaproteobacteria bacterium | reverse complement strand
TCGTCTTGCCATGGTCAACATGGCCAATAGTGCCAATGTTGCAGTGAGGCTTCGAACGATCAAACTTCTCCTTCGCCATCGTGGCTCTCCGCTTTCCTTAGCGCTCACAAGCGCATCTAAAATTTCTAGTCTGGACGAGTGGAGCGGGTGAAGGGAGTCGAACCCTCGTCCTCAGCTTGGAAGGCTGCTGCTCTACCGTTGAGCTACACCCGCCCGAAATTATTGTCCTCCAACACTTGAACGCTGGTGGAGGGAGTTGGATTTGAACCAACGTAGGCTAAGCCAACGGGTTTACAGCCCGTCCCCTTTAACCACTCGGGCACCCCTCCTAAAAACATAGTGCCGGAAACAGACAATATAAATCCATGGGCGCTCGAAAGCTCCCAAAAGAGTTTGCTATATCAAGTTTAGGGTGGTGTATGTCAACTGCAAAGTTCACTAAGGAGCAGCAAATAAAAACACTTAAGCAGTCCGGCAGGCAATCTGAACGTAAAAGAACCCGACCTGGCGAGGCAGTTTTCCTCTACGGTCATCATGCAGCTTTTGCAGCTCTGGCCAACACACGCCGAGAGATTCTGGGCGTTTACGCCAGCAAAAACATGGAATCTCGGGCGAGTTCAGCTGTGGGAACACGCGAAGTACACGTCGAAATTTTGGCGCCAAAAGAACTAAATAAGCTTGTGGATCAGCAGGCAGTCCATCAAGGCATTATTGTCAAGGCCGCGCCCCTTGCAACACTTTCTCTGAGCGACATTATTCCACAGAGTCCCCTGATTGCGCTTGATCAGGTAACCGACCCAAGGAATTTCGGTGCGATTCTACGTGTTGCCGCGGCATTCAAAACACGCGCTGTCATAACCACCCGCCAGCATCGACCGGCTGAGAGCGGTCTGATCGCTAAAGCCGCTTCTGGGGGGTGTGAGTATGTGCCAATTATCGAAGAAGCCAATCTAGTGCGGACCCTCAAAGCTGCAAAGGACGCCGGTTACTGGGTTGTGGGTTTAGATGGCGAGGGCGGAGAACCTTTTGGTGCCATCGCGGGTCACCAACCTCTCATCATAGTACTCGGCTCAGAAGGTCATGGCATCCGGCGCCTGACACGCGAGGCTTGTGATGGCATTTACCGCATTACCCTCCCTGGCCCGATTGAAAGTTTAAATGTAGCATCGGCCGCGGCAATTGCCTTACAGATACATTTTTCTGCAACCGGTAGCAGATGACCAAGCATCGAATGCTAATCACCTTAATCGCTACCACCGGCATCAAATCATCAGATCCACTTCCTCTGCACTACCGCACTCACACTTTTGAAAATCCGAATTAATTAAATTGCGACTTCGTAAGTAGCTCAATCGGCCATATTAGCTCCCACAAGGAAATCATTTTTGGTCTATCCTTTGGTGACCAGGATAGATAGATTCCTTGCCAAGATCATTTTGGCTAATGACCTAACTAAGGTCACAACAGCTGATCACCGATTTTTAGGCATGTGCGAGTTTCACATGTTCATTGTGACAGCACTCTACTACGGATAGGGGAAGCTTTTTTTTCAAACCGGCTCACAATGAACATCACGACACGGAGCAATATTTAATGACCAATGCAATCCCGATTAAACCCTATGGCCCAACAGCCGGACGCTCGCATCTGACCGGAGAAGCACCCCGACCAAAATCACTCACAGTTGATTTCCACGGTCACATGTTCGTTCCCGCAGCGGATTCGCTTGTTGCACCGCATTTGTCCGAGGAAAGCCATCTTGGTCGTCGACAATCGAACCCACGAACACTGGAGATTTCTCAAGCTCAATTTGCAAAACGCTTCGACGAATGGTCCGACGTCGGGATCCGGCTTGCTGATATGGACAGAATGAACCTTGATGTGATGGCTGTCTCATGCGCACCGCCACAATTTCACTATGGAGTCGACGCGAGCCTCGGGGACGAATCAAGCCAGCTCATCAACGACTCGATCGCGGCTAAGATCAAACCCCATCCAAACCGGTTTGCAGGGATTGCCACCGTTCCGCTGCAAGATACAGAGCTTGCGGTACGTGAGCTTGAGCGGGCTATCGGCAAACTTGGATTTCGGGGGGTAATGATCTCGGCGTACGTCGGCGAAGAGGAGCTGTCCGCTCCTCGGCTAGAGCCATTCTGGACTAAATGCGAGGAACTGGACGTACCGGTATTTATTCACCCTGCGTCATTCAAAACGACCCGGTTCGGGCGCAACTATCTGACTAACATCATCGGCAACCCACTCGATACCACCGTGGCAGTTCACTACCTGATCTTTGACGGCGTAATGGCCCGCCATCCCACCCTCAAGGTGTTCCTGGCGCATGGTGGTGCATTTGCAGGTGCCTACAGCGGTCGAATGGATCATGCCTTCGGGGCCCGACCAGATTGTCGCGAACATATCGACGAATTGCCATCAACTTATCTTAAGAGATTCTACTTTGACACCGTGGTCTTCTCTATTCATCAGTTGGCATATCTGATCAACACGTTTGGTGCCGATCACGTGATCTTGGGCACCGACTATCCCGCCGATATGGGCGAGTATGATCCGGTCGAGCATGTCTATCAGGTGACTGGGATAAATGAGAAAGATCGTGAAAAGATATGTGGACTCAATGCGCTATCATTGATGGGGTTCAACCAAAGCCATTTCACGGGCTAAGCCGCACACAGTCTACTAGCACTATCGTGTGAGCTTAGATCAACATTGCAAAGAGGTACCCCTTTCAACCGCGTCAGCTAATTATTTTTTCTAGAACCAGAAAGATAAACGCGATAATACCGAAAACAGGAATTATCTATTAACTTAGATCGGGGCCTCGCGACCAGTGTAACTATCACTCTCAACAAGGCACTATTCATGGCCCATTTTGTAATTGAAAAATAGACAAACTAAAGTTATCTACTATTATTCAATTAGCCTATAAGCCATTGACTTTAAAGTAAGCCGGCTTAGCTCAGTTGGTAGAGCGGCTGATTTGTAATCAGTAGGTCGGGGGTTCGAATCCTCCAGCCGGCACCAATTTTTTCAAGGACTTAGCTGGAAATAGCTAATCCATTTTTAGTTACCGGGTTACATGCGGGTTACAAATTGCACGCAAAACCGGGTAACCAGGGTAACCCCAAACCTCACGGACAGAACCCGAATCGACTCCAACACAGCCCGTGAGCCGCGGCCCCAGGGCCTTGATCTGTGCATAGCGTGCCGGGGAGCGAGCATCATCGGGCTTGGCACACGGAAAACGGCCCAGAGACCCCGGGGGAGATCTTAGATATTGATTAGGCGCCAGACCAGATCAGCAGCCTCGGATCAGGGGGCACGGTTCTTTAGGCAGGGGCTTGGGCTGGGTTTGTCGCAAAGCCTCCCGCTTGCCAGCCGCCCCTGTAAGAAGGCACGTGCTTAAGCAGAACGAAAAAAGGCCGGGCGGACCCGACCTTTAAATCTTATGACAAAAGTCTTGTTAACGAATTGCCCTGTGTTGACGGCGCCCAATTATCTACAGGAGAGTCCAGCCATAGATCGCGGTTATCGCGAGAGTGTAACTCGCAAGGAGGACCACGTTCACCGGCTTTCCGGAGAGCTTGGGCGTTGAGATCTGTGACACGTTCAGGGCCGCAAGTCCGAGGCCGCTGACATAGAGGATGACGGGAAAAACATCCGCGCTGAACATACCTTCGAACAGAAAAATGAAGACGAATGCGATGTTATTGTTGTCGATCGCCAGCCCGGTGTATTTGGACCCGTCAGCCAGGCCAAATGTACTGAAATAGCTCAGTCTTATGACGCCGGCGGCAAGCATTAAAAAGGCGCCTGGCAGGAACACCGGGTCGAATTTTCCATAGCTCAGCAGAAGCAGGGCGGGGGTGACGCCGTAGCTCACAATATCGATCAGCAGGTCAAGCTCGCCGCCGAACTGCCCGTCAGAACTTGAACGGCCCTTTATCCTGCGCGCAACGAGCCCGTCGGCCCAGTCGAAGGCAACGGCCCAGATCATTCCTATCATCGCAGCAGAGTAAACACCCTGTAGTATGAAATATATTGCAATAATCGTGCAGAAAAGACCGGACAGAGACAAGATATTGGGAAAATCCCAAACGTAAGAGATAATATATTTTTTCTGTGATTTTTCAGGTTTAGATTCTTCTGTCGTCATTTTAATTCCAAATTAGGGATGGGCGTTTTCAATTATTTGAGATACATAGACCGATTAATTGTATTTTGGTGAATAAATCGATGATTGTTTATACTGTTGGCACATTTGATTTGCTACACGTGGGGCATTTGGCGCTGTTAAACCGCTGCAGAAGTCTGGGTGATGTGGTTGTGGTTGGTGTGGCCTCCGATGAGGTCGTGAGCCTTTACAAGCCCAATGTTCCGGTTATCCCGCTGGATCAACGCGTGGAAATGCTCGAAGCTCTGAAAAGTGTCGACGTCGTGCGCCCGTATCATGAACTTGAATATATATCGGGCTGTAAGGCAGTGAACGCCGATGTTTTTGTTATCGGCGAAGACTGGGGCAGTAATCCACATAATCTCAACGTCGAAACCTACCTGAGGTCTGCCGGCAAGAAGATTATTAAGGTTTGCTACAATTCCCGAACCTCATCGACAAAAATCAAGGAAATAGTCTTAAGGATGACCCGCTCATCAGCGCCGGATCAGGGGACACGGTTCCTGAGGCAGGGGCTTGGGCTGGGTTTGTCGCAAAGACTCCCGCTGCCAGACCTACCGTTGTAGGGTATCTATATGAGAAACCTGACCGTGGAATTTATCATTCCTGAATTCACCGACGTATTTAGCCCCACCGGCATAGGTGTCGGTGCCAAAGCAATTGTCGCGATACTGGCTCTGGTCTGAAGGACAACGCGGTAAATCAGCGCTAAAGTATATTTCTGCGGAACTCACTCCCGTACTTCCAAGAAGTATGGCAAGTCCGATTGCTAGTGATGTGGCGCAGATTAGCTTCATCGCAGCCCCCCATACCGTTGGATAGATGTTAGCACAGCTATTCATTTTCTGGTGACAGGTTCTCCGTTCAACCAGACCCCCCCGTGTAGCAGGGTGCCGTCCGGGCCAACTAATGTGCCTACCCCGTTCCGTTTGCCATCCCTGAATTCACCGACGTATTTATTCCCATTGGCAAAGGTGTAGGTGCCCAGACCGTGGTATTTGCCATCCCTGTATTCACCGTCGTATTTAGCCCCATCGGGCCAGGTGTAGGTGCCCTGACCGTTCGGTTTGCCATCCCTGTATTCACCGTCGTATTTAGCCCCATCGGGATAGGTGTAGGTGCCCTGACCGTTCCGTCTGTTATCCCTGTATTCACCGACGTATTTGTCCCCATCGGCAAAGGTGGCAGTGCCCTGACCGTGGTATTTTCCATCCTTCCATTCACCGACGTATTTGTGCCCATCGGCATTGGTGTAGGTGCCAAAGCAATTGTCGTAATACTGGCTCTGGTCTGAAGGACAACGCGGTAGAGCAGAACTCACTCCCGTACTTC
>CAUZRD010000145.1:0-5659 GCA_963582255.1 Alphaproteobacteria bacterium | reverse complement strand
CTGCACCCGATGGACAGTTGTACAATTCCAGCGGGCGAAGTTCGTCGGATCGAGAACAAGACCAACCATACTTGCAAAATGCTCGTCGTGATCCCGTATCCCGACGGAAAAAGACTGGAGTAGAGTATGTCGTTGGATAACCCAATTTCGATGTTTGAAATGAAAGGAAAAGTGGCCCTAATTACTGGTGCCTCCGGCGCTTTTGGTGCTGTGGCTGCGCAATGCCTTTCAAATGCGGGCTGCCAGGTTGTTCTGGTAGCAGGTAACGCAACTGCGATGGCAGAAGTGGCGCTCAAATGCAATGGTGAGACACATCAGATCAATGCTCGGCCAGATAGTGAGGCCGCCTGTGCCGATATGGTCGCTAAGGCTGTGAAAATTTTTGGCCGTTTGGATATATTGGTCGTTGCCTCAGGCATGAACAAAGTTGCCAAAATCGACGACATGGAGCCTGCCACATTTGATGCGGTAATGGATGCCAATGTCACGCAGTCGTGGTTGATCGCGCGCGCTGCCACCGTTCAAATGAAGACGCAGGGCGAAGGCGGCAAGATTGTCTTTGTTTCTTCTGCGCGCGGACTTTTGGGACACCCTGCAGGTTACACCGCTTATTGCGCATCCAAAGCCGCTGTTGACGGCATAACCAAAGCGCTCGGATGTGAGCTGGGACCAACTGGCATTACAGTGAATGCTATTGCACCAACCGTATTTCGTTCACCTCTGACAGCGTGGATGTTTGAGAATACCGACAATGCCAAAACAGTGCGGGATGGGTTTTTAGCGCGTGTGCCAAAGGGGCGCTTGGGCGAACCTGAGGATTTGGCAGGGCCGCTGTTGTTTTTGTCTTCTAAAGCTTCAGATTTCTACACTGGTCACATTTTATACGCCGACGGCGGCTACACGGCGGGCTAGGCGATGGAGCACGGACAACATATAGCAGTGATCGGCGCGGGCCTGATGGGCCATGGTATTGCACTCACTTTTGCACGAGCAGGGCACATTGTGACACTGACCGATCCATTCTCTCAGGCCCTTACTTCTGCGCCAAAACGGATTGCTGATAGCTTGCGCTTGCTTGGTGCAGATGAACCTGAGATTGCGGCTACTTTGGCTCGTGTGACACTTGCCCCGACGACAGCCGAGGCTGTTGCCAATGCAAGCTTTGTGTTTGAAGCGGCACCCGAAAAGTTAGAACTCAAACAAGCTATATTTGCTGAAATTGAGGCGCATGCTACTGCTGATACGATCCTAGCGTCCAATACATCGGTCATTCAAATTTCCAAGATTATGGTAGGCCTCAAAAAACGCCACCGCGCACTTGGCACTCATTGGTGGAACCCACCGCATATGATACCGTTGGTTGAAGTGGTGAAGACCGAATGGACCGATCCTGTGCTGGCGCAAACTATGTTTGATCTTCTGGCGGTGGCTGGCAAGACACCTGCAATGGTCGAAAAGGACATCCCGGGGTTCATCGGAAACCGCCTGCAACATGCGCTTTGGCGAGAGGCAATCTCGCTTGTGGAAAACGGAATTTGCTCTGCTGAGACTGTGGATAACGTGGTGAAAGCAAGCTTTGGCCGCAGGCTTGCCGTGCTGGGACCGCTCGAGAATGCTGACCTCGTGGGGTTAGAACTGACCCAAGATATTCATTCCCAAGTCCTGTTCGACCTTGAAACGAGCGGCGATCCATCCCCTTACTTGCAAAAAATGCGCGATGCGGGACGCAACGGCATGGCCGCGGGGGCAGGCCTGCGTGATTGGACCACGGGTGATTTGGAAAAGACCAAGACACGCGTGGCAGAGTATTTGAGACAACTTGAGGCAATTCTGCCCCAACAATAGCAGACGTTATAATAATAACTTTAGGAGGGACGACGATCGCGTCCACATCGATGCAACATACAAAGGAGCCTGATCCTTGGCCAAACAAAAAAAGACCATCATCACATGCGCCGTCACGGGAGCTATTCACACCCCGACGATGTCGGACGCACTGCCCTATACTTACGACGATATAACCAAGCAAGCGATTGAGGCCGCAGAGGCAGGGGCGTCAATTCTGCACCTACATGCGCGTGATAATGAGACCGGCGCTCCCTCGGTGAACCCTGATGATTTTGCAGGCTTCTTGCCAAGAATTAAGCAGGCAACAGATGCGGTTGTGAATATCTCGACTGGTGGATCGCTAACCTTGTCAATCCAGGACCGAATCAACCCCGCAAAAACTTTTAGCCCTGAGATGTGTTCAATGAATATGGGGTCGATGAACTTTTCGTTCCACCCATTGGCTGGGCGCTACGATGAATGGAAGTTCGATTGGGAAAAAGACTATGTGGAGGGTTCTGATGGTAACATCTTTCGCAACACTTTCCGTGACATCAAAGAAGCCGCCCGAACGCTCGCCCCCCATGACATCAAGTTTGAACACGAATGTTACGATGTGGGTCATCTCTATAATCTGAAATTCTGCATGGATACTGGGCTGTTCAAAGCGCCAGTGTTTATCCAATTCATCTTTGGTATTCTCGGTGGCATTGGGCCTGATGTTGAGAACCTCGTGTTCATGAAACGCACCGCAGATAAGTTGTTTGGCGATGACTACCGTTGGTCGGTTCTGGGAGCTGGTGGTGCGCAGATGGGGCTTGCTACCACTGCGAGCCAAATGGGTGGCCACGTTCGTGTTGGCCTTGAAGATAGCCTACTTATTACACGCGGGCAGTTGGCTGAGTCCAACGCCCAGCAAATCGCTAAAATCAGGCGTATTGTTGAGGACCTTGGCAGCCAGGTAGCCACACCAGATGAAGCACGTGAGATTTTGGATCTCAAAGGTGGGGATCGGGTGCACTTCTGATGAATGTTCTTTGGATCATGGCTGATCAGCTGCGTTGGGATTATCTTAGCTGTTATGGTGCCGAGCATATTGACATTAAGACATCGTTATTACCTACTTGCTACTGGGATCGAGAAGAAGCCGAGGAGGGCGGCGTAAGCCTACCATCTCATATCAATACAAAATAACATTAAGGAGGAAACAATGTCTAAAAATCCATTCATCATAGGTGCAATTACAGCACTGCTTATGGCGAGCGGCTTAAGTGCCCAAGTCAACCTTACTGCGGAAACAGCATCGCCAATTTCCGTACCTGGAACAACTGTTCTGGGCCTTTCTGAGGTGGTCTCTATTGCTGGCGTCGCCGACATTCAGGTTTTGGTTGGACAAACGTTAACCAATTCAGTCAAAAACGTAGCCGAAGGCAAAACCGACATTGCAGCGGCACCTTTTGCGTTACCATTCTTAATGTCCAAAGGCGTTGGCCCTTACGCGGCGCTTGGCAAAGAGGCAGGGGCAGAACTCGCTTCGAAATTGGCAGTTCTTTATACTTACCGTTTAGCAGTTTTTGGGATTTCTTCGTATAAAAGCTCTAATTTTGAAGGCTACGACGCGATTGCTGGAACCACTATTTATAATGGTCCGCCACGCGGTGCGGCGTTGAATCGGGCCCGTGGAATGATCAAGTTGGCAACAGGGCTTAATGACGGCGACGGGTATACTGGGGTTCAAGTGAATTGGGGGCAGGCTGTTAAAACAATAACCGATGGTACTGCAATCGCGCATCTTTTACCTATGAATTTTCCTGACGGCCGTCAGGGCCAAGCAGCAGCATCTGGTGCGATGGTCGTGCATTCCTTTCCAAAAGAGGTCTTTGAAAGCGAAGTAGGTCGACGTTATGCAGGTGCCCCCGGAACAGCCGGCGTAACGGTTGAGATTGTTGACGGGCTGTTTGGCCCAAATTTTTCTGTGGTTTCTGAAGACGGCATGTTCCGCGGTTACGCCGATATTGGCGGCGAAGTCGTGAACGTCTCGATGGATGAGGAAACGGCCTACGGCCTGACCAAAGCCTTTATCGAAGGTATCCCTATTTTGAAGGCAAAATCTCCAATGATGCCAACAGTGTGGTTGGGTGAAACGTCGTTGGAGTTCACCGGCATGTGCGGCGCGATGCCGATGCAATATCACCCCGGCGCTGCGCGAGCGTGGAAAGAGGCAGGCTATACTTTGCCTGATTGCGCCAAACCTTAACCTCGCTTTGATACCAATTTCACAAACCGGTTCTGTACCGGTTTGTGTTTCTATTTCAGAGAGAACCCATGGATAAGTCGCCCAAAGATGAGAACCTTGCTATCCGGAAAATCAATCTGGCTCTTTATGTCCTGTCGATCCTTATCGTCCTTATTGGGTTAGCAAACGCAATCCCTGGTATTCCGGGTCTAGACAGTGGTGTTCGCGCAGTGACAGGTCTCGATTGGTTGACAGTTCGCAAATTTCCAACCGAATGGTTTTACCCGATTGCCTTTAGCGCCATGATGCTCTGCGTCGCTTTAAAACACTCGATGTGGGTGTCTTGGGCAGATAGAACACCAGTCCGTAGGCGTTTTGGTTTATTCATGGACGCAGCCCTCGTGCTGGCTGCCTTTGCCGTCTCAATGACATACCTTATTGAAATTGAATCGATCTGTTTGATTGATCAGATAACCGGTGAAAGAGCGCGGCTGCTAGCCGACACATTGGCCCGTGAGATTGAGATAGCCGCTGCTTATGGTCTGCCGCCTCCTTCCACAACCGAGGATCCACAGTGTATGAGTACTACCGGCGGTTGGTTGGTTGGTATTGTAGGGATAACAGTTTTAATATTTCTCGCTTACAACGTCAAGGTCTGGGGGCTGCCGCTTGTTATTGTTGCGGTTATAGTCGCGCTTTATACTATCGTAACCGTGTTCATTTGGTATTTTCATGGTCCTGACGATATCAACAAATACCTGATGACTAAACTTGCCGGAGAACCCCGCCTCCTGTCGGATGGCCGCCCACGTGTGCATGATATTCTGGTAAACAACGCGTCTGGTCTATTGGGGCGCTTCCTCGACATAATGCTAAATACGATCTTTCCCTATCTGGTCTTGGGTTCGCTCTTTGGGGCCTCTGCTGGTGGGCAGTCCTTGATAAAACTTGCCTTCAGATCGACCCGCAAATTGCGTGGCGGGCCGGCCCATGCAGCGATTGTCTCGTCCGCGATGTTCGGCACCATCTCAGGTGGCCCGATTGTGAATGTACTATCCACCGGTGTACTCACAATCCCGATGATGCTCAAACGCGGATTCTCAAAAACTTTCGCAGGTGGAGTCGAAGCGGCGGCGTCATCGGGTGGCTCCATCATGCCGCCAGTCATGGGCGTGGCCGCGTTTATACTCGCGTCTTTGACGGTTGTCCCTTATTCCGAAGTTATCCTGGCTGCCATCATCCCTGCTGTTGCATTCTTCTTTTGTCTGTTTCTTTCGGTGGTATTCCAAGCCCGCAAACAGAAAATCCAAGCCATCGGCGCGCTGACCGAAGACATGCATATGGCGCGACAAGATGTTTTGAACCTGATTATGATTTTTGGTCCAATTTTACTGATTCTCGCGTTACTTCTTACTACTAAAGAGGCTGTTGGTTGTGGCCCGCTCGGTGGTGTATTCGGTGCAGATCGTATGTTCGTAGACGGCATCTGTCAGGTTGAAAGCCTGTCATGGTTCCAGCGTATTATCCAAAATGCCGCTGGTGATGCCGGCAGTGCGGGTTGGTGGGCCGTTATTCTTTTGCTTGCACTGCTTTTTG
>CAUZRD010000144.1:0-5702 GCA_963582255.1 Alphaproteobacteria bacterium | reverse complement strand
GGCACGGGACGCAAGAAAGATGCATGCCCCCGCAATATCTTCGGGAGTCCCTACCCGGGTCAACGGTATACGACGGCCTAATTCTTGGAATCGGTCTTCGTCATTGCGTATATGAGCCATCATCCGGGTTGGGAAATAGCCCGGCGCGACAACATTAGCTGTAATAGAATACTCGGCAAGATCAGCGGCAAGTACTTTAGTCAGATGATGTATCGCCGCTTTGCTGGCGGCATAAGAGTACGCCTGAAGTTTTTCAGCGACCAGCGCGGTTAGAGATCCAATATTTATTATTCGAGCGGGATCCTCTGCGGTTGCAGACGCCTTCAGGAGCGGTAAAAACTCCCGCACCAACGTAAATGGCGTTTGAACATTGATGCCCATGATATCTTGCCAAGCGCTATCGGGAAAACTCTCAATTGGCGCACCCCAGGTCTTACCCGCGTTATTTACCAGAACATCGATACGTGATTCTCTCGCAACAATACGATTGGCAAGGTCAATGGTCCCCTCAACCGTCGATAGGTCTGCTTGCATTGGGATACAGTCGCCAAATTCTCCAAACTCTTTAGCCGTTTTTTCACAAGTAGCAGCTGTCCGTGAGGTAATGATTACCCTAGCTCCCGCTTTTACGAAGCCCTCTGCAATCATTCCTCCCAAGCCTTGCGCGCCGCCCGTCACTATCACGCATTTCCCAGAGACGTCAAATAAGGCCGTCATTTGTTATATAACGCCTGTGCACGCGCCTCCTGTTTGTAGCGAATATAGTCAGGAAACATGTCCTCTGTCGGCGGGTAGTCCTTCAACACCTGACGCGCAACAACTACCTTGTGGACCTCGGTAGGACCGTCCGCGAGGCCTAAGTGAAAGGAATTAAGGACTGAGCTAGAAAAAGGCATCTGTGTTGAGAGGCCCAAAGAGCCATGAAGATAGAGTGCCCGCGAAGCAATATCATGAAGTAACTTTGGCATGGTTGCTTTTACGGCGGACACATGTTTACGTAATTCTTTCCAAGATTTTCCCTGGTCAACAAGCCATGCCGTTTCCAAGACAAGCAAACGGAACTGTCTCAACTCAACCCAGGAATCTGCGATTTTTTCCTGTACCAACTGCTTTGATGCCAGCGCCTCGCCCTTGGTAAAACGCGAGTTTACCCTTTCGCACATGTAATCGAAGCAACTCGTCGCTTCCGCCAAGGCGCGCATGGCATGATGTAACCGGCCTCCGCCAAGCCTGACTTGAGTGACGGCAAAACCATCGCCGCGCCCTCCGAGCATATTAACGGCCGGAACACGCACATTCGTCCAACTAACATGGCCATGCGTCTTGTCGGCCTCTCCGTATACACCGTAATTACGTACAATCTCAATACCTTGAGTATCTGCCGGTACTATGAATAATGACATCCGATTATGCGGCGGCGCATCGGGTTCTGTGACGGCCATAATAATATAAAATTCAGCATAACAAGCACTACTCGAGAACCATTTTTCACCATTAATAACCCAATCATCACCTTCCTTTACCGCGGTGGTTCTAATCTGCAGAGGATCTGCCCCCCCTTGGGGCTCTGTAATCGCAAAACAGGAGACGATGTCATTATTTAATAGCGGCTCCAAATATCGTCGTTTCTGCTCTTCAGAGCCGAAATGAGAGAGGATTTCACTATTCCCGCTATCAGGGGCCTGTACGCCAAAAATAATTGGCCCAAAACGGGAAATACCAAATTGTTCATTCATAAGCGCAAGTTTGAGCTGGCCATATCCTTTGCCACCGAGTTCTGGGCCAAGATGACATGCCCAAAGCCCATGAGCTTTGACTTTAGTTTGCAACGGCCGCACTAATTCTTTAAATTTCGGGGCACGGATATCCCACTGACTACCTAAAATATAGTCAAGAGGCACCACTTCCTTCCGGACAAACTCCCTAATCCAGTCCAGTTCATTTTGAAAGACAGGATCATTTTCAAAACACCACATTATTATTGTTTCCTTATACCATTTTATGTTCTTCGCAGAGTATCGGACAGAAAGATACCGAAAGTCCAATATACGATATTAGTTCTATCGATCATAAAATCTTATGGATCATAATCTACTGATTTTACCTTCAAGAGAGGCACTGTGACATCTGTCGCTTATCAGTCGCATTACTGATTCTAGGAAAAGGTCTCATGCGCACCATTTATTTTTAGCTCGATTGGCTATTATCACCTGCATCGGAAGGGCACAAGCTTTATGCTATAGGGGAGTTAAACCAGAGCGGCAGAGCCAGAATGCTCAGTGAGCTCGATCAATCTCAGCCTTCAGAGTCAACTCCTAGCTGAAATTAACCTATCACTATCTATAATTATATCCAATCATTAAGTGAAAAATTGAATATTAGACGCATCAACAAACTCCCTTTATAGTAAGTTAGGTAAGTTGTATCGGTCTAATGGTCAGGTAAGCTAAATACGGTCAGTGGAGGCACTAATGCGAAACGAAAAGCACACCAGAGTGTTAGGATGAGTTATTCCGAAATGTCCTGGAAGAGCCCAGCATTAATCCGAATATACTGCCACCTGATGCCGATGAAACCTCTTAGCAGTGCGCATCATAATGGCATAGCTCAAAATGAACGATCTGCAATCTGCGCGGTTTTCTGTGTCGATTATAGGAACCCTACCTAATGGCGGGGCCTCTTTCTGGATTGCGGATTATTTCATTAGGAGGACTAGGACCCGCGCCACTTGCAAGTATGCTCTTGGCCGACCATGGTGCTGAAGTCATTCGAATTGAGCGGAAGCAGGGAACGGAATTGAGCAACAGCGAACCGATGCGGAAGGATATCAGTCGCCTTATGCTGCGCTCTCAAAAATTGACGATTCTGAATCTTAAGAACCCAGACGATGTGATTAAGTTTCGGGCATTAATAAAGACGGCTCATGGGTTAATAGACCCATATCGCCCTGGCTCTATGGAAAGCCTAGGCATTGGCCCGGATGTGTTACTTGCTGACAATCCGCGGCTAGTCTTTAGCCGAATGACCGGCTGGGGTCAGACAGGTCCGATGGCACCCTATGCCGGTCATGATATAAATTACATTGCCTTAAGTGGCGCGCTCGCGGCCATCGGTCCAGCAGAACGGCCAATTCCCCCGTTGCCACTGGTAGGCGATATGGGTGGCGGTGGAATGTTCCTCGCTTTCAGTATGACAGCGGCATTACTGCATGCTCAACAAACGGGACAGGGACAGATTATCGACTGCGCGATGACCGAGGGCGCAGGGTTACTGATGACGGCATTCTATGAATTGTACGCAACTGGCGATTGGAATATTGATCGAGATGCAAATTTTCTTGACGGCGGTGCCCACTTTTATACGACTTATAAAACTGCAGATGACCAGTTTGTCTCCATTGGGCCGTTAGAGCCCCAATTTTATGCCCTCCTGCTTAAAAAACTCGTCATTACTGATTCTGATTTTGAAAGACAGATGGACCCCGATAGCTGGCCAAAGCTAAAAATAAAGCTTGCGGAGTTATTCCTAACCAAAACGCGCGACGAATGGTGTGAATTGCTCGAAATGACGGATGTTTGCTTTGCCCCTGTTTTGTCGATGGCTGAAGCGCCTAGCCATCCCCACGCAAAAGCGCGTGGGGCGTTTGCAACGGTGGATGGCGTTGTTCAGCCAGCTCCGGCGCCGCACTATTCAACGACCCCACTGGCGTCCCCAAGATCGCCGCAATATGTAGAGATTGACACATTACTAGCTACACCATCTGCCGATCCAAAGCCTTCAAATACAGTGACGAGAAATAACGCATGACCCGACTCGTTACCATTGCGGATAACTATGCGGATATCTATCGCTCATTCCAATGGAAATTGCCAAAAAACTACAATATCGCTTGGGATGTCTGCGACCGTCATGCGAGCGATGCTTCAAAAATTGCATTGATTCACCATCTGCCTGATCAGATCCGAAAGTACACGTTCCGGGAAATTCAGATACTGGCAAATCGTCTAGCGAATACCTTTCAGACTATCGGTTTACGACAAGGTGATCGTGTGCTGATTGTGTTAGGCCAACACCCAGTAACAGCCTTTTCTCATATAGCATGCTGGAAGGCAGGACTGATATCTGTGCCGACCTCGACCCTGTTCGGCGTTGATGGCCTCGAGTATCGTTTGAACAACACCGGCGCCAGCACGCTCATCACTGATAGCATTAATTTACCAAAGGCGCTGGAAGCTCAGCGCGCGGCGTCAGCACTAAAGCACATTTTTGTGATTGAAGGACCCGCTATTGATGGCGCTTTACCATTAATGAAGACTATTGAACGTGCATCGTCAGAATTCAAGACCTTGGCCCTGACACCCGACACGCCGGCGTTTATAAATTATACATCGGGCACCACCGGATGGCCAAAGGGTACTCTCCAAGGCCATCGCTCGATGATCGGTCACATGCCAGGTTTGGAAGTCCTATATGATTTATTTCCGCAGCCGAGAGACCTATTTTGGTCGCCTGCTGATTGGGCGTGGCTTGCCGGTCTAATGGATGTATTGATGCCGGCTTGGTTCCATGGAAAACCGGTTCTGGTATTTCCGATGAAGGGATTCGACCCGGAACTCTCTTTATCTATGATGGGACGTCACCAGGTGCGCAATACGCTTTTAACACCCACAATGCTGAAACTTCTTCTCCCTAGCCGTCATCTTGTCGCCGATAAGAATGTTCAGTTGCGAAGCATCATTTCAGGCAGTGAGGCTGTTGGCAAAGAACTACTGCTTGAGATGAATTCAATGTTCGGCGTAACAATTAATGAAGGTTTCGGTCAGACTGAGTGCAACGTGGTCCTTGGTAATTGCGCAAGCCTTGGGTGTTCCAAAATAGGCTCGCTTGGCGTGGTTATGCCAGGACATATCGGTGGCATCGTCGACGGCGATGGCAACATGTTGCCCGATGGCGAGGTCGGCATCCTAGCCTTTAAGAGTCCAGATCCCGTGATGCTTCTCGAGTATTGGGAGAATCCCGAAGCGACTGAGGAAAAATTCGCAGGCGACTGGCTGCTGACCGGCGATCTAGCATCCCGTGATGAGGATGGATTTTATACATTTTTCGGCCGTGCTGATGACGTTATCACAAGCTCAGGTTACCGAATAGGACCGGCCGAAATTGAGGACACGATTCAGCGCCACCCCGCGGTTAGTTTAACGGCGGTGATTGGTATCCCCGATCCTGTGAGAACTGAAAGCATTAGAGCATATGTAGTTCTAGCGTCAGGTTTTAGACCCACTGCCGATTTGGCTGAGGAAATCAGGACCTCCGTCCGCGACCGTTTGGCGAGACATGAATATCCACGAGAGATTGTGTTTATCGACAGCCTGCCAATGACAACGACCGGAAAAGTGCTTCGTCGAAATCTCCGCGATCAGACCTCCCCAGACATCAAAGGTACATAGTGGATGCCTAAAAAATGTTCTATATTAATTATTATTTTTATTAACACCAACGTCGTCCTTAAAGTGCCTCTGTCCAGTTTCGCATTGAAGTTCGCGGCTTTGGTTTCCCCTAATATTCGAAATCAGATACAAACAATATGGATATCAGTTTTTTGATTAATCCCGCAGCCAACTTCGAGAATGAGTACGACAGACGTTCCAGTATCGTTGGCCGCAAGAGTCTTTATCATGACAACTGAGCATGCAGATATATCA
>CAUZRD010000143.1:0-5705 GCA_963582255.1 Alphaproteobacteria bacterium | reverse complement strand
TAAACTTTTGGACAAAAGTAGAATATGAACTCGTTCGCTACAGATTTTTTTTGTAGGGTTGTAATCTTGATCAACCAAAAAAATAGGGTGACACAATGCTGGTAAAGGAAAGAAAAGTCGGCCGGATATTTCAGCTTGAGTTTGAGGATGGCGATGACTTGATCGAACTCTTTAACGCCTTTGTGAAGGAAAAAAACATTCGCAATGCGTCGATCACTATTTTTGGAGCGTTCAAGGAGTCTGATGTTCGCAGCGGATTTAAAGCAATTATTGGTGACTCATCCAAGCTTCACTTCAACGACCCACGTGAGTTCGTTGGGGTCGGGAATATCTCCTGGCCGGAGAAGCCCCCTGCCGTGATGGATGATGTGACCTGGCAAGAGCCGCAGCCTTACGTTCACATGCATATCGCCATCAGCGGCGGCCCGTTTAACCCGCAAGAGGTCAATGTCGGCCACCTGTCAGGCGGAAAAGTTAAAGGTCTGTTTGCGGAAGTGATTGAGTTTGTCTGATCTTGAGATTCGAAAAAATTGGAACTAGCAGCGATGATAGACGAGAAGAAACTTCAAGAGAGCATCGATCGGAGCGAGATTATCAATCTCATATCCAAGTCGATCCTCGTGCGAGATGCGGGCTTCTGGGAAAAACTTGCTGAATGCTACCACTCCAAAGCCGAGGTCTCATCGTCCTGGTACAAAGGAAAGGCAACTGATTTCATCAAGGTTGCGAGCGAGAAGCTGGAGGAGTCCCGTCTCAAGGGAGGCGAACAGAAGCATGTAAATTCCAATCACTGGATTCAGATTAACGGCGATCGCGCAATCGTCGAGAGCGATCAAATTCTTTTCATGCGCAACCTGATCAAGGGCGTGGATCTCGATGTGACAACTTGGAGCCGACGACTGCAACTTGTCGCAAAGGAAAATGGTGATTGGAAAATCTTACGTCGATGGGTCATCTATGAACGGGATCGAATGGATCCCGTGGACCCTACGGAAACTGTCGAATCCTACTACGATGCTAAGGCGCTCTCAAAACATCCCGTCAAGCTCCGCTATCACCTATGGCGCAACGAAATGCTCGGTTTAGCTCCAGAGAAACATAACATCTTGCGCGGTTCGGAGCAGGACGATAACGCGCGTGAGGAAGCGCAGACCTGGCTAGAAGGGAAGTAGCGGCGCAGGTGACGTCTGTTGCCGGCAGATGAGTTTTTCAATAACCTCATGTAAATCCAAGTTTGTCAGTCATTCTTTCGATTGTCATCATTTTTTTCTACCTTGTGCTTTTAGAAATACAGCCTCTGTTGGCCGCATGCGTTCCAGGCATGCAGATATTAAGATGTGAAAATCCTCGCAATATGAGCCAACTACAAACCACTATTTGAGACCATATATTGCACTTGAACTAACTGAGGTCGTGCAGATCCAACCTCATTGATAAGTATTTGTTTCTCATCTGGATTCCCATGATTTTCAATCAGGAGTATTGCTATGAACACAACAGAATTATGCCTCAAATACGGCGACGCCGCTATCGAAGCAGGTAACGCGCTACAACCATCAACATTCGCTCGCCGCCTTTCCCAGCGGGATCGGCTGGACCAGCATTACACCAAGCTGTGGTTAGATTTTCAGATTGTAGGTATGGGGCAGCGCACGGTACTTGACGTCCGCACTCGCTCGCTCGTACAGGTCGGTCAGTTCACACTTTCCAGGTCCGAAGTTCTGCTCGAGGAAAGTGTGCGATCCGCAATCGCCGCGGACGTCGCAGCGCGCGAGATACTTGAAATTATCTTGCAATGCACGATTTATGGCGGCCAGGTCGTCGTTGAACCTGCGATCGAGATTTTCGAGCGAGTTGCCTTGGAACTTGGCCTTGAGGAAGAGCTCCAGTTATCCCAGCTTCCTCTAGAGGGTACTGCGGAAGACCGCTCACTTGAAGAGGAACGCGAAAACTGGCATCCGGAGGACGCAGCCGATCCGCGCCTTGGAGAGTTGATGGATCGGCACGGGTGGCATGGGGTTTCGCGCGGCATGTTGCTTCGGCCAGAACACCATCTGTCGGTTCTTGCCTTTCAGGATGCACTCGATACTGGCTGGGCTAGTCTTTTTGAGAATTTTGCCTACGCTGGAATGTATACACGCGGCATCGTCGACGACAAAACGCGGCTACTCTGCATGGTAGGAAATTTAGTTTCGATAGGAGAGCAACGCAACACCGCTGCTCACATTCGCGGTTCCATTCGTGCCGGCGCATCTCCTCGCGAAGTGATGGAAGTTATCCTTCAGACTGCACCCAATTTTGGCATGCCACGTGCAAATGCGGCACTAAGATTGCTTCAACGCATCATGCAAGAGGATGGTCTGCTTGATGAAATAGGTAACCCGGCAGATCCCAACAAAAAAGTGAGTTGAGTGGTACCAGATGTCTGTAAACTTCTTGACAGGATAGACCCGCTGCCTTGGAGAGTCCGGCATTTTATGCTGGGTTTACGAGGCCAACCAGATCACTGATCTCGGAGATAGTATCCAGATTGAGGACAGCTTCGACCACACTTTTCGCCCTTTCGGCCGGCAGTGCGGTCGAAAAAAGCTCCAGCGCCTTGGCGAAAACTTCATCCGTCGTCATGGGGTTTTCCATGACACCGCGGACCTTTACCACGTGGTTTGACAGCGTGCGGCCATCGCGGGTTAAGAACTCGACGAGCCGCTGGCGCGGGCTTTCTGCGCTCGTTAGGTTTGGTCTTGCGCGGATCTGGATCTTCGACGTGATCGCCACAATTTCAGGCTGGTGAACTCGCGCATCGTTATGGGCAGCCGTAAATGAAAGGTCTCCGTCGATGAGCGTCGCGGCTAGAAGATAGCGACAGATTGAGGTCTGTCATGTTTTGGGCGCTCCGTGTAATTATGTCCTCACCGCGCGCGGTGTAGACAATCAACTCGGCTAAGTCGTCAACGTTGACGCTGTAATCTTGGATGATGTTGGCAAGGCACTGGACGGGCGCCTGTATCGGCGAACCTACCTAATACTTCTTGATATTAGTGGCCATGATTTCTAAGCGTTCTCCAAGACCAGAAGAAAGCTGATTCGCGTCAGCTTTTTCCTGGCCCCAGGAGGCAAGAAAACCATTGTGGCCCTCGAGATCGTCCTCAATGCCAGTAAAACCCGCCTCAAGCATGGTTTCTGCCGTCATGCCGCTGTGCGCCGGCATGCCGGCAAAGATAAACGCCTTTTCGACATGGAATGTATCCATGGGGTAGGACGCCAGGCCCGAGGCCTGCTGGGCTGCGTAGGAAACGAGATAGCGGTTCTGTGTTACATCGAGCGGCGTTAAGCCGCACGCTCCGGCTGCGGCCGCTGCGCCAAACACGCCGCCTGCAGCGTGGCTGTCATAGCGGCGCTTTGTTTCGTGCATATCCGAACGTATGGCACGCTTAATTCGCGCTCCTACATCGTAGCCAAGTACCACGGCCTTCAGTACGGCATCACCGCTAGCCCCAATCTTTTCTGCCATGGCGAGTGCGGGTGGTAGGATTGCGCATCCTGGATGCATGCCAGCGGCCGCATGTGAGTCGTCGGTCTCATCAGCATGTGCGAGCATACCGTTGGCAAGTTCGGCGACGACAGAATTAGTGTGTCCGGTAAGACCAAAAATCGTACCGTCAGCGCCTCCACTCGGCGTTGCAGCGTATTTGTGGGCCATCACGCCGGCAGGCAACCCGATGCCAGAAATCATGGCTGCTAGCGTGACAGGATGTGATGCTTTGCACGTAGGGCAACATCGCAGGGGATGCTCTTGGTCGTGCCTCGACCAAGTAGTTGGCGAGCAATGCCGTTGGTGTTTTGTTTGGATGCGACATCGGATGTTTTTCCGTCAGTCAAGATTATGAAATTGAGTGTGTAAAGACCACAGTAACCGGGGTCAGTTGTTTGCCGCGCGATTGCGTTAGGAGATTAGCTTTCCACCATTTACCTTCAGGGTAACCCCTGTAACATAGCGGGCTTCCTTCGAAGCGAGGTAGAGTGTGGCTTCCGCGGCATCCTGCGGCTCGACGAGCCGGCGCATGGGCACACTCGCGGCTATCCTCTTTAGACTTTCTGCATCGCGCGCCTTTCGCACCCGTGGCGTGAGCGTTGTACCAGGCGCGACGCAGTTGACAGTGATGCCGTGTGGCCCGAGATCGCGGGCGAGCAGCTTGGTCATGCCGATTAGCCCCGCCTTGGCAGCCGAGTATGGTAAGGACGACGGTGCAAACGGGCTTGGCGCAATTCCAGCATTCGAGGTGATAGAGATAATGCGGCCGCTCTTCTGCTCGATCATCGTTCGTGCTGCTGCACGTGAGCAATAGAATGCACTCGTCAGGTTGAGACTGATTAACCTGTTCCATTCGTCGTTTGTGATATCACACACCGTCTGTATTTCGCGCCACCCCCCAGCTCCGTTCACCAGTATGTCGATACGCCCGAAGCGTGAAACAACGTCGCTGGCCATCGCGTCAACCTGATTGGACTTAGTTACGTCGGCCTCGAGCGCGAAGGCCTTGCCGCCATTTTCCTCGATGGAGATTACGACTCGCCGCGCCTCATCCGCGTTGACGTCGGCAACCCCAACGGCAGCGCCCTCGCGAGCAAATGTGTGGGCGATAGCCTCTCCTATGCCCTGTCCCGCGCCAGTGACGATCGCCACATGGTCAAGGAGTGCACTTCGACCATCCATTCTGGCGCCTTATTCCACACGGTCGGGAGGGTTGCCAATCTCTTCGAGTCTGCCATCTTCCTCCATGATGAGATAGAAGGCTTTGAGAGCGGCAAGTGACCCCGGCATTCCGAAATTTACTGTGGACTGGATGATCACCTCCATGACCTCGCGCGCCGAAGCTCCCAAGCGCATAGCACCGCGCATGTGGGCACGCGATTGGAGAGCTTCACCAACCGCTACACAGTTACCAACCATGCATAAAAGCCTAGTTTTGTCGTCGACAACGCGACGCGTATATAATCCCTCATAGATGAATCTTTCCCACAGATCGGCCCATTCAGCGTCAAGTGCGTCCTGCCAGGCGAGGGTCATCAGGTGATGCTGAGGTCGAAGCATCAGCCCGCATGACACGCCCAGCCAACCATGCCGGTCGATCATGTCCTGGAGGCGTGGATCAGCTGCATCCTCTGGGTGCCATTTCGGACGCTCCTCCTCAAGCGAGCGTGATGAGGCGGTCCCGTCAACCGGAATCTGTGATTTACTGAGCTCTTCCTCAAGCCCGAGTTCCTGTGAAATCTTCTCGAATATCTCGATAGCTGGATCGACCGCTGTCTGGCCACCATAGATTGAACACTGCAGAATAATTTCGAAGATCTCGCTCACGTGAACATCTGCTGCAAGGGCAGCACGTATGGCATCGTCAAGCGCAGGGTGAGCCTTGGCCATAGTAAACTGACCGACCTGGACAAGAAGCCGAGTGCGCGCGTCGAGAACTGTACGCCGGCTCATACCCAATATCTGAAAATCAAGCCACAAGCGGGTAAAATTCTCGTCCAGACGGTCGCGCTGGGCGAGGCGGCGGTCAAACGTGTTCGGCTGCAGTGCTCGCCCAGCTTCAAGAGCTTCCTCTCCGTATTTCTCGCGCAACTCGGTCTCATTCATTCGGTTGATCCTTGCTTGAACGTTGCTGTTTCGTGACTCAATAGGTAAACGCCGATAATTTATGTCT
>CAUZRD010000142.1:0-5737 GCA_963582255.1 Alphaproteobacteria bacterium | reverse complement strand
TGCATCAAATCCGGTAACGGACCTTGTTAGCGGCACACCGTCAGAAAACGATACCGATAGACAATTGGAATAATCACCTCAAGATAGCTGATAAGATAGATGCAGGCTATATGGTGGAGACCACACTTGATCTTAAGCCTGCGGGCGAATAATTTCCAATTGGCTGCACAGCAGCCAACCGGTGGGGCCATAGCTCAGTTGGGAGAGCGCTTGAATGGCATTCAAGAGGTCGTCGGTTCGATTCCGTCTGGCTCCACCAATTATTTCAAAGGGTTAGGGGTTGTAACTGGGTTGGCACCACCAACTTGCTAACCACCGAGTAGCCACGATACCGGCTTTTACTGCCCCGGTACGCTTAATAAACCGACGATCGGAAGAGATTGCTAATTACGTGATTCTGTCACTGGCCCACCAGCCAAACCTGTTTCAAGCCAGTATAAAATGTTGCTGATTGGCACTTTTAGGACGCGCAAAACCCGACCTATAATATCCGCTCTCGAAGGCAACTCCGACATCGCAGATCCCTGCTCAAGCTCATGACCATAGCGGCTGCTATCTCTCATATACAACAGCTAGCTGCGGCCTTCCATGTCGACATTGCGCAATTGCGGGAATATGCGCCACCAAAGCAGAGATAGTGATACAGTCAATAGGTGAGGACCCAATCCTGATTTGAGGACTCCGATTTTGGGCAAGGCTGTAACGCGTGTCAACTCTGCTTGAGTTGTTGAGGGTAGGGGTGGCTCTATTTAATACAAGCTAGCAGAGACGATCCAAGACGCATGCGCTCAGTGCTTTGTAGGTTGAAGGTCCTGGTTGACCATCTATTCTGCCTTTATAGTGGCCTCTAAATTGAAGATAGAGCTGGCGATACTGAACAAATTCCTTACTACCACCATCCACGGCGTCGCGGAATGCGAGTATGGCTGCGTCGGGGTGTCCGGCGTCTTTGAGTGCCATTGCCTCACACCATTTGCCAACATATGAGACCCCAAGTTTCCAGGTGATTTTGCCACAATCAGCAGTAATTTGGCTGGTTGCACCGGATATAGCATGCGCACGCGCCCTGAGATCATAGGCGGCAATTTCATTTGGGTTGACAGCGATTGCTTCGTTAATAAGCCCCAGAGCTTCTATGCCCCTGTTCAATCCCAACAGTGCTTCGGCGTGACCCAGGGTGGCGGATAGAGATTGCGGATTGAGATCGTAAGCCTGTTTGAAATCTGCATGAGCATCTGTGAAATGGCCACGCAGTAGATGGATGCGCCCACGATTGAGCAGACCGCCGAAGTGAGCACTGTCCTGAGTTAGGATATCACTCACGATTGTTTCTGCCTTGTCGACCTCATATCTGGAAAGTAGTTTGCTAGCTGAAACATTAAGCGAGTTCAGCTGTAAGATCTTCGATGGTCTGTCAGAGCTTTCGCTGAGTTTGTGTACTACCGTCTGCTCAATGGTGATGTTGGGTTTAGACGCGACCGTCGCATCCTTGCGATTGGATATGACAAAGCTGCTTGGAGGAAAATTATCTTCTCCGGTCAGGGTAGGTTTAACTCCTCGCACTGGTTCACTGCCTAGCGGTCTGATGGGCTGGGGTAGAAGTAATTCGTCAGATGTGGGGTTCTCGGCTTCGACAACGATGTTTGTTATTTGAAGGACGGTTTCATTTTGCTGATGCCAAAGTTCAAAAAATTGGTAGCATGAGTAGCTGGCTACTAGGAAAATCATGAGCATGCCAGCTGCGGTTGCATACTTGAGTGGGGGCATTTTGTGCTTGGTTGGCTGTGCCGGAGGTGTTGGCGTTTCTGGGAACTTGCCGGGAGGGCCTGGCGGTTTTGTCAGGAGTGCAGCACTATTTTTTTGGTTTGAATGCGCATCCTTTTCATGTGTCATATGTCAGCATTCCGGGATTGCGTCCAAGTGGTTATTTGATGGTGGTGTTGGCAATTTTAGGACGGTTCAAGGTGAGGGGTTTTCGGCCAATTCCATGGGAATCAAGCCCCGCATCAATGATATTTTGCGCATTTAGCATATTTCTCAGATCAATCACGGTATGTCCGGACATGCGTTGGGCTATATCTTTCAGATTGAGTGAGCAAAACTCATCCCACTCCGTTAATACCACAATACCATGTGCGCCATTTGCAACGTCAAGCGCATTGTCGCACCAAACTACATTTTCAAGCAGCTTCTTAGCTCTCTCCATGCCGTGTGGGTCATAAGCTTTTATTATGGCGCCCGCTCGTTGCAGTGCTGGGATAATATCAAGGCTTGGAGCGTCGCGCATATCGTCTGTGTTAGGTTTGAATGTTACTCCCAAGATGCCGATCACAGAACTCGATACATCACCACCAAGAGCTTGAACAATCCGTCGTGCCATATTAATTTTTCGGTTGGCATTCACTTGTGCGACCTGCTCAATCAGGGTGATCGGCGATGAGTGTTGGCGTCCGATAACCATTAGAGCTGCAATATCTTTTGGAAAGCATGATCCGCCGTATCCCGGCCCTGGATCCAGAAATTTGCTCCCTATCCGCCCGTCAGAACCGATGGCATTAGCGACTTCCCGCACGTCCGCGTCGGTTGCCTCGCAGAGGTCTGCGACTTCGTTGATGAAACTTATTTTCATCGCGAGGAATGAATTGGCTGCATATTTGGCAAGTTCGGCCGATTCTCGACCAACAAATATGACTGGAGATTGCCGAAGCGCGAGCGGTTCGTAAAGGCGCATCATAATTGCATTGGCGCGCGCATCATTGCTCCCAACCAGCACTCGGTCGGGATGTGTAAAATCGTGGATAGCTGATCCCTCACGTAGGAATTCGGGATTTGAACACACAGCGATGTCGGCATTGGGGTTAACCTGCTGCAATAGGTGTTCGATTTTACGGCTGGTACCGACTGGAACCGTTGATTTAGTGACAACAACAGTAAAGCCGGTTAAATGCGGAGCTATATTTTCTATCGCGCGGTAGACGAAGCTGAGGTCAGCATGGCCATCACCGAGCAGCATAGGTGTGCCTACCGCCAGAAACACCACATCAGCCTGCGAGATTGCTGACTCTAGCTCGGTGGTAAATGACAGGCGCTCTTTCTCGCGGTTGCGAGCGATCAGAACACCAAGTCCGGGCTCATAAATTGGCATGATACCAGCATTGAGGTTCTTGATCCGGGTAGAGTCGGTATCGATGCAGGTAACGTTCCAGCCAAAATCTGAAAAACAGGCCCCAGATACCAGCCCTACATATCCGCAACCGACCATGCAGATGTTCATGCGCTACTCCGTATTTCGCAAATTGATAGTCTGGCGGGTGATGTTACCATCAATCTATGACTTGCAGGTCCGCCGCGCCATCTCACCTATGGGGTTTCCGTATCGCCGGCAAGCAGTTAATGCAGAGTAGATAGGATGATATTGGTCCTAGTGTAAAAGACAAAATTTATACGATTTCGCAACACACACATGGTGTGGTGCCGTTTTACCGATGCATAACGGTGCCAGTTTGAATTAAGAGGACGCTTGATGCATGCGCCAATTCGAAAAGCGGTTTTTCCGGTCGCTGGTCTTGGAACCAGATTTCTACCAGCGACTAAAACCATGCCAAAGGAAATGCTTACTGTTGTTGACCGACCTGTTATTCAGCATGTGGTTGATGAGGCCAGAGCTGCCGGATGCACCCATTTTATTTTTATTACCGGGCGCAACAAACAAGTGATTAAAGATCATTTTGATAAGCAATTAGATCTGGAATCAACATTGCGTGCGCGCGGTGAAATAGAGCTACTTGAACTATTGGAAGCTGATTTTCCAGATCCGGAACAAATCAGCTTTACCCAGCAACAGGAGCCGTTGGGGCTGGGACATGCGGTGTGGTGTGCGAGGAAACTGGTTGGCACTGAACCTTTTGCCCTGCTTCTTCCTGACATGCTTGCCCAGGGTGATCCGGGCTGCCTGAGTCAGATGATGGACGTTTATAACAGAGCAGGTGGTAACGTCATTGGGGTTGAAGAGGTGTCTGAAGAAGAGGTGTCAAATTATGGTATTGTGTCGGTTGGTGCTGAGCAGGAAGGAACTTTCTCCATTGATGCGATGATCGAAAAACCTAAACGTGACGAAGCGCCGTCCAATTTGATGATTATGGGGCGCTACATCCTGCAGCCTCAGATTTTTGACGTGCTCGGTGAACATGAACGTGGGGCTAATGGCGAAATCCAGATTACTGATGCCATGATAAAGCTGATGGAGAGTCAGGACTTTCGTGGTGTCCGCTTTGCGGGCAAAACATATGACTGCGGAAGCAAACGTGGGTTCTTAAATGCTAATGTCGCCTTTGCATTGCGTCACCCTAACTTTGGTAGTGAGTTTCGGAGTGATCTGAAGCGGTTGCTGGATGACAGTTAGCAGGTTTCTGGGGTGATAAACGCCTCAAATTGCACTACCCAATTGGCTGGTGGTGTTTGGTTGGCTACGTGGAGGTTAAGCTCTAATATTTGCAGCGATTATAACATTAAGAATGATGTAAAATAATAAAAATGCACGTGCATCCTTCCCGCCGCGGCATTTTCTATGAGCACGGGATAAGTCACTGTGGACTTCACGGTTAACGAGTGGTGTATTCATACCTTTCGGACCATCGGTGGTTGCATCAAGAATCTGATCTTTCTAAGCTATAGTGTGCTCCGGCAGTCCAAAAATTGAAAGATTGCTTTACTGATGAAAATGGCTGGCGACCAGGATCCTAAATCCGCGCAAGTCTTGATCGCAAATGCGCTACGCACAATTGAGTTTGAAGTTGGTGGATTGTCGAGTCTAGCGCATTCATTGCGCGGCGGCATGGCCGGTGCTTTTTGCGCTGCGGTTGGGGTTATTTGCCAGGCTAGCGGTCGGGTCATTGTCACGGGCATTGGGAAAAGTGGCCATATCGCGACCAAGATAGCCGCAACCCTTGCTTCGACTGGAACCCCAGCGTCCTTTGTGCATGCTGGTGAGGCGCGCCATGGTGATCTTGGTATGATCACCGCAAACGATGTGATTTTAGCCCTATCTTGGTCTGGCGAAACATCTGAGCTGCGCGATGTGATCGATTACGCCGCTAGATTCTCCGTTCCCCTTATTGCGATGACAGGAGATTCGGAAAGTACGCTCGGCAAAGCAGCGGATATCAAATTGACGTTGCCGGGCATTGAAGAGGCCTGTCCGTATGGGCTTGCGCCGACTACATCCACTACTATGCAGCTCGTACTTGGCGATGCTCTTGCGGTTTCGCTTCTGGAGGCACGTGGTTTCACGGCTAGTCAGTTTAAGACACTCCATCCAGGTGGGCGCTTGGGTGCGCAATTAACTTTTGTATACGACATCATGCATGCTGGTGATGAAATGCCTTTGGTTCCGTCCTTAATGCCTATGAGTGAAGCGTTGATAGTAATGACGGCTAAGCGTTTGGGTTGTCTTGGCATTATTGGCGATGATGGACGCCTTGAAGGCATTATCACCGATGGCGATCTGCGCCGTAAAATGGTACCCGATTTTCTTACCCAGAAGGTTAGCGCTATCATGACGCCAGATGCAAAATGCATTCCGCCCGACACACTGGCAAGCCAAGCTGTTGAGCTACTTAATGCGTATCAGATTACAACGTTATTTGTTGTGGATGGCGGTCGACCCATTGGCGTTGTGCATATTCACGACCTTTTGCGGATAGGTGTAGTGTAACTAACTGCCTTTGGGGGGGGGGGT
>CAUZRD010000141.1:0-5763 GCA_963582255.1 Alphaproteobacteria bacterium | reverse complement strand
GTCTTCACCCGAGGCAAAGGGCTTTTCCCATAAAATTTTACCGTCACGGTAAATGCGACTCATGCCCTGAACGTCTAACGGCAGCTCTCCGATAAGCAGTTCGGGACCAAGCCCACACACACGAAGTTTAGAGTGCGCGAGGTACAGGTAGTTCTTCCGCTCCATAACATGATCAGACAGTTCATTGGCGAGCGCATAGCCAAGACGGTGCGGCTGACCCTTCTTATCGTTCAGGTAAACGCCGGCAATCTCTGGCTCTTCCCCCATGTCGTCCGCCCAATGGGGGCTTTCCATCACCTGACCGCTTGCGCGCAAGATTGAACCGTCGCCTTTCCAGAACCATTCAGGTTGAACTCCGGTCTCACCTTCGACAGGTTTGCCACCTTCAAGTCCCATCTTAAAGATTTTCATTGAATCCGATAGGTCGCTCTCGTCCGCTGACACCTTCGCGTGCATAGCATCACGGGTTTCAACGCTGCCCATATGAGTCAGACCGGTCCCGCTGACCATGACATGGGAAGGATCGGGCAAGTCAATGACGGGGAGAAGCCTGCCTTCGTCAATCACCTCATCGTAAGAGACAGTGCCGGAAACGCCAACAGCCTCGACCGCCTGAGCCAGCGTTTGGCCGGAGGCGATCGCCTTTTTAGCCAGCTCAGCAACGCTAATCACGTTACTCAGAACCGCGAGCTGGTCATCATCGACTCGGGCAACTGCGCGCTTTCTGTCAATCATCTCAAACTGAACAAGTCTCATGTGTTTCTCCTGTAGTTAGTGTTAGATACCACAGACGCACCTTGAATAAGGTCCTGCGGTAGAAGTGATGCAGGGACGTTTTGGTAGCAGACCGGTCGCAAAAAGCGACGAATTGACAGAGTTCCCACTGAGGTTGCACCAAAGTTTGTCGAAGCTGGGTAAGGCCCGCCGTGAACCATTGCATCACAGACCTCAACACCCGTAGGAAAACCATTAACTAGCACTCGCCCGGCCTTCCGCTCCAGCACAGGCATAAGCTTTCGGGCCTGCTCCGTATCGGCTTCATCCATGTGAAGTGTGCAGGTCAGCTGACCTTTAAGGCTGTTTGCAACTTCCATCATTTGTTCGGCACTTCCCACCTCAATGATCAGGCCGAGCGGCCCAAAAACTTCTTCAGCAAGCGCCTCCGTCGAGAGCCATTTGTGGGCAGGGACGCGAAAAAGATTCGGCGTTGCCTTGCGCAAGTCGCAGCTGGCTGTGAAAATTTCCTGCACGTTGGTTTCAGCACGAATTCGGTCGCGACCATCTCGGTAGTCAGCCGCAATACTGTCGGTGAGCATGGTTTGAGCACCAACCTGTTCCAGGGCGTTTAACGCTGTACTAATAAACAGATCCGCATCGGCACCCGCCTGCACAACAACAATGCCCGGATTGGTGCAGAATTGGCCAGCTCCCATAGTCAAAGAGCCGGCCCAACCCTCACCAATTGGCTTGGCACGAGAACTAAGAGCGTGAGGTAACAGGAACATCGGGTTAACCGATCCCAGTTCACCAAAAAACGGGATGGGTTCTTCGCGCGCTGCGCACAGGTTGAAGAGTGCGCGTCCACCCTCAAGCGAGCCGGTGAAGCCCACCGCCTTGATAAGAGGATGCTGCACTAAGGCAGTACCCACGTCCCGACTTTCCCCATGAATCATGCTGAATACGCCGGGATGCAGTTTCAGAGCCTTGATGGCTTGGTCGATTGCCTGCGCCACCAGCTCACCAGTTCCGGGATGCGCACGATGGCCTTTGACGATTACAGGGCAGCCAGCTGCCAGCGCAGACGCCGTGTCGCCACCTGCCGTCGAAAAAGCCAGTGGGAAATTCGAGGCCCCAAAAACAGCAACCGGACCAATTGGGCGCTGAACCAATTGCAGGTCATATCGTGGAACGGGCATCCGCTCCGCGATTGCCGCGTCATGGCGGCGGTCAAGATAATCGCCTTTCAGGATATGTGTTGCAAACAGTCGCAGCTGGCTAGTAGTACGGCCACGCTCTCCGATCAGGCGCGCTTCCGGCAAACCGGTTTCCTGGCTACCGATCAACGTGATCTCATCCCCCAGCACATCAATCTCATCAGCGATTCGGTTCAGGAACGCCGCACGTGTTTCCACGCTAGAATAGCCATAGTCGCAAAAAGCCTCTTCTGCTGAATCACAGGCTCGCCCCACCAGGTCTACTGAGCCAACAGCGAAGTTTTGCGCAGAGCCATGAGCAGGCTGTGATGCGAAAGTGTTGTCGCCACCGATCCATGAGCCCGCAATTAAATGTTTTCCGTTTAGCATGAGTGTTTCCAACTAGAGTTACTGTTGCGCCAGACATTGTCGTGCAATGCTGTCATGTTACCCCCAAAGCATTCTTCTTAGCATAGGCTTCTGCGGCCCGACCAACGGCGTCCATGTTCAGGGTAAATCCTAGACCAGGGGTGGACATGACCGGAATTTTTCCAGCATTTGGCGTCAGATCCGGGCTTTCGACGATGTCCTCTTGCAGGAGCTGCCACATGATCTGATTACCATCATCCAAATTAGGAACACCCGCCGCAGCTTGTATCGAGGCGCAGGTGGTAATTCCGGTCTCCCAAACACCGTGAATACACACGTTGATGTCGAACACCTGAGCTATCGCAGCGACGCGGCGGAACCCAAGAATACCTCCAGTTTCGTGCAGACCCACAGTCAGCAAACTGGCCGCACCGCTGGCACACATCGCGTGAGCTTCCTCTGGAGTAAATACGGACTGATCTGCGGCGATCGGCGTGGAACAGGACTGTTTCAGCGCCTTTAGCGCCGGAACGCCGGCAATCGCCGACACGGGCTGTTCGACCATCTCGAGATCATACTTCGCGAGCTTTTGAATCATCACCTGGGCCTCCATCAAGTCCCAGGCCTCGTTCGGATCGATCCGAAGCCGCTTGTTGCCAATTGCCTTTCTGACAGCTTCGACATTGGCCATATCTTTTTCGTTGGTGTACCCGGCTTTGAGGTAGATGACTTCAAAGCCGTCCTGCACCAACTGACCTGCATGTGCCGCAACCTCTTCTGTAGTGTCCCCCTGCACAAACCCCATGAAACTCACCGTTTCATGAACTTTCCCACCCAGCAAGGCATGGACCGGCAGATCGACGGACTTGCCAAACGCATCCCAAAGGGCCAGTTCAACACCTGCAAAAGCAATATTACCAATTCTGGGATGCGATTGACTGGCGTAATGATGCCCGAAATTTCGCGTAAAGAGCTGTTTCATCAAATCAGCGATTTGGGTAATCGACTGCTCCAGCAGGACCGATTTAGCGGTTTGTAAAAAAGTATAAATTGCATCCGGAGAAGTCATCGTTGGGGCAGTTTCGCCGAAGCCGATGACGCCCGAATCCGTTTCGACCTCGACCAGAATGGTCGTTGTGCCAAGGTTCTTGCCCATGGCCCAGACATAGGGCGTCTTGAACTTGGAAAAGAGCGGCGTAAGGCGGATATCTTTAATTTTCATGATTTTGTCTCATTTAGGTTAATATTCGTGTTGAGGTTGTTCGGGTCACAGCGAAGTTGGATGCGTCCAATGCCGTGGGCTTGCCCGTGATGAGATCAGCCAACAGCTCTGCGGACCCAGTGGCCAAGGTCCAACCCAGATGGCCGTGCCCGGTATTGACCCATAGCCCCTTGCTGGAGGTTTCGCCAATATAGGGCAGACCGTCAGCACTCATCGCGCGGAATCCAGTCCATGGTTCGCGCTTGCAGCCGTCCAGGGTCTGCGCAAGGTTGGGGTAAACGGATTTGATCAGGCGATCGAGTTTCCGGATTATTTTGGGGCTGAGAGTGTCGTCATGCCCGGCGAATTCGGCAATTCCAACTGCGCGCAATTTGCCATTAGTTGGAACAATCCCAACATGCATCCCTTCGTCGATAACGGGATACGAAGGCAGGTCGTTGACGCCGGTTGTATCGTAAGTGATCGAGTACCCTTTGACGGGGCACACCAAAATTGATCTTGCGTCGTTTGCAGCCAATTTTCTTGTATTGGCCCCAAGGGCCAGAATGGTATTCTTCGCCCGAATATCTCCGATTGTTGTACGCGCGCCGATGACCCTGTCGCCTGACATCAGCAGTTCATTGGCCTGGCAACCCACGTGTACTGTCTGACCGGATGCGATGAGGTCATCTCGGAGGATTTGGCAGAATTTGTGTGAGTCCGCCACCACATCCGCCGGAAAACGTATTCCGCCAGCCAACTGCGGGGCCAGCGCTTGAAGGTGCGGCTCAGCCTCAACAGTTTGGTCAGGCGTAAGTGCCTCCCAATCTAGCCCGACCTCACTGAGGTGACGATTGGATCTGATCTGGGCTTCCAGACTTGGTTGGTCGCGGAAGATTTTGATGGTGCCACATTTTTTGGCTTCGAATTGGTCTGCGTATCCTTTGTAATATTCCTCAAAGACATCCATGGAGAAGAGCGCCAGTTCGAGCAATTGGCGCGTATGGAGTTCGTGCAGATGCGGCTTTGAGTTCTTGTGAAAGTGCAGGCCCCATTTAAACAGGGACGGGATAGCTTTCGGCTTGATCCGCAGTGCGGAATTTTGCGTCACGAGTGACTTCAAAAGCGTGGACAATATCCCTGGCGTGTTCCATGGCGAGGTCTGCGAAGGCACCAGCATCGCACCGTTTGCAAAATTGGCACCAAGGCCAACATCCTTGTTGGCCTCCACCAACACGACAGAGCAGCCGCGTTTGGCCAATCGGTGGGCGGTTGTGATGCCACTCAGCCCACCGCCGATTATGAGTACGTCAGCCTTCACGAATTGTCAACGATATGAGCGTAGGCGACGATTTCAACTTTAGCCTCGGGCACCAGAATTGCGGCTACGACGACCGTTGCCCGATTTGGTAGAACCCCGTCAAAATACTCGGCATAAACCGCGTTCATGCCAGGCGCATCCGCCGCATCAACCAGATAGATCAGGCATTGGGTGATGTCAGCCATCGTGCCGCCCGCCGCCTCGACGGAGGCCTTGATATTATCCATTGTGCGTCGGGTTTGCTCTTTGATCGTCCCGTCGACAAACGCTCCGCTCTCATCAAACGACAGATGGGCCGTGTAGAGGATCTGGCAATCGGACGGCGCTTTCACCGCCCAATTGAGCGGTGCGGTGGGTGTCGGCAGATTTGAAAGTACAGCTTCGTGCATCGTGTTTTCTCCAGTTTGTTTTGTGAAATTACGTCGTTATGATCCAAAGACCAGATTAGGTAGCCAAAGAGAGATCTCAGGGACGAACGTGGTGATCATCAAAGTTGGTAACCAGGCAAATACTATAAACAATACCGTGGGCCATATCACCTTGTTGACCGGTACATCGGTGACGCGACAGCCCAGATAAAGCAGTGGTGCCGTGGGCGGTGTGATGTTCCCCATACCAAGATTGACACCAAGCACCGCCGCGAAGTGGATCGGATCCATCCCGACACTCATCGTGACCGGCAACAGAAGTGGCGCCGACAGCAGGATTCCTGATACGTCATCCATCAACATGCCAATCAGGATCATCACCAGATTGACCATCAACAAGACCATCACGGGATTCTCTGAGATCGAAAAAACAAGGGTTTTTGCCATTCCGGGGATGTCTTCGAAAATTAGGAAGCGTGACACGATTAGGACCATGAACACCATCACCATAACTACGCCGATGGTAACTGCAGACTCGCGCAGAACCGCAGTGAAGGTCTCCCAGGTCAGGCCTTTGTAAACTAAAAAACC
>CAUZRD010000140.1:0-5804 GCA_963582255.1 Alphaproteobacteria bacterium | reverse complement strand
GGGTGCAGTAGGGGGGGGATACAACCGGCCTTGGTCACCCCTTTTGCCTTTTGGTTGCTGTTCCGAGAGGCTTCCATTCCTCACTTTCTTCATCCCAACTTTCTAATACTGACTGCGCGGCCGCAAAGCGTGGTTAGTGCGTGGGAAGCCAACATAGGGTGCACAATGCAATATGGTTTTGATGATCTCGTGCAGGGACGCACAGAAGTTGAGCGCGCCCCTGGAGTGCAGGTCTAAATTTTACTGATTTGAGCCGTTGTTCAGCAAAGCTGTTGCGCGCGCCTTTACTCTCGAACCAAGGACGGTGATCTGTTCCCCGCACACGCGGGGATGAACCGCTTGACTGGGGGGGGAGCTGGGATGTCGCCTACTGCGACTCCTTAGTGGGCAGGTTTCCAGTTCAATGCTGAATGCTAAAAATATCTAACTAATTATAAGGATATAAAAATATTTTTATGTGTGTATGGTATATGTGATGTGAGTATGCTCGCTTATGGCCAAGCATTAGTCCGATCCGGTACGTCGTAGGGGGCTGATGGATTGGGGGAGCTGCCGGAATACGCAGGCCGACATAAATACAATTGGTGGGCTAAAGATGGTAGATAAACGTTTGCATCTGACTACACTGGTCAAGGCCCTTAGGGCGGCAGGGGAAGATACCCGCTTAAGGCTTCTTCATTTGCTCGGCCATGGTGAATTGAATGTAAAAGATCTCACCGTTGTTCTGAGGCAGAGCCAGCCACGTATATCAAGACACCTAAAACTGCTTGACGAAGCTGGACTAGTGCACCGGTATCGTGAGGGAAGCTGGGTTTATTGCAGGTTGGCGGATCGCGGACGGATGTCAATGATCTGTGAGACTATTCTTGAGCAACTGGATTGCTGCGATCAGGCTCTTGCATCCGATCTTGCCCGGCTAGAGGCGTTGAAATCTGCGCGCGCAGGCGAGGCTGAGCGCTTTTTCAACGCTGTCGCGGATCAATGGGACAAGGTGCGCTCACTGTATATCAGCGACATTGAGGTTGAAAGTGCGATCTTGCGGTTGGTTGGAGATGAGCAGTTTTGCACCATGCTTGATTTGGGTACTGGAACAGGGCGCATGCTGGAGCTATTTGCTGACCAGATTGAGCAGGGTATCGGCATCGATATTAGTCACACGATGTTATCGCATGCACGAACACGCCTGTCGTCGGCTGGCGTTGGAAAGTGCCAGCTACGTCATGGTGATATCACCAATTTGTCTCAGGAACGAGAATCTGTCGATCTCGTGATGTTGCATCAGGTGGCGCATTATTTTGATGATCCATCACCGGTGTTTGGTGAAGTGGTCCGGGTGCTTAAGCCAGGCGGCCGGTTTGTGATGGTCGATTTTTCGTCTCATACAGTCGAGTTTCTGCGTGAAGAGTATGCCCACCGCAGGCTTGGTTTCAGCAGAGATCAGGTGGTTGGTTGGTTCAACGAATCCGGCTTGCAGCTTGTCGATGCGACTGATCTTAATCCTGCTGGAGGTGCAAAGAAGTCAGGTCTGACAGTTTCAATCTGGATTGGCGAATTAGGAGGTGACGGTTCGGCAGACTCTGGTGAGCAAGGTCTATCAGGCGGGGAGTTAGAGGCATGACGGTTGGAGCAGTTCCGAGTATCCGCGATCCAGGAATAAAATTTTCGGTTGAGATATATCCTCCGGCTAAATTGGAGACGCGGGTTAAGCTCACTGAACAGCTTGGAGAGCTTGATGGACTTGGTATTTATTATGTGTCGGTTACCTTTGGCGCAGGCGGGACGACACGTGATCGTACTATTGAAATGGTGAGGAGGGTGATCGGTGAAACCTCCTTTGATGTTGCAGCGCATTTGACATGTGTGGGAGCGAGCTGCGCCGAGGTCAATCAATTGATTGAGCAATACGAACACTTAGGTGTTCGTCGAATTGTGGCGCTGAGGGGCGATCCTCCGGGAGGCTTTGATGTGCCGTATTATCCCCATCCAGAGGGCTATCAGACAACTGCAGATCTTGTTGCTGTAATTAGCAAATGCGGGTTGTTCGATATTTCCGTTGCGGCGTATCCCGAAAAGCATCCGCAATCGCCTAATGTGAAAGCCGATTTTGATACACTGAAATCAAAAGTGGATGCCGGTGCGGATTGTGCATTAACGCAGTTCTTCTTCGACAATGATCGGTTTTACGAATTTTTTGATCGGGCGCTTTCTTACGGTATATCTGTACCGATCGTTCCGGGTATCCTACCAATCATGAACTTTGCGCAGGTGAAGACATTCGCTGGCAAATGCGGCGCCTCCATCCCCAGCTGGATTGTTGAGAGATACGACGGGCTTGATGATGATCCTCAAGAGAGCCTCAAGATTGGACTTGATATTGCGATACAGCAGATTGTGGATCTTGCGGCGCAGGGCCATCGTGAGTTTCACATTTACTGTCTCAATCGACCCGAGATTGTTCGCTCGCTTATTAGTTCGATTGGATTTGGCAACAAATCTCTCGCGGAAGTTTGAGTTGAGATTATGGTGAACGAGCAACGCAATCTCCGCCTGGCACGTCTTCATGAACTGGCCAGCCAACGCATCCTTATCATTGACGGAGCGGTTGGTACGCAGGTTCAAGAGCTAAGGCTAGATGAAGCCGGGTATCGAGGTATGCGGTTTGCTGACTGGTCCCGAGATGTCCGCGGTAATGCCGATCTTTTAACGCTCACCCAGCCCGAAGAAGTGGCCGCAATTCACCGGGCTTATTTTGAAGCCGGAGCGGATATAGTTGAGACCAATACGTTTAGCTCCACATCCATCGCTCAGGCGGATTATGGCATGGAGAAGCTTGCCTTTGAGCTGAATGTTGAGGCTGCGAGGATAGCTCGGGCATCGGCTGACACATTCTCTGCTGCAAATGGCAGGGACGCATTCGTAGCTGGTGCCTTAGGGCCGACTAATAAGACAGCATCAATATCACCCGCAGTTGATGATCCGGGCTTCAGAGCTATTACCTTTGATGAGTTGGCGGATGCTTACGGTGTAGCAGCGCGAGGCTTGCTTGAAGGTGGCGTTGATATTTTTCTGATCGAAACGGTATTTGATACCCTCAATGCTAAGGCTGCGATCTATGCTCTTAAGAGCATGTTTGACGATCTTGGTTTTTCCTTACCGTTGATCATATCGGGCACCATCACTGATCTATCTGGGCGCACATTGTCGGGACAGACAACTGAGGCGTTTTGGAATTCACTGCGCCATGCTGACCCCTTTGCGGTCGGACTGAATTGTGCTCTTGGTGCAAGTGAGATGCGTCAGCACATTGCTGATCTTTCTAGGGTCGCTGACACTCTGATTTCAGCCTATCCTAATGCTGGTCTTCCCAACGAATTTGGTGAGTATGACGAGAGGCCTGAGGCAACAGCTGCGCTTTTGTGCGAATTTGCGGAGGCAGGCCTGGTCAATATTGTTGGCGGTTGCTGCGGCACGACCCCTGATCATATTAGGCACATTGCAGATGCGGTCCGGGGGATGGCACCACGCAAGGTGCCGCAAGTGTCACCATATTTATGCCTTGCAGGCCTGGAACCCTTCACGGTAACGCCAGACTCAAACTTTGTGAATATTGGTGAGCGCACCAATGTTACCGGATCCTCCCGTTTTCGAAAATTGATCACATCTGGTGACTATACCAGTGCAATTGATGTTGCCCGCTCTCAAGTGGAAAGTGGTGCGCAGATCATCGACGTTAACATGGATGAGGGGATGCTCGATTCAGAGGCGGCGATGGTGAAGTTTCTCAATTTGATCGCGGCTGAGCCGGATATAGCACGCGTTCCGATAATGGTTGATTCATCAAAATGGTCGGTTATTGAAGCCGGATTAAAGTGCATTCAGGGCAAGCCGGTGGTGAACTCGATTAGCATGAAAGAGGGTGAGAACCAGTTTGTTGAACAGGCTCGACTGGCCCGGCGTTACGGTGCTGCCGTTGTGGTAATGGCGTTTGATGAAATAGGCCAGGCAGACACACAGGAACGAAAAATCACCATCTGCGCGCGTGCCTTTAAGATTTTGACCGAACAGTGTGGATTCGATCCACAGGACATCATTTTTGATCCAAACATTTTTGCGGTGGCGACTGGAATAGATGAACATAATGGCTACGGCGTTGCGTTTATCGAAGCTGTACGTCAGATCCGTCAGAAATTTCCTCTATCACATGTCTCCGGAGGTATCTCTAATCTGTCTTTTTCGTTTCGCGGTAATGAGCGGGTGCGAGAAGCAATGCATTCGGTGTTTCTTTATCACGCAATCAGCGCCGGCATGGACATGGGTATTGTTAATGCCGGGCAGATGGCGATCTATCAAGATATTAAGCCGGAACTTCGCGACCTTTGTGAAGATGCGGTTTTGAACCTTCGTGGCGATGCGACAGAGCGGCTTTTGGATGCCGCCCAGCGGTATAGCGGTGGTGCTGGTAAGGAGCGCGTGATTGATCTTTCCTGGCGCGAAAATGGCGTTGATGCGCGATTGGAGCATGCGCTGGTTCACGGTATCAATGAGTTTGTCGTAGCAGATGTTGAGGAGGCACGTGTGCTCGCCAATCGGCCCATAGAGGTGATTGAGGGTCCACTGATGGCAGGTATGAATGTTGTCGGCGATCTGTTTGGTTCGGGGCGTATGTTTTTGCCTCAGGTGATCAAGAGCGCGCGGGTGATGAAGCAGGCTGTGGCCCACCTACTTCCTTTCATGGAAGAGGAAGATGCGGCGAATGATGCGTCAGATGGAGGGCAATCACATGCCGGACGGATCGTCATGGCCACTGTCAAGGGCGATGTCCATGATATAGGCAAGAACATCGTCGGAGTCGTACTCCAGTGCAATAATTTCGAGGTAATTGATCTTGGTGTCATGGTGCCGATGCAGACCATTCTTGATAAAGCGCGTGAGGTAGATGCAGACATCATAGGGCTTTCGGGGTTGATCACGCCGAGCCTTGATGAGATGTGCCATGTGGCATCGGAAATGGAGCGGCAGGGGTTTGATATTCCGCTGTTGATTGGTGGGGCGACAACAAGCCAGATTCATACTGCAGTCAAAATTAGTCCGAACTACTCGCGCGGTCAGGCGATCTATGTGACTGATGCGAGCCGGGCTGTTGGGGTGGCATCAGGGCTGACTTCCGATCAGATGCGTGATGATATCATTGCGCGGACACGTGCGCAGTACAGAGATCTCGCGGACCGTCATGCGCGCCAACTTTCTGGCGCCGGGAGAGTGCCGATCGAGGTTGCTCGCGGGAATTGCCTCGCGCTTGACTGGTCTCAGTGGAAACCAACCAGACCATCTTATCTTGGTGCGCGCAAACTCGGAGACATTAATCTTCAGGAGCTCTCTAGCTATATCGACTGGACGCCATTTTTCCATACATGGGAGATGAGTGGGACTTATCCGGCTATATTGGACGATCCAGATCGTGGTGTTGCAGCGCGTCAATTGTTTGATGATGGACAAGTGCTTTTGCGACAAATTATTGAGGAGAAATGGGTGCGTGCGTGCGGTGTTGTTGGTTTCTGGCCGGCTGAGGCGCGCGGCGATGATATTATTATTTTTGCCGATGACACTAGATTGGTGGAGCTTGCCAGTCTCCACACTATTCGCCAGCAGATGAGTCGAAAGGAAGGGCGGGCCAATTTGGCTCTGTCTGATTTTATTGCACCGCCGGAGAGCGGTGTTGGTGATTACATCGGAATTTTTGCGGTGACAGCCGGGATCGGCGAAGACGTTGTTTCTGAGCGATTTGAGCGTGAAAATGACGATTA
>CAUZRD010000139.1:0-5811 GCA_963582255.1 Alphaproteobacteria bacterium | reverse complement strand
AGCATCAGTAAGCAGCCTCATCAACGTGAAAAGCACAGAGGCATTTAGCATATGCCAGATAAAATGTGTGCCAATAGGTAAAACACCGCAGAGTGTGATGTCCACAGAACGCAGGCTAAGCGATACGGAAAACAAGGCACAGGCAAGACACATCTTCCAAGTATGGGGATTTTTCAGCATAAACATGGCAAGGGATGTAAGCACCATTGCCGAGAGTGCCGGAACATATGCGCCTGATCCACCAAGCGGTTTGGTAGACAGGAACTGCGGAGCTCCGAAGCTCAAACATATAAATAAGATAACAACTGCTAGTGCACCACCCCAGCTCAATCTCACAACCCTGATCATGAATATGGCAATATACCCAAGGATGAACACGAGGATCGGAATAACATCCAACAAATGGGTTATTGCCATCGGATAGGAGTGCCAGGACGCACTTCCCATGCCAATTATAAATATGATTGCGGTAAGAAGAAAAATATCCCAATGCATCCGCACAGACAATACAGGGGTCCGCGCCAACATACGCCAGATCAAAATAGCAGCAATTATGAATGCAAGATTGCTGACAAAATTAAGGGGCTCTGCGAAAAGCCCTGGTAATCCTGAACGCTCACAATAATAGATAAAAAATGGATTCATTAGCTTCCAGTAATGCTGATTAAAATCATGAACTGCCTTGAAACACAGTTTGCCATTATATTGTCAATTGATGTTTGCCAGCGTGACTTAATGTGGACAACATCCTTGCAAGAAGTGCCTGGAGGGTTGCCGAGCTTGCGATTGGTTGATGTGCTGGCTAAATTCCCAAAGGTAACCCTGAGGTACCAGAAATTAAAAAAGGTTTCGCATGCAGATTCGCGAAGACTTGGGCCATCTCATCGGCAACACGCCGCTTATATATCTTCGGCAGGTCAGCGAGGCAACTGGTTGCCGGATTCTCGGTAAAGCGGAGTTCATGAATCCTGGCCAATCGGTTAAGGACAGACCTGCCTTACACATGGTATTAGAAGCAGAGAAGCGCGGTGATTTGAAGTTGGGTGGGCTGATTGTGGAGGGCACCGCCGGCAATACTGGCATTGGACTTGCCCTTGTAGCCAATGCGCGTGGTTATCGTACTTTGATTGTCATTCCTGACACACAAGCTCAGGAAAAGAAAGATATGCTCCACCTGTGCGGCGCAGAACTGATCGAAGTTCCCGCCTTACCATATAAAGACCCCAACAGTTACCAGCATGTGGCACGCCGACTTGCCAACAGCCTGAGACAGAGCGAACCCAATGGCATTCTTTTCGCCGATCAGTGGAATAATCTCGATAATCGTAAAGCGCATTACCTGACTACCGGACCTGAAATCTGGGTCGATACGAATGGCAATATAGATGGCTTTATCTGCTCAGTTGGAACTGGTGGTACAATCGCCGGTGTGTCCAGCTTTCTACGCGAAGTTAAATCAGACATTGTAATCGGATGTGCTGATCCCCAAGGCGCTGCAATGTGTGAGTATTTTTCTCATGGCGAGGCTAAATCCTCGACAGGAAGCTCAATCGCAGAAGGGATCGGGCTTGGCCGCGAAACTGCCATCATCTCCGATATTAAAGTAGACCAACCGATGACAATCCCAGATAGCGAAGCCCTACCCTATATTTTTGATCTTGCAGCTAATGAGGGCATGATCGTCGGCGGTTCTAGCGCCATCAATATAGCAGGTGCGGTACGCCTTGCTCGTGAATTAGGCCCAGGGCATACCATCGTTACAATCCTTTGCGATTATGGAACGCGTTATCAGAGTAAATTGTTCAATCGTTCCTTTCTAGAAGGCAAAAAACTACCAATTCCTAATTGGCTAAAGAAAGAAGTTGGAAGCCATTCCGATCTTTTTGTTGAGAATAAAACCTGATTACGACGGATGGTATTTCCTCTTCTCTACTTATGAGCGCATTTTCTCAGTACGAATTTAGGCAGTTAAGTGCCACGGAAGAAAATTCCTTTATTTTACCAATTTCTGCCTACTAGTAGCGGACAATATGGTATTCAAATGTTTTTGAAATCCGGCAATGTAAACAAGAGTACTGTAGTAATTTCAACGTACAGCGAAGTATGAAAAACTGACAAATCTGAAGGTATTTCGATCACCACAAAGGCCTCTCATCCAGATCCTCTGGTGCATACGGATTGGCTTTTAGAAAAGCTGGGAGATGACAATCTAATCATTTTAGATGCATCCTGGTACATGCCTGAACGAAACCGCGACGGTTGGTCTGAATATTTGGATCAGCATATTCCAGGCGCTATTTATTTCGATATCGATAAAATATCAGCCCTGACTAACAGACTACCCCACAGGCTTTCGCATCGGAATCTCGTTCCCACGAACAAGCGCTACACATCGGGCGCACAATAGAACTAGCGCCGAATTAAATCTCTTCTATCCTACCATCACTCAAATGAAGTGTGCGATCCAAAGAGCTTGCAAGTTCATGATTGTGCGTCGCAATCAAGGCTGCCAGACCTTCGGAGCGGGCAAGTGCAATCAGCACATCGAGGACTTTGTTCGAAGTCGCTGGATCAAGGTTACCGGTCGGCTCATCAGCCAAAAGCACACGTGGCCGGTTAGCAAGCGCGCGGGCGATAGCCACACGCTGCTGCTCACCTCCAGATAATTCACCTGGACGGTGACGCAAACGTCCCATTAGCCCAAGAAAATTCAACAGCTCCTCGGCGCGGTACCCAGCGTCCTTGCGTGATGTGCCAGCAATCATTTGCGGTATGACGACGTTCTCTCTAGCTGTGAATTCTGGCAACAGATGATGAAACTGATATATGAAACCCACTGTTTGGCGACGCACGGAAGATCGCTGTCGGTCTGACATGCTTGAGGTAGTCTTTCCACATATCAGAACATCACCGGAATCTGGCGCTTCCAATAGTCCCGCTATATGTAGGAGTGATGATTTACCCGCACCAGACGGACCAACAAGAGCTACCATCTCACCTGGTTGAATGATCGTGCTCGCGTTTTCAAAAACCTTCAGCTTGGCACCACCTTGTTCATAGCTGCGTGACACACCGGCTAGCTCGAGCGCCGCGGAAGTAGATTCCGGATTTGTGTATGTCATTCGTAACGCAGTGCCTTGACCGGATCGATAGCCGCAGCACGCCATGAGGGATAGATAGTCGCCAGTATCGAAAGTAAAAGCGCCATCACCATAACCGAAATCACTTCATCCACTCGCATCTCAGCAGGGAGTTTAGTTAGATAGTAGAGTTCGGGCGCGAAGAGCTTCGTACCAGTAAGTTTAGTGATTAGCCCTCTGATCCATTCGATGTTTGCGCAAAACACTGTGCCAGCTATTAAACCCAATAACGTCCCAGTCACGCCAATCGAGGTACCTGTGATAAAAAATATCCGCATGATCGCGCCTCTGGTAGCTCCCATGGTACGCAAAATCGCGATCTCCCCACTCTTATCCTTCACCAGCATGATCATACCGGAGATGATATTAAGCGCCGCGACCAGTACGACCAGAGACACGATAATGAACATCAGATCTCGCTCAACCTCCAGGGCTGTAAAAAATGTACTATTACGCTCGCGCCAATCAGTCACATGCATCGGTGTCTCGGCGCTAGCAGCCTTCTCAATCCCGCTACGCAACAAATGTATGCGATCCGGATCATCGATAAATACTTCGATCGCTGTGATGGCATCGGGTTTGTTGAAATATTTTTGTGCTTCAGGCAGCGGCATGAACAACAGACTGGTGTCGTATTCAGACATACCTACTTCGAAAATTGCACTGATCGGATAGGATTTTATGCGTGGAACTGTGCCGAATGGCGTCACGGTTCCACGCGGGGCCACCAGAGTAATCTTCTCACCAACCGACAAGCCAAGATTGTTGGCCAAGCGCGCACCAATAAGTACGCTTTCAGAATGATCAAAATTAATCAACGATCCAAATCTAATACTGCCAGAAATTTTATCCAGATGAGAAAGTCCCTCTTCTGTAATGCCACGCACCAGCGCTCCATTTGAGTAATTATTTGATGAAACCATAACCTGGCCTTCAATGAATGGAATAGCTCGCACAACGCCAGGAGCGGTTAGAATATTCAACGTTACGGCATCATAATTGACAAACGATTGGTCAAGAACCTGAACGGTAAGATGGCCATTCACACCCAAAATCTTATCAAGAAGCTGGGCACGGAAACCATTCATGACCGCCAGCACAATAATCAGCATCGCAACACCCAGCATTATTCCCAGTAGAGAAACGCCGGCGATAACGGATATGACACCATCGCGGCCACGCGCACGCAGATAGCGTCCGGCCATCATCCATTCAAATGCAGAAAATGCCCCAGCCGCGCGCGGTGCAGGCGAACTCATTGTATGTTTTTCCTTAGATAATTCACGGCATCATCCAGAGTCATCGAGGAACGGTCGCCAGTTTTCCTGTTTTTAAGTTCCACACAGCCATCTTTTAGCCCCCTCGGGCCAACGATGATCTGCCAGGGGATACCAATCAGATCCATACGGGCGAATTTCTCACCGGCACGTTCATCGAGATCATCATAAATAACCTCAATACAGGATTCTGACAGGCGTGCGTAAAGTGTGTTGCACGCGCCATCGCATTCACTATCACCCAATTTTAGATTAAGCACCGCAACTTTGAATGGCGCGACTGATTCAGGCCAGATGATTCCGTTTTCATCATGACTTGCCTCAATAATTGCACCAACCAGCCTGGAAACTCCAATGCCGTAGGATCCAGAATGAACAGTAACGGTTTCTCCAGAATTAGTTTGAACACGCGCACCAAGCAGCTCAGAATATTTAGTGCCGAAAAAGAAGATATGCCCGACTTCAATTCCCCTAGCATGCATGCGATCGCTTTTCGCGACCTCGAGTTCAAACCGTTCAGCATCATGCACATCATCCGTCGCAGCATAATATGATGTCCAGTCATCCACCAGCGGGGAAAGATCGCTGTCATAGTTTATGTCATCACCCGGGGCCGCCAGGTCAACCAATGCGCGATGGCAGAACACCTGGCTTTCACCGGTTTCAGCAAGAACTACAAATTCGTGACTCATCTTCCCACCAATGGGACCGGTCTCAGCAATCATAGGAATAGCTTTAATTCCCAATCGGCTAAATGTACGCAGATAGGCAACAAACATTTTATTATAAGAATGGCGGCCATCTTCAGGTGTTAGATCAAAAGAATAGGCGTCCTTCATTAGAAACTCTCGGCCACGCATCACGCCAAAACGTGGGCGGATTTCATCGCGAAATTTCCACTGAATATGGAATAAACTGCGTGGAAGATCTTTGTAGGACCTCGCCCCATCAGCATAAATGCTGGTAATCTGTTCTTCATTTGTTGGGCCATAAAGCATATCGCGACCATGACGATCTGAGAAGCGAAGCATCTCCTTTCCATAGTCATCATAGCGGCCGCTGCGGCGCCACAATTCAGCTGGCTGAATTGTTGGCATCAAAACCTCGATCGCCCCTGCCCGAACCTGTTCTTCGCGAACAATCCGTTCAATGTTGCGTAAAACGCTCAAGCCTAACGGTAGCCAGGAATATATTCCGGCACTAGATTGCTGGATCATAGCCGCGCGCAACATAAGCCGGTGAGAAGCAATATCCGCTTCGCGTGGATTTTCTTTCAGTACAGGAAGAAAATATTTGGAAAGACGCATGGGTCCGATCCATAGGGATTAAGACGGTTATGCCCGCCGAATGTGTGTCGCGGGCCAGGCCCCATAAGTCAAGTCAGGCAAACACTC
>CAUZRD010000138.1:0-5822 GCA_963582255.1 Alphaproteobacteria bacterium | reverse complement strand
CGATCTTTTTCCGTCAGCCGCTGATGCAGGGCGGTGTGATTGCTCACATTATCTGTGACAAACTTGTTCTTGAAATGACGATACGTGATCGCCGAAATTTCCGTAAAGCTACTATTAGCTGGCATGATTAAACACCTTCTTATTTACGCTGAAATGCGCTCGTCAACTAAGGCTCCAATAAAATCATCTACATTATTTGAATGAGCAACACTCGGCGGCAATGTGCCAGTCGATTGAATGTTAGTTCCCCCAGCGCGTCGAGCGTTTGCGGCAGTTTGTTTTGCCTTGGCGACTCGATCTACGTTTGCTTTTGCTTGGCGATCAATATCCATCTTCGACGAAACATTATCATTGGCCGCTGCGGCCATCTTGTATGCTAAGTCGAGATATTGATCCGAGCTTAATCCGGGTTTACTTTCTTTCAAGCTAACGACGATAGGAACCATTTCATCCTGGAGATCCTCATAAAACGGATGCGCTGCCGCAAAATCGTTTATGACGCCGCTTACCACTTGGCCTTGCTGTTCTAATTGTTGCTGGTTCTGTTGTGCAATATGATTTTCTTGAGCTGCTATTCGCTGCTGCAAATCAACAATTTGAGGATCGCTAGGGACTTGTCCCCCAGCTTGTTGGTTAGCTACATCAGCTAGGGAAATTCCGCGACTTTCGAGAATGTGACTCGCAAACCCAACCGGATCTCTTTGCGCGAAATCGGATAAAGAAAGTAGCTGGTCGAGACCCTGGGCTACATTCATACCGCTCATTGCAAATTGTTCCCGGCGAGGGCCAGTTACCTTTTCGATGTCTTCGTAATATTTCCTCTGCTCTGCAACTTCCATTGTCTTTTTCGTGTAATCAGCCTCTTGCTCCTTAACGCGATCTGAAATCCATTGCTGGCTCTCAGGCGGTAAAGCGTAATATGCTTCACGATCTTTCGCCGACATCGACTGGGGTGCTGTAGTGATCTGAGATTCAGGCTCAACACTTCCCTCGTCGGTTTCGGTTTCCGCCGATACTTCGACGGCTTCTTGGGGCACGGATTCTTCCGCACGATCCCTAATTTCTGATTCAACAGGCGCTGACTCAATATCGGATGCTTCGGCGGCGTCGAACTGCTCGCCAATAAAATCACCAATAGATTCCTCTACCGGAGCCTCTGCACCAATTACTGCATCATCATCAGCCATATTTTCACCCTGTTGGTTACCAATCAATTTCATGGGCCATTTGTTGTACGGCCTGATCAACGGCTCGATCTATCGCTTCCTCATGCCGTTGCCGCCCGTACTTTTTAACATCCTCAAATTCACCTTTTTCGTGAACTCGACACCCATGCTTCTCTAAATTCTTTGCGTGTTCGCGCTTTCCGTCGATAATGTCGCCAGTGATTGGGCACTCATACGCCGCATAATCGCCCTGGACATACGGCCCAGACGCACGATTTGCTGATCTGGATGCAGACTGCCCATAGCCAGTTCTGTCCCAAGAAATATTATCGTAATTGTCTTTGTATCTACTCATAGTTGGATTATTGCAACATATTGCCCATGTCATCAACCACAATCGTGGTTTCAGTCATTTCTGGCTCGCCAGCCACCAGCATTGTTGTTTCTGCCAACGGTAAATTAGTCGCCGACACCACAGATTTAATGCGATCCATAATTTCAGCAGCCCGAGTAATCGCCTGCTCTGGATCGGCGGGCCTGTTTTCGCCCTCATTAAATTCCGCCATGATTGCCTTAGCCAGCTCAACCTGCCGCTGTTTATCCGCCTCCATCGCCTCGAACTGCATCTTTTCGCGAGCCATCAGCATGTCTGCTTGTATTTTATTCGCAACATCAGGCTCTGGTTTCTGCGCTTCAAATTCCTTAATAGCTATCTCGCGCTCACGCAATACCAGTTCTTTTTCCTGCATCGCTAGATCTGCTTGCTTGATCTGAGACTCTAACGTCATCTTTGCTTGATCAATCTGCATTTTCTGCTGAACTTCTTGCTGTTTGATCTGGGCTTCCTGCTGTTCGATTTGCAACTTCATCTGCAATGCTTGCTCGACGCCAGTCCCGCCTTCTTCGCCTTGGGCCTGCGTTGGATCGTTCTCACCAATCATGTCTAACGCATCCTCGACTTCGCGTCCGAGCTTGAATCGACGCACCGCCGCCATAATCATCGCTTTAGCCGCCTCTAGCGGTAGATACCCAGACTCAACTGCTGGGCCGGCATCAGCAATAAATGCAGAGACACCTTGCAACAGTTGGGTAATAGCCTGTTGATCTGCGGCGTAATCACCGGAAATCGTTGAATCTGTCTCAATATCGACGCGGAAGCTGCGCTGCTTATCATCGCGCAATAATTGTATGCACTCCTCCCACGTCGGTTTTTCCAGGATCTCCATAATTTCCGGGGGTATCTCGGGCGGCAACTGTGGCGGCTGTGGCTGTTGTGGCGGCTGTCCGGGCTGTCCGGGTGCCATAGGTGGCCCCATTGGCGGAGCCTGCATCGCCATTTGTTGACTTTGCAACATCATCTGCACTTGCTGCTTTTCTTGCATCGACGGCAATTTAATGTCCGTCATCATCTGCAAAGACTCTGGCGTGAATTGCTCGCTAATAATTTCAGCAGCAATACGAATTAAATCCCTGGCGTATCGTTGAATGTCCCGGCGTGAATCATCGAGGCGCATCGTGCCGAACTGCACCTTGAGTTGCTGTGCGCCCAATGTTTCCATTGCCGCAGAGCTGCCCCGCATAATGTCAGCAATACCGGTGATTTCGTAAATGGTTGTCTTGATCTGATCTCGCTGTTGATAGAGCTGCCCTAGAATGCCTGCTATTTTTTCAATCGGCCACATCCAAATGGCATTTGCCAGTCCACCGGATTGCATCAGCGGCAAAACGTCCTGCGCTGGTATCATCATGTTCTCGGATGCATCCATGATGTTCTGCATCTCGGTGATGGTGCTGTCGTAAATACCACGGACTTTGCATGCGTCAATGATTCCCGAGATCCGAAATGTAATTTTGTCTAATTCGTCTGCTTGATCGCGATAAAATATAAAAGGCTCTACCGGCACCAGACTATCGGTGCTTTCCATCGCATACAACGGACGCGGCGTTGGAAAGAAGTTTCTGAGCTTTAATGGATCTTTTTCAGTCTTCAGCGGGCGCTCTTTTAACGACTTCGAGATGTAAATCACCTCTTTCTGACGGTTACACCACACTTCCCACACCGTGGCGCGCTTAAATGTATCCGTCGCTGGCGCACCGTCTTTGTCGTCCAGCCCCATAGGCGAATAATCAAGCGTGACTTCTTCGCCCATCTTGTCGCCGAATTTCGATTTAAGTTCGTCGCGCGTCATCAGGTGCCGAAATGCTATCCACTGCACCTGTTCCCAGGTTTTCCCAGGGCCGTGCCGGAAATCCGGCCAGCCGACATGCTCAAACTTAACTTCCTCGCCTTGCAGAGATTCGTAGCTGTCACCGCTCATTTCGTCGGTTTCATCAGCAAACGCGGGGTTATAGCGGACACGGGTGACGCCGCGACCGCAGAGTTGTTGATCTTTAACCGCTAATCGCATGTACCTGTCAAAGTCGCACTCGTCCATCGTAAATGACAGGCAGCGCTCAAGGACTTCGGAGACTTCTTTGCCGATTGGATCTGCATCCCGATACCGGCGGCGGACATCAGGCGTCGGGCTTTGGTTATACAGAGTCGGGCAAATAGTCTGCACGTTACTGTAGAGGATATTGAATCGCTTGCCATTTGCGTAGCGTCCAGGCTGCGTGGAGTCCGTGTTCTCATCACGATAACGAGCCTCGACATCCCGCGCTCGCTTGCGCCAGTCGGCCTCCTGCTTGTCAGCCAAGTCCAGCTCAGTCACCCAGCGGTTAACAACACCCGCTGGGCCTTTGCCCGCATCGGCAGGGACTTCCATCGAGCCGTCATTAGTGTAGTCGTTGTCAGGCATAGCCTTTAGGCTCCGAAGTTAATGCTTTGATCATACTCGGCTTTGCCGCGCTTTTCTTTTTCCGCTTATCTGCGCCATGAAAGTCCTTGGCGACAGACTGCGATATCCCTGCTTTTTTAGCAAAACCGGGGTTGTTAGCAGCCGCTGCCATGAATTTACGTTGTTGTTTGCTGGTGCTTGGCATTACCTAATCCTCTAGCAACTTACCAATAAACTCATCGACTGATGGCTGCGCTATTACCTCGTCATTGCGTTTCAGGACTTTGGCGCGTCTGGCTAAGTCATCAAATAGCACCATGTTGCGGGTGCCTTCTTCGGCTGCTCGGCTTCCTTGATCGTAGTATTTGATGCCAGGGATGCCGTTATCTAGTAACATTTTGCTAGATTCTTCTGCATCCTCTGATAGATTCCAATAGTACTGTTCGCCTGTTTCGTTGGGCTTCTCTAATGATCTCGGCAGTTGCATCCCTTCGCTTGATAGATGTCGCGTAAATATTTTTTTATCTGCTTCCGACAAGTCCGCCCACTTAGTACTACTCGGGCCTCCTTCTGGATAAGGCGCGTCTTTATCAAACCACGCAACAAAGTCATCCATTTGTCGCCCAGACTGTTTATCTATTAAATTACGCACACTCTCTGGCTGCTCACTCAACGGCGCATCCCAATCCAGCATCTTGGCGATGTCTTCATCGGGGACATCTATTTCGTAAAGGTAGCCTTGAACTTTTTCTACTTCAACCCCTTTGAGTTTATCTATCTCTGCCAAAACATCGTTAAGGTATTTTTTATCTTCTGGCCTTCTTATCTGAGACAATGCTTGAGCCTTGCCTTCGAATACTCCGTGCTGTTCTACAAAACTCATTGCCCTGAATTCAGGAATCATACGACGCAACCCTGGAGTATGAGGCACCGATTCGGTTTTTATCGACATCGATTTATTGTTTATTTTAAAGCCAGCCATCGATGACAGCCCCTCTTGATACCCCTTTGCAACCCCTCGATTCTCTGCTACATACAATCCATGCCCATAAGCCTGAGCGCCTTCACCTGTGCCTATCTTGGTGGGATCAAGTGCGTCAAATTCATGCGGGGAACCTTGGTAGGCAACCATTGCATCATCGAGCGCACCTGTATGTTGCAGCCTTTGGCCGAGCAAAGCAGCGCCTATATCATCCGTCGATGTCGGGGCAAAGTTTTTGCCTTTAACCGCACGGCCAAGCAGTCCCGCGCTGGTTGCCATCGCCGCCGGTACTGCTGCCGCCTTTGCTAACTTAAGCGTTGAAGCAATCGGCAATGCGCCAGCTAAATCGACAATCTCAGGGGAAACGTTGCTACCGCTTCCTCGATTGTAGTGAAAGTATTGATCTGGGATACCTTCCGCCACACGCCCCGTGCGTTGAGGCGAGTCGCCTAACAGCATTTCGCCAAGCCAACGCCCTCTAGGGTTGTCTTTGGGGAATTTATCCTTAGCGGCTTGTAACAGCGGGTGCAAAAACGCACCTGTCTTCATCGATAACGTCGGGCCAAGCGGTGAGGCAATGCCGGGATTAGCCCTAGTGCCTCTTTTTTCTTCATCCATCAGCGCTCTGAGCATCCGATTAGCCATTAGTGATATTGCTCTGCTTTGCGCCGTCTGGTACTGGCTTTGACGAGATCATTCATCGTCATCGTGGAAAGTCCGTCAATCTCGATAATTGGATTCTCTTTCACAAGTTTAGCATGTGGCACATATGGCCGACTCATTAGCCCATATCGAGCTTCATCAGCGGCATGATCCTCAGCCGTCGTATCCAAATCCTCGGGCCGGGATCTATCGTGCTGTAATGCCGGTACTGTGCGAATAAAGTCAGTGCAAGTC
>CAUZRD010000137.1:0-5922 GCA_963582255.1 Alphaproteobacteria bacterium | reverse complement strand
GCCTTGAGTCTGCGGATGATACGGTGCACCCCGGACGTGCCCCATTTTCTTGTCACCCAGCCACTCCGCCAACTCGCCAGAGACGTAGCTGGAGCCGTTGTCCGATAGCAGTCTGGGCTTGTGCACAACGTGGGCCTGATCACAGCCTGACGCCTGCAGGGCAAGGTTCAGTGTATAGGTAACGTCACCCGTCTTCATGGTCGTGCACAACTTCCAGGCAATGATATAGCGGGAGTAATCGTCGAGGATCGTCCATAGATACATCCAGCCCCAGCCAATGACCTTCAGATAAGTGAAGTCGGTCTGCCACAGTTGATTGATAGCGGTTGTCTTCTCCCTGAACTCATCAGCAGCCTTGATCACGATAAATGCCGGACTGGTAATCAGATCAAGAGATTTGAGCAGGCGGTAGACGGAAGCCTCTGAGACAAAATAGTTTTCTGTGTCAGTAAAGCGTACCGCCAGCTCGCGAGGAGACAGCTCCGGCACATCCAGTGCCAGGTCAACGATCCGCTGACGAACATTATCAGGAATACGATTCCAGACGTGTGACGGCTGAGGTGATCGATCTTCCAAAGGCTTCAGGCCGCCGGTCTGGTAACGGTCGCACCAGCGATAAAACGTCGTGCGGGCAATGCCTTACGCTTTTGCTGTAGGTTCAATTTCTTGTTTAGTAACTGATCCTATTTTCTTAGAGAGAAGAGCACCGCAAACGCTGGAAATGTACAAACGATCACGGGGCCAGATGGTAGATCAGACCAAGTGGAGATGAGGAGGCCAAAGGTGAATGATAATGCGGCAATCGCATATCCATTAAATAATCGTTTTCTATCCTCAAACTTTACAGTACCCAGCGCAGGTATAATGAGGCTGGCAAATACAAGATAAACGCCGACCAGTTGAACGGACAGTGTTATGGCGATAGGGAATACCAGAAAAAAAAGTTTTGAGCGACGCTGTTTGAAGCGGAACCATACGAATAATAATCCAGCGTAAACTAAGCTCGTAATTATTAGCTGTTGCCAACTTACCCATAAAATTTGCCCTGCCAACATGTCCTGCATGTGTTTGCCGCCATGTGGGTCATTAGCCAGAAGCAGAATGGCTAAACATGCAGATAAGACGAATGCGGAGCCGATTAGGGCTTCTAAATGTTTTGGTGCGGCTTTTTCCAGCCACGCAAAAATGCCACCAGCGGCCAGAGCAAATATAAGGGCTGACAGGACCGCCAAAATATTGTCCTCAGCCTGAAACATGACATGGGCGAAGACAACGCCGAGGGCTGCGATTTGGGCGATGGCCAGATCAATGAAAATAATGCCGCGCTTTAAGACCTCTTGCCCCAATGGAACATGGGTGGAGGCAACAATTAGTCCGGCGATAAATGCCGGGGCAAGAAGCCCCAGCATTTCAGGTGATAGTGTCAATGTGCGGCTTTGTTTAACATGGATAGTGTTTCATCAAATACATCTTCCAACGTATTTGCATTGTCACTACCGCCTGTGGTGTAGGGCAAGTGCAGAACGGGAATGTTGGTTCGCTCCGATAACCATTCCGCAGCGTCTTCATTTTCAAAGGGAGCAACCAAGATGGCTTTTACTTTCTTGCCTTTTAGGGATTGTAGAAGGTTTTCAAGGTGGGCCGTGGTCGGCGGAAGGCCGGGTTTTGGCTCTAAGGATGCGATGATGTTCATACCAAGCCAGTCCGTTAGATAAGCCCAGCTTTTGTGATAAACAACAACATTGCTACCTTTCAAGTTAGAGCTACTACTTTCCCACGTGGCAGTCGCAGTTTTCCATTTGCTTTTGAACGCCGATAGGTTGGCTTCATAGGCCGGACTATTGCCCTGATCAATCAAAAACAAACGCTCGGTCAGAACATCCGCAATATCCAGAATATTATGCGGATTTAGATGCACATGCGGATTTCCTTCCGGGTGAATATGCCCCATTGAGCGATCAACGTGTTCCATCACTTCCAACTTGCGTACAAAGTCAGAAGCCATGAGCCAGCCCACGGTATTTTGTTGCACATTCTGGCCACCTGCTTTTTGTAGTAGAATGGGCAGCCAACCGCTTTCCAGTGATGCGCCGCTACAAAAGACTAAATCAGCTTTACGCATGGCGGCCAGTAAACTTGGCTTGGCTCGCATATGGTGAACGTCCTGATGTGCTTTGGTGGCTGTGTATACTTTAACCAGATCACCACCTATTTCTTTTGATAAAGCGGCCCATTCAGGCTCACAGGCAAACACATTCACCTTTGCAAAGGCGCTGGAAGGGGCTGCGCAAAGCAGCCCCAAAACAGCTATAAATGGGATATAATATCTCATAGCTGTTGCTTCCTAGAATGGGTGCGCACCATGAGCACCCATGCTCATGATATATTGCAAGACGATCTGATCATCCTCATTGCCATCGGACAGTTCTTCACGGTTAAACTGTGCGCGAACACGGCTAAACTCGCTGTTTGACCAATCCACCATGGCGGAGGCCGCCCATGGATCGTGGCCACCATCATCCAAAGCACTGCCCACTAGACCAGCCGGAACATCACCCGCATGAAGCTGGCTGTAACGTGTTCCTACACGCCATTGCGGGTGGAACTTATAAACGCCCTGCGCATACCAGCCGCTTTGATTGTCATCATAAGCAATCGCGCCTGTACCAGCGTCGTTATCGTCATAGGTTCCATCTTCATCACGGTGAAAATATTCACCTTGGAAGATCAGTTCTTGATCGTTACCAAGGGCGTGCGTTAAACGCGCACCGGCGATGTACAAGCTGCTATCGCCATCAAAAACGACCTTGTCTTCATTGGCTGAACGTTCTGCACCATCCACCTGCAAGGTAGAGACACCTAAACGCCAGCTCGTATTGTCGCCTATATCGCCGCCAACACGTCCATAGGCTGTCCATGAGCCTATATCGTTGCCATCAGCGCCGCCGCCAGGGAAGTCATTTCCACGGAATACGCCACCGCCAATTTCTGAATAAATATCAGTAGGCAAAACGGCAGATACTTGAACGCCGTCATCACCGTAATTGCTATCCAAGAAGGCACGATTTGGCAAAGGACGATCAGCAAAATCGTCAGCGTGTGAGTGATGAGAATTGAGGTAGCCTAGTTCAGAGAAGAAGCGTCCAGCCTTAGCATTTAGGCCATAAGGAAGCGCCATGGCTTCAACATAGGCTTCTTCAATCTCAACTTCCGTTTCACCACCATGTTCGTGCAGAGCGATTGTCGTGCTTCCACGAAATAGGTTATCAACGCTGCCCGAAAAGTTCAGTTCAGATTCATCAATACCCAAGCCTTCTTGGCCACGCTCGGCCTCTTCACCGACGGCAAATCCGGCAAACTCACCTTCATTTGCAGAGAATGATTGATACTTCCCTTGCAAGATCACACCAATTTCAGGGTTGAAGCTGTTATCCGCAATGCGTCGTTTTGATGTTGCGGGCGTTAGAGCTTCACCAGCCGCAGGTTCTGTTGCAGCCATTTTCTTCGCTGTTTGATTTTGTTGCTCTGAAAGTGTTTCTACTTTTTGTTCAAGTTGTTCAATCTTACTTTCATAAGCCTGACGCATCGCCTGAATTTCAGCTTGTAGAGTTTGAAGGTTTACATCATCCGCCGCAAAGGCTGGTGATGCACTTAAAATAGCAACCGCGCTGGCTGCCAATAGCAGTTTGTTAGACATGATTCATGCCCTTCCTTATCTATAAAAACTTGAAGTACTATTTGTTGATTTAGATAAGGACGGCAGGGGGTGCGCGGGGGTTATAGAGCGCGTCTTGGTGATTGGTGACAATTTTGTTGTGGCTTTTGGGGGCAGCATGACCAGAAAGCACAGGAACGGGTACATCTGCTTGATGCGCGATAAGGCCAAAAGATAGTGATTTAGTCAGTAAACATATCTGACAGGCTTCACTAACGTTTTTCTTTTGATCATTCTCGTTATCATCATGGTTATGTTCGTAATGACCATGATCCGTAAAATGGACAGCATTATGCTGTGCTATCCCGAATTGGGCCAACAGCATAATCGCCACCAAAATGGCGGCCTTGTTTTTTGTCATTTTGAACATGTAATGTTATAACATATGATGATGTGTCCGTCATCATATAAATTGGAACAATCACCGGCCTTATCGGCGGCCCGCTTGATGAGAGAGAGTTACTCCGCCGCGATCTCGCGCTTGGTGGGTAAGAGTTCGGGGTTGGGCACTGTCAGACCAAATTGGCTTGAGGCTGGCGAGGCCGGTCCGTAGCCTCTGCGGATGAGAAATCTGTTCCGTTATTTCAACTCGTCGCCCAAAGTCATCCGCCTGACGGTGATGATGTATATCCGGTATCCGTTGTCGCTGCGCCAGGTCGAGGACATTTTGTTCGAGGGCGGCATCGATATCTGCCATGAGACGGTGCGGCTGTGGTGGAACCGGTTCGGTCCGATGTTCATGCCGGAGATCCGGAAGCGGCTGATTGACGTGGATGCAAACGGCAGAACTTTTAAATCCTTGCAAAATCAACGTGCAAGTAACGGCGGTTGCGAGCCCCCGCCACCATCAAGACCCTACCGCTGTCGTCATTTGGCGTGGCGGTAGTATTGCCCTGAGTGAAGGCAAGAATTTTGGACAAGGCGCCGATCAAGATGACCTCGGGCTTGTTGCACTCTTCTCCCTTGTGCACCTCGATGCGATCGATCATGGCGCGTATCAGCTCCATGGCCTGAGGGCGGGGTGACTCGTCTGTCAGCAGGGATTGCAACTCGGCAACCTTCCTGCCGTGCAGTTCAGCTATGTTGGGGTAGAGTTCAACTCTTGCTCCTGATGGCTCACCGCTAATGTCCGCTCTAAATCATGTTTTGGTCCTTCAGGGGAGTGCAGTTCGTCACGAACCAGGCCAGGCTCCCCGTCGCCATCGGTGTTGAAGTTTAGGCACCGCTTGATGGCCCTGTTGACCTTGTTCAATTCCTTCTGAGCCTGCCTCTCGTGGTTGCCGCGCTGCTTGCGCTTACGTCAAACAATCGCTGACCCAAGCTATGACGATGCAGCCAAGGCCAATATCCTTGGGCGCAACTGCCGCGAGCTTTATCGCCTGGCGTGAGCATCTCAGATACCGAGCATCTCAGACGCCGAGCGCCCCAAGATTCTAGAGTCTCGCCGTTGATCCGCACAAACACCTCGTCTAGGGGTTAGCGCCAGTTCGAATATGATCGCTGATGAATGCGCCGCTTTCGAATCCCAGCGGCGAACATCGGGACGAATTGATTCCACCAAAATCATACCGTCTCGTGGCAAATGCCGATGCCACGTTCGAACATCAGACCTTCGACCTGGCGCAGCGACAGCGGATAGCGGAGATACATCATCACTGCGCGGTGGATCACCTCGGGTGAATTATAGAGCATGAGATTTAATCTACGTAATTTAAGGCGACAAATTTTATATGCATACAGAATACAGCTTTAATTAATGTGGCGACGAGGCGTAATTAGGCCGCCGTGAACGGAATTAATTCCGTTCATTTTTGCGCAAACAAATAGTTTCTAATCCCGAGTGTTGCTACATCTGCTTTGTCCCTAACCCCGGATATTAATCACAGGAAGGATTTTCTTTCGAGATTAGCAAACAGGCGACAGTGGCTTACTTGCGCAGTAAGGGCACAGTGTCTAAGAGAAGCACTGCACCAATGTTCCTGCGATCGACTATGCGCCGGATTGAACCATCGGATTGAACCAGTGGAATTGAAAAGCGAACATGATCTACGAGAGGCCAGTATTCAGAACGCTGGGTGATACAGCACTCAATCTAGAGTTTGGCGACGAAACCAGTATTCCGCTCAACTTTCGGATACTGGGTATGGATGCAGCGATTCATCAAAGCCCGCCCAAAGGCATCATTGAGACCAACCCGCAAGTGCGTG
>CAUZRD010000136.1:0-5972 GCA_963582255.1 Alphaproteobacteria bacterium | reverse complement strand
ACTATTGTCCTACTGAGGTAAAAAAGGGCTCAGCCGTTTTTGGCTAACCAATTGAAAAGATTGGTGCCGGCTGGAGGATTCGAACCCAGACCTACTGATTGATAGTTAGAGGGTGTATGCCATATGTAGTGCGCAAAATTTGAGAGGTTTAGAAGATATCGTTGCCTCTAAAACTAGGAAAATGAAATCTTAAATTTTGTCTACTTCGTGAGGCGATGCTATCCGGTCTATTCAAACGTCCTTCTCAAACGCCAGACGTTTGGTCTGCCGGCTATCGATGACTGTCGTCAATTTAGTGTTACTTATAATTTTGTTGATGCTGGAAAGCGACGTACTGGCAGTAATGGCCATCCAGATATTTGCTCATTTTAGGCGAGTGATGAATCAGGATTTATTCTGTCTGGTTAGTTCTTCCAACCAGGTTTCAAGACGATCAACGAGCTTATTCTTATCGAACTCACGGCGAGCAAAATTCTGCCCGTTTAGGCCCATTTCTGTGCGGTGATCGGGGCTAGTTGCCATCATTTTACGAACAGTCGAGGCGAATGCCGGGGCATCTCCAGCAGGTGACACGAATCCTGCTTTCGCAGCGCGAACAACCTCTCCTCCCTCCCCATCGATCATAGCCAGTATAGGTTTACAGGCAGCCAAGTAAGTCTGAACTTTGCGCGGAATTGTCATGGCAAAAGCAGGTTCAGATCGCAGCGTTACGAGACCCGCGTCAGCGTGCAACAGGAATGAGGGTATGCGTTCGCTAGGATACTGTCCCAGTAGCAGTATGCGTTCGCTAAGATTGCGCTGGGTAATCTCGTTTGCGAGCCAGTCGGAGCGTTGTCCATCGCCTACTATTAGCCACCGTACAGGCTCATTCCACAAAAGTTCAGCAGTATCGAGTATGGCTGGAAAATCCTGAGCAAAACCAATATTACCGGTAAACATAATTGAAAATACACCATTGGCTTTCGGAACTTCTGGTGCCGGCACGGCTGAAGTCTCTGATGATTTATTGTCTGACCAGCTTGGAAAATAGCGTATCTTAGCTTTATCTCCTGCCTGCCGCGCGATCTCATTCATAAAGCCATGCGACTGCACTAGAACCAAGTCTGCACAGCGATAGATCAGCCGCATTAGCACATCAACTAGACCGAGAACTGTACTGGATCGTACGGCACCTACTGCCGACAACGAATGTGGCCACAAATCCAAAACCCAGAAAGTCATAGGCGTGCGCTTGATGAGCTTGAGCAGAAGTGCAGGCAGGAAAACTGTCGCGGGAGAAATCTGATAGACGAATATTACATCGAAGTGGCGTCTGTGCAGCTTCAGTGGGCCCCAGAACGATGCTGACAGGACAAAACTTAGATAGTTGAGTGTCAAGTTCAACTTGCCCTGGTGTCGCGGTCTCAATGGAACTCGGATAACCTCAGCGCCGTCATGCCAAGAAAATGCAGACTTGTCGCTTACATACTGGGAAAAGATCTCGCCTCGGGGATAATTAGGCTCGCCAGTCAGCACAGTGACTTCGTGACCGCGCCGAGCGAGCTCAGTAACTAGATCATTGATGTTAAAATTTTCAGGCCAGAAATACTGGCTAACAACGAGCAATCTCATCGGCTCAGATTGTCTGTCGCCATACATTACGCATCACATAGTCGCGGTAACTATGGATGATTCTTACTACTTTTTCGGATACTTTTGGTATTGAATAATCATCCACCTGACGCAGGGTACGCTCTTCGCCGCGGCCTTGGGTGTCAAGAATTCTAGCCGCCTGCAAGATACGATTTAGATCAAGTCCTGTCATCATAACAGCCCCCTCTTCCATGCCCTCCGGTCGCTCATGTGTCTCGCGAATATTAACCGCTGGGAAGTTTAGGATAGAGGATTCTTCGGTAATGGTTCCGCTATCGGATAGTACCACCCGCGCACCCATTTGCAGGTTCACATAGTCAGTGAAGCCAAGAGGTTTCAGCAGTTGGATATTGTTATGGAAAGTTAGGCCGGCGTCGTTGATCCGCTTCTGGGTTCGGGGATGAGTGGAGACGATGATAGGCTGATCCCATTGTTCTGCGAGGTGATTCAGTACCGATATGAGTTTGCTGAAGTTGACTGCTGAGTCGATATTCTCTTCGCGGTGAGCGCTGATCACAACGTAGCTAAATTGCTCTAGAGAAAGTCTGTTACGCACGGTGGAGGCGTTAATAGCCGACTGATAGTGATTAATCACTTCGAACATGGGCGAGCCGGTCTTAATAATGCGATCCGGCGGGAGACCCTCTCTCAATAGATGTTCGCGAGCGATATCGGAATATGTCAAATTGATATCGGCAGTGTGATCTACAATACGCCGATTTGTCTCTTCGGGCACGCGCTGGTCAAAGCAGCGGTTGCCAGCCTCCAAATGGAAGATAGGCACCTTACGCCGCTTAGCCGGAAGTGCTGCCAGACAGCTGTTGGTATCGCCAAGGAGCAGCAGGGCATCTGGCTGCTTTGCAGCAAGCACCTTGTCAAAGGCAATGATGATTTTTCCAATTGTTTCCGCAGCACTTGCTCCGGCTGCCTCGAGGAAGATGTCCGGTTGGCGGAGACCTAGATCAGAAAAAAAGATCCCATTGAGCTCGTAGTCGTAGTTTTGGCCTGTATGAACAAGGATGTGATCGCAGTGTTCATCGAGGAGCGCTATGATGCGGGAAAGCCGGATAATTTCAGGACGTGTTCCGACAACGGTAATGACGCGGAGCTTATCCATTATGTCAGGACCTTGGCTGAGATGGTGTCGGGACGCTGTGGATCAAAGAGTTCGTTAGCCCACAGTATTACCAGCATCGTGGTGTCGCCGATATTAGTTACGTCATGAGACCAACCCGGCACGGTTTCGACGACTATGGGTGTGTTCCCCGAGGTGTCGATGGAAAACATTTCATCGGTCAACATATGACGGAAACCAAATCTAGCATGCCCCTGTACGACTAGAAATTTCTCAGTCTTGCTATGATGATAGTGACCCCCTCTGGTGATTCCAGGGGGGGCGGAGAAGAAAGAGAACTGGCCACTGTCTGGGGTTCGTAGAACTTCGACAAACATCCCACGCGGGTCAGTATGCGACTTGAGAGGGTATGCAAAACTAGCCGGCTCTAGGTAGCTTATATAGGTTGCGTGTAAAGCACGGAGAAATCCTGTGCCAACTGCGCCAGTTATCAGCGTGGTGCGACTTTCGCGGAAGCATTTAAGTTGATCCGCCAGTTCCCCGACGGTTGTTGCATATATAGGACCGATTTTTGCAGAGATCGTGTTGTCGTGAGGCGCAGAAGCGATGACAGCGAAGTGATCAACGACGTCATCGATGTAGATGAGTTGCAGGCTGGCAGCTGGATCGTTGATGGTTAGTGGCAAGCCACGAGCAACGTTGTGACAGAAAGTTGCAACAACGGAATTGTAGTTGGGTCGGCACCATTTGCCGAATACGTTGGGAAGCCGGAAGGTCCAGGCTGGAACCGAGGATGATTGAGCGTAGTCTGCAACCAATGCTTCGGCCTTATGCTTGGATCGCCCGTAGCAGGTTTCCTCTGTGGCTTGGATGGATGAACTGTAGACTAGTGCTGCCGGATTAGGCAATTTGCGCAGAGCGGCAACAAGCCGTTCTGTCATCCCAACATTACCGGTTTCAAACTCTTCAGAGTTCTGATGTCGATTGACTCCAGCCAAATGAAATACAATCTGTACTCCCTCAAGAGCAGCAAGCAAGTTGGCTTCGTTTGTTTCGTGAGGGATTGATGTGACTCGGTGATCCTGCTCGCGCAGTCGTAGGACTAAGTTCCGGCCAATAAATCCTCCTGCGCCTGTGACGGCTACAATCGTCATTCTGACACTCCGCGCTTTAGGATATCCTCTTGCATACAATCTAACTTGGCCAGTAGGTTGATTGTTTGTGCAACGTCGAGGCGGCTGGTATTATGCGAGTTATAGTCGGATATCTCAGAAGTGCGGACCTTGCCTTGTTCGACGTACTTAGTGTACTTCAAATCGCGTAGATCTGGAAGTATGCGGTAATAACCTCCAAGGTCGACCGCGCTGGCCATTTCCTCTCGACTAAGGAGCGTTTCATAAAGTTTTTCGCCATGCCGAGTTCCAATAATGTTGATGGGGTGATCCGCCACACCCAGCATCTGCACAATGGCCTTGGCTAGCGTTCCAATTGTCGTAGCGGGAGCCTTCTGCACGAAGATTTCTCCGTTCTCTCCGTTGGTGAAGGCGTAGATTACCAGCTCGAGGGCATCCTCAAGACTCATCATGAAGCGCGTCATTTTCTGGTCGGTAATGGTGATTGGTTGACCAGTACGGATCTGGTTAACAAATAGCGGGATAACCGATCCACGGGAGCCCATCACGTTGCCGTAGCGCGTACCGCAGAGTACCAACTTTTCTTTGCTAAGTTCGCGCGATTTGGCAACCATCACCTTTTCCATCAGGGCCTTGGATATGCCCATTGTATTGATCGGGTAGACAGCTTTGTCGGTTGATAGGCACACGACTCGCTTGACGCCATTTGCAATTGCCACCTCGAGCACATTTTCAGTGCCCAACACATTGGTTTTCACCGCTTCCATTGGATGAAATTCACAGGATGGTACCTGTTTTAGCGCTGCTGCGTGAAAGATAAAGTCTACGCCTCGGGTTGCGGGCATTAGGCTCTGGGCGTCACGTACGTCTCCAAGGTAAAACTTGAGCTTATCGCTCGAGTACCTCTTGCGCATGTCATCCTGTTTTTTTTCATCGCGACTAAATACGCGAATTTCGCGGATTGATGAATCGAGGAAACGACGAAGCACGGCATTTCCGAATGATCCCGTTCCACCGGTAATCATCAAGCAAGCGTCCTTGAAGATGTTTGTCACCATACTGGGTCCCGGTTGTGGATTGGATCAGAGGTGGCCGGCGTCGGCGAGGCGCCACACTCCATTAGCATAAAATTTGTTTTTAATCACCGGTGATTAAAAAAACCGACTAGAAGCACTAAATTTTTTTATAGCATGACCTACGATTATTCTAACTGTAGTCCAAAATTAAGGAAATAGTCAGCCCTGACCTCTTTAGCCGGAAAACGTCTTTTGGTTGTTAATTATAGCACTTTTCCATCTCTAATTTGCCATAATACTTTTAGATGATCGATATATTTTTATTGTTGCTGAAGCTTGGAAAACGAATCCTGATTAGCTCTATATTGGCGGTACTGTCTATCGCGTTACGGCTAAGGTATTTCTGAGGTTTCTGTTACTGAGCTGGAGCTCGGTTTAAAACTAGCCACCACAATTGTAATTCTCAGGCCGACAATCCGGCCTGTAAAGCTGAACTACTAGTTTACGATGATATTGAGAACTTGCCAAAGTGGTGGTGACGTCTCATTGAGTCGAAGATACGTCTGTGATCGTGCGATAAAGCGCTAGAATTTCAGCTGAATTTTTTTGTGCATTGAAGGTGCGATGAGCCTTTTCGAACGCTTTTGCACCCATTGCGCGTGTTAGTTCAATGTCGCAACAAAGTCGCTCGATGGCGTCGGCCATAACAACCGGATCAGGTCCGGGGATAGCCAGTCCGGTAACCCCGTTGATCAACGTATCCGGCTTGGGATCGGTAAGGCAGACGATGGCTGGCTTGGATGCGAAAGCTGCCTCGAATATAGGTCGGCCTGGTGCGTTGTAATGTGAAGGAAAGCATAGCACGTCCATAAGCTTATAGGCCTCAGAGATGTGTTTGGTGAAGCCGAGCATGTGGATTCGATCACTGAGATCAAGCCGACTTATTTCCGCTATCACATCGGTCTTGATGTTCTGATTTAGACCAAGCTGATCCAATATGCGTGACTTTAGTCCGCTCGAAGGCACGGCATCGTCGCCTATGACAACAAATTCGACTTTCATTCTGCGGTCCCGGATTATAGCAGCGGCAGCAACCAGTTCATAAATACCTTTGGA
>CAUZRD010000135.1:0-5977 GCA_963582255.1 Alphaproteobacteria bacterium | reverse complement strand
ACGGTGCACACAGATGTTAGTGGTATGGACAGGCCTGATGATGGACCTGGTTTGCGTTAGTGGCGATTTAATATGATCCAGGAAAAATCACCCCCAAATCCGCTATTATGGACTTTGGTGCCGGTTTTTGTGTTCTCAGCTCTTGCGTTTGGCTTTTTTACATCACTAAAATCGAGTGATCCTGCTATCATTCCCTCTGCACTTGAAGGCAGCCGGGTACCTGAATTTGTTCTTGAACCACTTGCAGGTTTAAGTCGTGAAGGGGCTCAGGTTCCAGGGCTTGTTAGTGCTGATCTCAGTGGGTCAGGCGTAACTGTGGTCAATATCTGGGCGTCATGGTGCGGCCCTTGCCGCCAGGAACATCCGCTATTGATGCAAATGAGAGCAGCTGGACTTCGGGTCGTTGGTATAAACTACAAGGATGAGCCGGAAAACGGACGGAAATTCCTTGGCTCCCTCGGCAATCCATACCAGGCAGTTGGTGTTGATGAGAAAGGTCGCGCGGCGATAGATTGGGGTGTTTACGGTGTGCCTGAAACCTTTGTGGTCGATAATGAAGGCATTATTCAGAAAAAGCACGTGGGTCCGCTGAGCCCGCTCTTTATCGAAGAAAATATACTTCCGGTTATTCGTGGTCGGCGGGAACAGTGACTGGCCGTCAGCTTATCCTAGATCAGGCGTTTGCCTATATTTCAAATATTCTAAGTGACTTAGATTGAAATGGTTAAGTATTTTTATTTCTAGGGTTACAAAATCAGCAATAAAATACCGCTTTCCTTGCTAGCCCTATAGGCGGGTCCCTTTGCAACTAATGTCGAATAAGTTCTCAAGCCACCTGATAGGTGGCACCCTTCCGTCACCTGATGCGATGGCTGAAGGTAGGGACTCGCAGGGCGGTGTTAGAGGCAGAAAAGCTCGACATGCAGAACAAATTACTTGAGCAACAACAGGGACAGTATTTGATGGAGCTTGGCAGAAATATTGCCAAATGCTGACTTTCAGGAGCATATTTTTGATAGAGTAGCGGATCACAGTCCAGCGCGTTGACGACGATAAGCTAGCCAAGTGGTCTTGCCGTAGATCTTGCAGTTTCCGTAAGACCAACGATTGCCCTGGCGAATTCTTCTGGGTGAAAGAAACCAAGATCGCCTACTTTTTCTCCAAACCCAATAGCATGAACCGGCAGGGCAAATTTTTCGGCAATCGCTACCAAAATGCCACCACGGGCGGTCCCGTCCAACTTGGTCATTATCAAACCTGTTACATTAGCCACATCAGAAAAGCCCTGGGCCTGCGATATAGCGTTCTGTCCAGTTGTAGCATCAAGAACCAGAAGGACCGAATGAGGGGCCTCACTGTCTAGCTTTTTCAAAACGCGGATAATTTTGGCAAGCTCGTCCATGAGCCCGGTTTTATTTTGCAATCTGCCCGCGGTATCAATCAAAAGGACGTCCGTCTGATTGGCTTGCGCTTTCACTAATGCATCAAATGCAAGACTAGCGGGATCAGCGCCTATATCATGCGCAACTACAGGTGCGCCTACGCGCTCGCCCCATATGCCGAGTTGCTCAATGGCTGCGGCGCGGAATGTATCACCAGCCGCCAACATGACTGACAGTCCATCTCGGGTAAAGCCAGAGGCTAGTTTTCCGATGGTTGTGGTTTTACCTGAGCCGTTGACGCCGACAACCAAAATCACATGAGGCTGTATATCAGCCCGCAATTCAAGCGGTTTGGCAACTGTGGCCAATCGCTTCGTTATTTCTTCGGCGACAAATTCAAGTACTTCATGGGCACTGGTATCTCGGTCAAAACGTTCCTTACGCAGGCGTTCAGTGATGGCGAACGATGTTTCTACACCAAGGTCAGCCTGAATCAGAAGATCTTCAAGCTGGTCCAGCATCTCCTGGTCAAGTCGGCGTTTGGTAAAGACCTGAGTGATGCCAGTGGTAAGCGCCGAGGACGAGCGGGTTAGACCATCCCTTAGCCGGTTAAACCAGCTGTGTTGGGTCGCGATAATCTGAGGGTTACTGTTGGGTTCATCTGTGGGAGTGCTTGGGTTTAACTCGTTCGCGGCAATCTGTGGTCGGACGGTAAGATCAGTTGCAGCCTTAGCAGCCTTAGTATGTGGTTCGGCGTCTTTGTTGCCACCGCGAAAAAGACGGCCGAGCAGGCGCGGGCGCGTTAAACTCACCTCAGATATTCCGCGTTTAGCATGTTATTACGTGCACCAGTAATGCGAGCGGAGATCACTTCGCCAGAATTATCTCGCTGAGGTAGTTCCACCTTGGCAAAATGCTCGCTATAGCCAAAACCAGGGCGTTCGATCAGAATCTGACGTACCATGCCCTTTTGGGCAAGCAAGAAGCGCTGGTGCACTTTATCACCCATATCACGCAAACGTTTGGCTCTAGATGTGATTTCAGCTCGCGGTAATTGCGGCATGAGGGCCGCCGGTGTGCCGGGGCGGGGGGAATAGGGAAACACATGAAGTTGAGTTAAGTCGCATTCGGTGACGTGGGTAAGGGAATTCTCAAACATCTGGTCAGTTTCGGTTGGGAACCCGGCGATAAGATCGGCACCAAAGACGATATCGGAGCGTAGATCGCGCGCCTTTTGGCAAAATTCAACGGCCCGTTGTGGTGAATGGCGGCGCTTCATGCGCTTGAGGATCATGCTGTCACCTGATTGCAGCGAGAGATGTAGATGGGGCATCAGGCGTTCTTCATGTGCCAGGGCATCAAAAAGATCGGCATCAACTTCGACCGAGTCGATTGAGGAAAGGCGTAAGCGGGCAAGTTTAGGTATGGTTTTTAAGATAGACTTGACCAGTGAACCAAGACTTGGAGTGCCGGTAAGGTCGGTGCCGTAAGACGTGATATCGACCCCGGTCAAGATCACTTCGGCAATGCCAGCATCGACGTGCTGGCGGATCTGGGCAATTACATCGCCAGGCACGATAGAGCGCGAAGGACCGCGACCGAAAGGAATAACACAGAATGTGCATCTGTGATCGCAACCGTTTTGAATTTGAACGAATGCACGAGTGCGTTTTGTAAAGCCAGAAATACGGTGAAGCGGCGTATTTTCTGCGTGCATAATATTACTTACTTGCACGAGAGGTGTATCGCGGTTGCTGCTGGAATTATTCTTGTCAGCAGCCAGACGCTCGTATGTTTGGCGTGTACCCTTTTCCACATTTCCGATTATAAGGTGGACCTCGGGCATGGTGCTGAACTGGCTTGGGTCGATCTGTGCCGCGCATCCAGTCACAACAATGCGGGCATCCGGGTTGTCGCGGCTGGCTTTTCTGATTTTCTGACGCGCCTGGCGCACTGCTTCGGTGGTAACCGCACAGCTATTTATGAAAATGGTATTTTCAACCCCGGCACTGCCTGCATGGTCACGCATCACCTCAGTTTCGAATGCATTCAGTCTGCATCCGAAGGTAATAAAATTATTTTTGCTGCCGGTTTTGGTATCAGCCATGTTGTGCCGTTTGTTGTGTGTTAGTTGTGGTCACTTCTATCAGCTCATTAGGAATAATACCGCTATACTCAAAAGCTATCGGACCGGTCATCATAATATGATCGTCGGACCTCCAATCGATGCTGAGAACTCCTCCCGGGAGCATAACATCGACCTCACGGTCGGTAAGACACTTGCGGTGGGCGGCAACCGTAGCCGCGCAGGCGGCAGTACCGCAGGCCTTGGTTAGACCTGTTCCACGCTCCCAAACCCTTAATGCCAGGGTCTTTGCCGTTATCACTTGCGCTAGGCTGATATTAGCACGATCGGGGAATAGGGGATGATGTTCAAGCGACCGTCCGATCTTTCCAAGGTCATGAGCTGTGATATCATCAACCCAGAAGATGCAATGTGGATTGCCAACATTGATCACGCTCGGACTATGAAGGAGTGGTGCATCGGTGAATTCGACATGAAGTTCGATCGTGCGGGTGTCGGAGAATGGCTCTGATAGGGGTATATCTTGCCAGTTAACACGAGGGCATCCCATGTCGACTGAAATTGACATTGGCGCTTTTGCGCGAGTGCAATTGAATGTACCGGCATTGGAGTAAATCGAGACTTGATCCTCGCCGATTTCCTCCATCAGAATCCAGGCAATGCAGCGAGTTGCATTTCCGCAAACGTCAACCTCGTTGCCATCTGCATTCCAGATGCGCATGAATGTGGAGGCATCTTTACCTGTCTCTAGGCGGATAAGTTGATCGCAGCCAATGCCGCGATCTCGATCGGCAATGTGCAAAACTGTTTGAGGTGATAGTTCAATTGTTCGCGTGCGTGCATCGATAATAACAAAGTCATTACCGAGGCCGTTCATTTTTGTAAATGGAATTCCGATTAAGCCGTTCATGATGGCTATATGGCCAATCTTGGTCAAAAAATACAGCGTTGCCTTTACCGGGAGGATAGGAGGGTTGGTTGTTCCGGTGTTCTAGAGCTTAGGCGCCGATGCTTGTTTTAATAGTATCCACAATGCAACTGATTTCATCATTTTTAAGATAAGGATGGAATGGAAGGCTGATCACTTCATTACAAAGGCGTTCAGATGTAGGCAGAGATCCGGGGCCATTTCCGTAGATGGCATAAGCGGGCTGAAAATGCATTGGACGAGGATAGTAGATCATTGTAGGGATATTAGCGGTTTTTAATGAAGCTTGCAGAATATCACGTTTGGTGGTGCAAATGGTATATTGTGCCCAGCTTGGATATGTATTGTCTGGCACCTGTGGGATGCCCACATAATCTCTCAAATATTGTGAATAGGTATTTGCAATGCGGATGCGACTTCTCAGTTCATCATCGAATATTTCGAGCTTTTCAAGCAGCACCGCCGCCTGAATAGCATCCAGTCGCCCGTTCACGCCCACGCGCACGTTGTCATAGGCACCGTTACCTTCACCGTGACTACGGATCGATCTCAAAATGTTGGCGAGATCGCCATCATTGGTGAATATTGCGCCACCGTCACCGTAACAGCCAAGTGGCTTTGATGGATAGAAACTGGTTGCGGTTACATCGGCAAGAGAACCGACGCGTTGGACTTTGTGACCGGGATTGTTCTGGGAGGCGCCAAAGGATTGGGCGGCGTCACCAATAAGATACAGGCCGTGCTCGTCGCAAATTGTACGCAGCGCTTGGTAATCGGCGGGCAACCCGAATAAATCGACTGCCATGATGGCGGCCGGCCGGAGACGATCTTCTTTTTTAATCGTGGCGATCTGCTGTCTGAGGTCAGCTGCACAGATATTGAACGTGTCGACTTCAACATCAACAAATACCGGTGTTGCGCCTGCCAATACTATAACTTCAGCGGTCGCGGAGAATGTAAATCCTGGAATGAAAACGGCATCGCCTGCACCGATGCCGCGCGCCAGTAGAGAGATAAATAGTGCGTCGGTTCCGCTTGATACCGCGACCGCGTGCTGTGTTCCGGTGTAGATAGCAAGCTTCTGCTCGAGTTCATCAATGAGTGGGCCCATAATAAAATGTCCACTGGCAAAAACTTGGTTGATTCTTTCACTAATTCTGTCGCCGATCCGCTCATGCTGGGTTTTTAGGTCGATGAAATTGATGGACTGCTGTTTTGTGTATGGCTTTGCGGAAGCTACATAATTGGCAACATGTGAAGCACCGCCAAGTGCCGCCGCATTGAGGTGACGCATTTGACCCCCCCTAATTTGAAATTTTAGCCAAGCCATACTGCCGTTGTGGCTGTATTTATATGTATAATTTTTTGCACAAGCGCAATGGCTTGTCACGATAATTGCTGGAGTAAAATTTGGATGAAGAACGATGGAAAGGATACGCTGGGCTATAATGAAGAGCGATATCGTAACAGTTTTGAACAGTTTGTAGGCGAAGACTTTGTGTTGACGCAGCGCCGATTGAGCATTAGTTTTCATCTATCGCCGAATAGGCGTTGATTAAGTCTTGCCGCCGGGCACTTGAG
>CAUZRD010000134.1:0-6003 GCA_963582255.1 Alphaproteobacteria bacterium | reverse complement strand
GCGTCTCGCTCTACTTCAAAGGACGTTGCGCCTTTGTTCGAAATAAGCTGCACTTCAACTTCTAACGCATTTGGAAAAGCATCGAAGTAGGTAAATGTGATTTCGGTGACCGCGCCAGGGTCGGCGCAGGCAAGCAGATATTCGGCGTGGAATTCTGTATGGCCCGCTTCATTGGCGGTATCCTCATGATCATCGTGTTCATCCTCATGATCGGCTTGCCCTTCTTCGCTCTCCAACTCTGCGCTGGCCTGCACGATGGTACAGCCTGCCGCTTCTGTTAGCACAAATAAATCCAATGGCCGCGCAAGCATCGCAACTGCAGCATCTACTTTTGCACGATCTTCGGCGCTTTCAGCAGCATACTCGAAACTGACAATATCTGCGCCGGGCGCATGCAGTTCCATCGAGATTTGTTTTCCATCAAATGCTATATCCAACTGACCTACTCCATGTTCATGGGCATCAAGTTGACGGGTTTCTTCGGCAAAGATGGGCGTGGTAGCGGCTACGGCAAGGGCGATCAACGGCAGTAATTTCATATTTATAAACCTTATCAGAATTTAGTATTGAAGGGGTGGAAGGGAGTTAATGGATACAACTTTGGCATGTGCCGTGAATTTCTACTATGTGGCGGGTCGCCCTGAATGAACTCAGAGCTGAGATGGCTGAGAGTTTAGATAGAAGCCCGCTGCCGTCATGCTCTTCGACTGTCCGGCACTCTCCACATATAGCGAGTACTGGAACAGCAGCCTTATGATTGCAACGGCATGGGACGAAAGCCTTTATCGACTCCAACTTATGTGCACGGCCCTGATCGGTCAGCGCGCTGAGGGCACGATAGACAGTCGGTGCGGCAAGATCGTGTTCATCCAGCTTCATCCGGTCGAGAATCTCATAGGCCGTCATGGGCTTGGGATTTCCATTTAGGACGCCCATCACCTCAGATTGCCGAACTCCTGCTGTCTTGCGCATAGGCCTTCTCCTCATTCATGATCATTTGTTATTTTATAAAGTAACAATTTGCAATGCATTTTTGTGGAGTTCATGCATGACGGACAAGTGGTTACTTTAAGACCAGCCCTGAGCTCATTCGTTTGGCTATAATGCTGTATGTTCGATTTCCATCGCCCCCAAGCCAACCCAAGAAATGCGTCTGTGCGTCTGTTGCGCATGACTTTTCTATGTATCCAGCCGGTTAGTTTGTCCAAGGGTCTGTTGAAGGCATTTGTGGCGGAAATCAAAGCACTCCGTGATCTGGATAGTGAAATCGTATCGAATTTGGTCGACTAAAGCGACGAACGGTGCAAACTAGGGCAATGACGGCATATTTCCTCATCACTGCTTTTGTGGTGGTTATTATTCCAGGAACCGGGGTACTCTACATACTTGCCATTGGCCTTGGGCAGGGGCGTCACGCCGTAGTCTATGCTGCTTTAGGCTGTACATTGGGAATTTTACCGCATCTGACTGCTGCCATATTTGGCTTAGCCACAGTTTTACACAACAGCGCGCTTTTGTTCTCGGCAGTAAAATGGATCGGCGTCGCCTATCTTTTATATCTTGGTTGGCAGATGGTCCGTTCTGGAGGGCCTATGGCAATCTCGTCCTCAACACAGCGCGAATCCGTTTGGCGCATTACCCGCCGTGGCGCATTGATCAATATACTTAACCCAAAGCTGTCAATTTTTTTTCTAGCACTTCTGCCTCCGTTTCTGTCGGACACAGCAGAGAACGCAACCCGGGAGATGATCACTCTAGGAGCGGTGTTCATGGCGATGACCTTTATCGTTTTCATCTTCTACGGACGTTTTTCCACGATTGCCCGCGACCGGGTTCTGTCCAACCAGCGGGTTATGAAGTGGTTTAACCGCAGTTTTGCAGCTTTATTTGTAATCCTTGGCGCCAAACTCGCGACAGAGCACCTGTGATCGTTCATCGGATCCCACTTTCTTACCTGTTGCTCCCGGAAGACAAAACGCACTTGAGAAGGGCAGGGCGGGCTAAACAGCTTTTCTCTGCTGCTCTAATGTCCGGGGCCCATGGCTCTTGGTTCCCGGTCCACGGACCTAGGCAAGATGGTGGAGTAACCCCGGGGCTTGTTTTGAAGTAGTGAAATGCAGGCTGCTTTGTCATTCAAAGTCGTTCCTCCTACCTCAAGCAGCTTAGTCTGACAGAGCCATCGCTGGTGTTAGATCTGCGAATGATGTTAGAATTTTACTCAACCCTGGGAAAATGTATCCTTGATCTAACGATTGTGAGCCATCGATGAAAAATCTGCTTAACGCATTTCCGCTTGCCAGCTTCATCGTCGGGACAGACGGTTATGTGACGGGCGCCAATGGCAAAGCATTCTCGTTATTTGGGAAGGACATCATTGGACGCACCTCCGTCGAAGTCGTTCGTAATCCAAACGTGAGTGATGCGATTGAAGAGGCCTTGAAACAAAAAATACAGCGGCACTGTGACTGGAGCACCACGCAAGCCACGACGGATATTGTGTATCACGTCACGGCGAGCTGGATTGAGGCGGATGAGATCCTGGTCACCTTCCAAGATATAACAGATATTGAACAATCCCTCCGTGCGCGCCGGGAGTTTGTCACCAATGTCAGTCATGAACTTAAAACGCCTTTGACCGCGATGCTTGGTTTTTTGGAAACTTTGCAACTTATGGAGACATCAGAACCCGAAGCGCAGCAGCGGTTTCTCGGCATGATGCAGCAAGAAACTCAAAGGATGAACCGTCTGGTGAGCGATTTGTTATCGCTCAATTCCGTGCAAGAAAATGAGAGAATTCGACCCTCTGATCTTATAAATTTAGGCGCGTTGATTGAGGACACTGTTACAACTATGAAGGGCCTCGCAACTCAATCTCAAACGCAGCTGATTTTCACACCGCCACAGAAGACACCCGTGGTTTTTGGTGATGGGGATCAATTGCGGCAAGTGGCTATTAACCTGATTGAGAATGCGATAAAATACGCTAGATCAGCAGATATCCACATCAGTTTAAGCGATGAAGCCTATCAACCCATGCTGCGACGAGAGGGTATTGTGCTCACCGTAGAGGATCATGGACCGGGCATTGCGGCCATACATATCCCGCGGTTAACCGAACGCTTTTACCGGGTGGATGACCACCGTGGGCGGGACATTGGCGGCACTGGATTGGGCCTGTCCATCGTCAAACATATTGTCAGCCGACACCGTGGCCGCATGCTGATAAAGAGCACTTTGGGCCACGGTAGCCAATTTTTTATTTACCTTCCTAAAAATTAATTTGGCTTTTTCCAAATTGTCATAAAACTGTTACAAGACTGTCTTAAAAGCTTTGCAAAGGCGCTTTAAGCATAGGTCAGACGAAAGTCAGATCTAATTGCTTTAGGAGATTGCAATGTACAAGTTCACAACAACAACTCTCATAACCGCGGCCTTGTCGCTTTCGGCCGGCATGTCTTCGGCCCGCGACCAAGTTCAAATCGCGGGATCATCCACCGTTCTGCCCTATGCTTCAATAGTGGCGGAGGCTTTCGGAGAAAATTTTGATTTTCCAACGCCTGTTGTCGAGTCGGGTGGTTCCTCCGGCGGCATGAAGCGTTTCTGCGTTGGTCTTGGTGAAAATACCATTGATATTGTAAATTCGTCTCGTAAAATCAAAGATAAGGAAATCGCTGCTTGTGCAGAAGCGGGTGTAAAAGACATCATTGAAGTGCGTATAGGATATGATGGTATTGTGTTTGCTTCTGACATCAATGGCCAAAATTTCGCCTTTACTCCAACAGACATTTATCGTGCTCTTGCCGCAGAAATGCCACTGGACGGATCAATGAAGTCAAATCCTAATACAAACTGGAATGAAGTTAATTCAGCTTTCACATCACAAGAAATTCAAGCTTATATTCCAGGTACAAAGCACGGCACTCGAGAAGTTTTTGAAGATAAGGTTTTGCTGGCTGGTTGCGAAGACACAGGTGCATTTGAGACCATAGTGTCAATGAACGGTGGCGACAAGAAAGCAGCTGAAAAAGCATGTATGGCAGTCCGTACTGATGGACGCTCTGTTGATATCGACGGCGATTACACTGAAACGCTTGCATCCATAGACACTAACAAGGCTGGGATAGGTGTTTTTGGGCTCGCATTCTATGAAAACAACACTAATAAATTGCAAGTTGCGACCATGTCGGATGTTATGCCGTCTACTGAGAGTATCGCTGCAGGTATATATCCAGTTTCACGTCCACTGTATTTCTACATCAAGAAAGCGCACATTGGCGTAGTTCCTGGTGTAAAAGAGTACGCTGAATTTTTCGTTTCTGATGAAATCGCAGGCCCGGACGGACCCCTAGCTGATTATGGGTTGGTGTCTGATCCCGCATTACCATCGGTCCAGGAAAATGTATCGAATGAAACTGTAATGCAATAAACTGGAACTGAATGTTCCAACAAATGGCCTTGGCGGTTTTGGGACTGCCAAGGCATATTTTTTTGAGGTAACCGTGTCAGTCTATTTGATTTCATCTATGCTCTTCATCCTCGCGGCCCTTGGCTATTGGTTGGCCCAGCGTAGAGTTTTAAAAGTGGAAGAGCGTTTCCACTCGCTTCCCAAGCATTACGGAACTTACGTCGCGCTCTTAACAATAATGCCCTCGCTAACCATCTTACTAATCTGGTCCGCGCTCTCGCCAGTCATAATTAACGGCGTAGTTGAATCTCAAATTTCGAGTGAAATGATTTCTAAAAATAGAAGTCAAAAACATATAATAGCAGATGTTCACCGCATCGTTGATAGCCTTCGAACCGGCGCAAACGATCAGCTTTTTCCAATAGACCAATTAGATACTAACCAAATCACGCAGGAGACGCTAAACTTTCTAAGTAAGGCTGGCGTTGCAACGTCCGGCAATATTGATGTGGTAACATTAAAAATAGCACTTAATTACCGGGACAAAACCCAGGCATCTGTTGGTTACAAAACTACCGCTACTATAATCACAGCATTAATCGGTTTTCTAATTGCGTTAAGACAAATCAATCCCGGTTTTCGCGCCCGAAATTTAGTTGAAAAAATTAATATAGGGTTCCTAATGCTTGCTGCAGGATTAGCAGTTTTAACAACTGTTGGGATCGTGGTCTCAATGCTTTTCGAAACTATGAACTTTTTTAGTATGCATTCTGGGCGTGACTTCTTCTTTGGACTTAGTTGGGCGCCGAATTTCCACGGCAACAGCGCCCTGTCCATTTTGCCTTTGCTGTGGGGCACGCTTTATATTTCTCTTGTGGCACTTTTGGTTGCGGTGCCTTTGGGTCTATTATCTGCGATTTATCTCTCTGAATATGCCTCTGGTTTGACCCGGTCGATGGCCAAGCCTCTGCTTGAAGTCTTAGCGGGCATTCCAACAATCGTTTACGGTCTCTTCGCCTTGGTGACCTTTGGGCCGTTTTTGAAGGATCTGTTTGGGCCAGAGGGCTTTTTTGCCCTTGGCTGGATGAGCGATGCGCGGTCGGTGGCGACAGCGGGCATCGTTATGGGATTCATGCTCATTCCCTTCGTCTCATCCCTATCGGACGATATAATTAACGCGGTTCCACAGTCTCTGCGGGATGGCTCATTTGGGCTGGGGGCAACACGGTCTGAAACCATCAAACATGTGGTGCTTCCCGCTGCGCTCCCCGGCATCGTGAGCGCGATCCTTTTGGCGGCGTCTCGCGCCATTGGTGAAACGATGATTGTTGTTTTGGGCGCGGGCGCGATTGCACGTTTTACCGGCAATCCGCTTGAAGCCCTAACCACAGTGACGACACGCATTGTCAGTCAATTGACGGGCGATGGAGATTTCAACAGTCCCGAAACCCTCGTAGCTTTTGCCCTTGGCCTCACCCTATTTGTGCTGACCTTGGGGCTGAATATCTTCGCACTATACTATGTACGCAAATATCGTGAGCAGTACGAATGACCCATCTCAAAACACATAAATCCCTCTATGCTACGACAGCCCATAG
>CAUZRD010000133.1:0-6063 GCA_963582255.1 Alphaproteobacteria bacterium | reverse complement strand
TTGCGCCCCGCGTCATCCGCGCAATCGGGGCCAAGGCAAACAGGCCTAAGGTCGCTGCAGGCAAGATTAATTGCGCAAGGCTGGCTCTGAAGGTTTCAAAATCACCTGCGATCAAACTATCAATCGTATAGAACCCGGTGACAGGGGGCGGTGAGAGATAAAGAATTCCCAGTCGGCCTAAAGGTGCAGGAGACCAACCCAATAAATAGTAAAATACATAAATCAAAAATAAACCTGTGAAGAAAGTCGGCAGGGATACACCTGCTGTAACCAGAATACGGCACAGGTGATCTATCCATTTTCCGGGATGGGTCGCCGCCATAATTCCGAGGGGCACAGCTATGAATACAGCCAACCCCAAACCAATAAGAGTAAGTTCAAGAGATGCAGGAAGGCGTTTAAGAAGTTCTTCTGCTACAGGTCGCCCGGTGCTCAAAGACATTCCCATATTGCCTTCAAATAGATTGCCAACATAAATGAAGAACTGCTCCACCCAGCTTCGGTCGAGCCCCAAGGCCTCACGGACTTGTTCGATGGATTCTTTATCCGCCATCGCACCCGCAAAATAAACTGCCGGGTCCCCTGGCAACGCGCGGGTGAGCACGAAGGAGATAACAATAACTCCAAACACGGAGGGCGCTGCCTGAAGCAGGCGCCCTCCAATTTTATAAAGTTTGGTTCGCATTTGTTTAACTGGTCGTCGACTTGTTGATGGAACGAACATCAAGTTGGCGGTGGAACCAAGATGCATAACCATCAACAGGCGTCTGCATCGCGGCATCTAAATACGGCTGATATAACGGGATGCGCGGCACATCTTCGAAAGCAATAGCGATCATGCGCTTCACGTTTATTTCGTACTGCTTCTCGGTCACTTCCATGTGGAGGGTTTCATCTACGAGCTTCTCAATCTCATCATTTTTGTAGTTTGAAGAATTGAACAAGTGACCGTACTTATAGGCCCAGAAGAAATAGTAGTCTGGGTAGTTCAGCCAACCGCCGAAGTTTTCCATATGCATGGGCAAGCGTTTCTCTACCAGAGAAGCTGTCCGCCAATTCGCCCCAGGAATTTTATCGAGGGTAATTTTTATGCCAATTTTTCCGAGTGATTCTTGGATCAAAAGTGCTGTGGGTTCTTGCCAAGCTGCGAGCCCTAGGTTGTAAGACAGGGTAGTTTCAAAGCCATTAGGCATGCCCGCTTCTGCAAGGAGAGACTTCGCCTTTTCTAAGTTTGTGTCATAGGGAAACGGTTGTGGCCATTCAACGGATTGCGGGGTTTTATCTTTCCCACCAAACATCGGTTTGGCACGGCCATAAGCTGCCGCTGAAACAATATCCTTGTACGGCAGGGCATAGGCGATGGCTTGGCGTACCTTCACATTGTCAAAAGGCTTGTGCTTCAAATTCAAGGACAAGACGTGGAGGCAGTTATCAATCGGTGCGCCGGAAATTTTGACTTTGCCACCAGTTTTAGCAGCCAATTCGGTCGCGTCTTTCGCCGGGACATCCATATAGAGATCGGCGTCACCCCGTTCGATCAAGGCGCGGCGCGTGGAGGCCGACGGCACTTCGCGAACGATAACCCGTTTTATACCTGGCTTGGGACCAAGCGCCCAATCTTCGTTCCGCTGATAGACAAACTGTTGGCCCGGATCCCAACGGGCAATTTTATATGCACCGGAACCAGCTGCAGTCTTGTGAAGATACTCGGTTGCCCAAGGGTCTTTCGTCGTGGCATTGGCTTTGGCAACTTTCGAGTTAATGATGAAAGGAATTGGCACGGCCAAGTCCGGCAGCGTCAATTTGGAAGGCCGCGGCAAGGTAATGCTGAAGGTCATATCATCAATGGCCTTAAACTGGCTGGTCTTCTTCATCGACCCAGCCTTCATCTGTACAGCCGGGAACCCGCCCAAGCTTACGGCACGATCAAACGACCATTTAACGTCATGGGCTGTCACAGGAGAGCCATCCCAAAACTTTGCTTTAGGATTGATTTTAAAGGTCAGAACTTTGCCGTCCTTTGATGTCGTCCAAGATTCTGCGACTTCGGGTACGATCTTAGTTGAATCATATGCCAGGGAGCCGTCTTCTGTCTTTTTGACGCCGAACCGAACAAGACGATCATAAATGTTCACCGTAACCTGATAACTTGGCCGATTAGTTCCCTTGCGGTGCAGATCAAGGCTATTGATACCGTGTCCGGCTACAACGACAAGTGTGTCTTTCCACCCGGCTGCTTCTGCCGGAATATATTTCAAAAATGGCAGAATGGCAGCGCCAGTCGCCACTCCCATTGTCTTAATAAAATCTCTTCTTTTCATGTTCTAAGTCCTTTGGTTCGAATGTTTAGGGGTTGAGAGGGAAGCAAGATAATTACGCCAGCCGCCGAAATGAGTGATGTCTTCGGCACCCATTATTCCGCAGGGTTCACAGATAAATCCTTTAACGAGGTCGCCATTTTCCAGAGCAAGTGTGCCAATACCTAAAGGATGGGGAATGCCCTGCATAAATTCGCCGAACTGAGATTTAGGAATAGTCCAAATTTCTAGATCGATAGCCGTGCCTGTTTCATCGTTGAGGAGGCCTGGCCGGTAAGGTGGCCCACCCGGCAGGCTATAAAGTCGATACACAGGCGCGGTTTTTGCTTCCTGTAGAAAGCACGCGCCAAGCTCGGTCAATTGATGGTTTAGGGGGAGCCCTGACATATGCGCGCCAACGGCAGCGATTGAAATTTCATCCGTGCTTGCGACCGGCGAACCGATAGTTACAGCAGATAATTCCCAGTCGGTCGCCCCAAGCGGCGCTTTACATTTTTGTTGAAGGGCCGAGGCAATCGCAGCAACTCGGGAATCTTGGTCTGCAGGTGCCAGGATCGTGACGCTTCCCGGTCGACCATCACTACGAGGAGTTGTGGGGACAGCGATACCGCAGAGGTCTAAAAGATTTACAAAATTTGTATACGTCCCGAGACGTGAATTAGGGCCGATAGGATCGTCTTCTAAATCTGTCACTGTGTAGAAAGTTGGAATGGTGGGCACACACAAAAAGTCGACGCCCGCAATGAGTGGCAACGCAATTTGTTTCAATTCTTGCAGGCGATAGAGCCCGCGGAAGACATCTGCTGAAGAAAAGTTCTCCGCAGTTTTAACAATCTTTTTAAACACAGGATGCAGTGCGTCGGGATTGTCTCGCAATAGGTCCTCAACCACCGTATATCGCTCCGCAACCCAAGCTCCTTCATACAGCATCTCTGCAACGTCATAGAATGGCGTGAAATCGAGTTCTACAATTTCACCGCCTAATGCTTGGATATCATTGAGGGTTGTTTCAAAAGCATCGGATTGCAGTACATCGCCAAAAAATTCTCTCGTCTGGGAATCGGGAATACCAACTTTAAACTTAGATTGCGGGCGCCCCAGCAAAGGCTTAGGAACAGCGCGCGCGTAAGAATCAGAAGGATCATAGACCGCAGCTGAGCTTAGAACCGTGTGCGCATCTTCTACGCTTAAAGAAAATATAGAAACTGTATCGAGTGTGCGACATGCCGGCACGACGCCGCTATTTGAAATTGCACCGAGTGTTGGTTTAAGTCCGACAATCCCATTCAATGCAGCCGGCACACGACCCGAACCAGCTGTATCCGTTCCAAGGGAAAAGCTGACCAGACCCAACGCGACCGCGACGGCAGACCCTGAACTTGATCCGCCCGGAATAATGTCCGGATCAATCGCATTCTTAGGCGGTGCGTAGGGAGAGCGAACGCCAACCAACCCGGCTGCAAATTGATCTAAATTGGCCTTACCAATCAAAATCGCGCCAGCGTCCCGCAAGCATTTAACAACAAATGCGTCCTGGTCAGCGATATAGGAGAATTCTGGGCACGCTGCCGTTGTCGGCGCTCCTTCGGCATCGATATTATCTTTGATAACGAAAGGAATGCCCCAGAGAGGCTTATCGTCCAGATTGAACGACCCGAGCTTGCGAGCTTCAGAAAAAGTCACATCTTGATCAAAAAGGTGCAGAAAGATACCGGGATCATTTGCCACCGCAATTCGACGGTAGACTTCTTCCATAACCTGCAATGGATCAAGTCCGCTTGCATAGGCTGAATGGAGATTTTTTATTTCGAAGGACTGTTCATTTAGCATTTGCGTTGGCTCTTGATTGGTGTCGAGCGGCAATAGAACATTTGCAAATGCTTCGGCATACTGCTATTTTTAGCTATTACCGATGCAAATTTTGCAGCAGTCGTTCGGAGGTGTATATTCTCGTGAAATATCTTTTGCCGCTACATTATGTAAATGCCGTTGCCAAAGTGGGATCAATTCGCAAAGCAGCAGAGACATTGGCGATTACATCGACCGCACTCAACCGGCGAATTCTTGATATGGAAAATGATCTTGGTGTTCAGATATTTGAGCGCCTGCCCCGCGGCGTGAGGTTATCAACCGCAGGTGAAATTTACATTCAACACGTGCGCAACCAGTTAAAGGATATGGAGCGGGTTAAAAGCCAGATCGCGGATCTTTCTGGTGAACGGCGCGGGCATGTCTCGGTCGCATGTAGCCAGGGCCTCTTGCCCTATTTCCTGCCTGAGCAAATTTCAATGTACCGATATGCCCATCCTGCCGTTACCTTTAATGCGCTTCTTCGTGACCGAGCATTGGCTGAGCAGTCGTTGGTTGATTTAAGTGCCGATCTTGCTTTGGTATTTGAGCCGGTACGAATGAACGAATTTCAAGTTCTGCTGACCATTCGCCAGCCTTTGCACGTTATCATGTCTCGTAAACACCCCCTTGCGGAAGGAGGAGACGTGAGGTTACGTGAATGCCTAAATTATCCGATTGCCCTCCCAACAGAGAATTTTGGCGTCCGCCAAATTTTAGAAGCGGCAGCCCGTCGAACCACCCACAAACTTCAACCTGTCATAGAATCAGATAGTTTCGAATTCCTGAGCCACCATGCCTTAGCTGAAAATATACTAGCCTTCCAAATACAAATTGGCTTACCCACAACGTTTCCAGATTCAGATGTCACTAGCCGTCAACTCGACTATAAAGATGTTCCCCCAGGCTTACTCTACTTTGGCCAACTCAGAGGCCGCACCCTTCCAGTGGCCGCCGCTAGATTTTCAAATCAATTGATGGAATCATTGGCGGCTCGATTTGAATGTGAATAGCCAATCAACCTCTTTTTCCCGTCGTCATTTAGGTGTTTATTTTAAACCAGTTTCCAACAACGAAACCGCAACAGAACCAGTACCACAGATCCATTTATTTCTGCTTAGGGTCAGCAGCGGAAGAATTTACGGGCCTCGAATGACTTCCGTTTTACCCCCACATAGCGGACGTCAAATGTAGTTTCCAAAAATGTCCGCCTAGCAAGTTCTAGGCCATGGGACAGGCCCTGAGTGGCCAACTCTGATCCATCGGTTGAAAATAATATATTCTTGTACATGGTTCTCTCCCAGTTTCTTGGAGCTTCTCAAAGTGGCCCTAAATTCCGCCATAGTCAGCAATCGGACGAACGCAACTGGAGCCGTGGTGTTCTCTCTAGCTATTTTCTGCTGTTCTGAGACTAGGGGATGAAGCGGACATGCTTTATACCCAAATATAATTGTTTGTATCATATAATATTTTGAGTCCCAGATTTCTGCCATTTACCAGTAGTTCGGTAAAGGTGGCATCGTGCCCCGCAACCACTTATATCGTACAGTTACACATGCATAGATATTGTAGGGTCTTGAACAAATCCTGCCCCCGCAACCAAGTAATATCAAAGGCTTAGTCTTAATCGACTGAGCCTTTTTTTATGCCATCTACGGAAAGTTGCCGCGTTCATTGCCGCGTTTGAAGGTTGCTTGTCGGATGAAAAATCATGCAGACCCTTTGAAAAACACCCAAGCCTAGACCCCACCCCGGGGGTGCCCCCCACTTTGTCAGTTGGGGCTCCCCATATCTCCTAGTAATACTAATCCAGACGAGTAAATCTGGTTTCGGCGAGTTTTATATCAAAAATATGGGGACACAAAATATCCATAGACCTTTATTCGAAGGTCGTTTT
>CAUZRD010000132.1:0-6064 GCA_963582255.1 Alphaproteobacteria bacterium | reverse complement strand
TGGAGCCTTTCCTCCCGAGGCAATAAAGGCGGCGCGTCCTCCGCTTTTTAAAACGTCGAATGTTCGGATTGCCACCTCACCGCCCACGGTATCGAAAGCAGCATCACACTCCGAGATGATTTTAGTGAAATCTGCTTCTTGGTAGTTGATCACCTCATCGGCACCAAGAGACTTCACGTAATCAATGTTTTGGGTGCTGGTAGTCGTCACCACATGGGCGCCGATATGCTTAGCTGCCTGAATGGCAAAGCTGGCAACGCCGCCGGCGCCGCCCTGAATGAGAATTTTTTCGCCTTGCTGAAGCTTGAGAGTTTCTTCAACCGCTACAAGTGCGGTCAGACTGGTAAGTGCCAGAGCTACTGTTGTTTCATGGGAAAGCGTATCTGGTTTGGCGGCGATGATGGAGGCATCCATCGTGATTTTCTCAGCATAAGTGCCTTCCTGTCCAGCGGCGCAGACGCCAAACACCTCATCGCCAACGGAAAAGTCATCAACTCCTTGCCCAAGTGCGCTGATAGTGCCGGAAAAATCGCGCCCTAGTATATAAGGGAATTCTGTGAGGGGGCTATATGCGCCTTCTCTGACTTTCCAGTCAGCGCCATTCACGCTTGCTGCATGAATATCGACAACCACCTGCCCGGGATCAGCGAGCGGATCGGGTAGGTGGCCATATTCAAAAACCTCAGGACCGCCGTGACGGGTGATATAGTTTGCCTTCATCGAATTCTCACCAAATAAAAGTTAAATGTGGATACGGGAGTGTCGTATCTGCGGTCAGTGTACATATTTGCGTGCTAATCTTAGGTTAAATAATAAGGTAATCAGATCTCTGGAGCGGTAATGTTGAAGCGCTTTGCAACGTTAACCAACTGGTCCCAATCGGTATGCAAGACAGGGATCGTTGATTTTAAACGTTCCTCCAACAAGCGGTCGCCGCGTTCTCCGGGCATTAAGATTTCATCAAATCCGCTAGCGGTGGGTTGCTGTTTCAGCTGGATGGCTAGTGCGTCGACATTCGTGGCAAATTCATTAGGGTCGGTGAACCCGGCGATATTAACCGCGATGGCGGCGGCATTTTGCCAGGCTCTGGGGCTGTCGTTTTGGTTGTTGAGGGATGGCTCAACCAATGGGATTGATGCCAACACGCTGACGAGACACTCGATCATTAATGATAATCCGGCACCTTTCGGACCGGCCATTGGCATGGGGACAACCGCTTTAGCTGGGTCTGTCGTCATATGACCAGCAGCATCCATAGCCACTCCCTCTGGCAAATCTGTGCCCGCCTGTTTAGCCTGCAAAAGTTTACCCCAGGCAATCGCGGAAGAGGCCATGTCGAGCACCAACGGCGCGGCATTCGCACGGGGGATTGCAATAGCAATCGGATTGGTAGGAAGTGCGGCCGCGGCGGAGCCGTGGTAGGCCATGAGCGGTCGCGAGGAGCACATGACGATGCCGATCATGCCACGGTTCACTGCTTCACGTGCATAATATCCCATAGGTCCAGTATGAGTGGTGTTGGTGATGAGGGTCCAACCGATTGTTTGGACGGACGCTATATCGCAGGCGCTGTCCATGCCAAATGTCATAGCCACCGGACCGGCGGCACGATCGGCATCGATCGTGCAAGAAGCTCCTGATTGTCGGATCACTTTCAGGGTTGGGTGAGCATTTATGTGTCCAGAAGCAATCGCATCAATATATCGCGGAATCCTGAATATCCCATGGGAATCAACCCCTCGCGCATTGGCCCAAACAAGAACTTTAGCTTCTATAGCTGCGCTATCGTCACTAAATCCCGCAGCTTTGAAGATATCCGTCACGAACTGGCGTAGATCATCGGCGCGGATTGAAATGGTGGGTTGCTGCATGAGACTTTCTAAAATGGTGGCCGATCGGCGGGTATTCTACTATTGCAGTGCGGGTGCATCAAACCAAGGGGAGTAACGAAATTTTTCTGGGTGGCTAGGTACACTCAAGAATAACCATTTAGGTTTACGTGTGCTTGATTGGCCAGTGAGAGTGCAAAGGCGTAAATACGATATTATGAGAACAAATAAAAAGTCTTTCACGTCTTTTCTTTGCAGGCGATGTTTTGTGGGAAAGGTGTTCATTTTACTAGTATTATTTGCACTACCACAGGTTACGCACTCATCGCCGGATCTATGGCGAAAGTTTGGATGGGAGAATACAGACTTTTCCAAGCATTCGATTAGTTTTGATGAAATTTTTATGGGGATTCAATTGCCGTCTGGGCTATCAAGTAAAGATCGCATACCAGCAATCGACGAACCAGCTTTTATACCTTTAGTCGAGGTTAACAACATATCGGCAACGTCGCCGGTGGTGAGTGTAGTCTTTGGCGAAGATGCACGGGCCTATCCCCTCGCAATTTTAACATGGCACGAAATTGTCAACGATACTGTTGGCGGAGTACCAATAGTTGTAACATATTGTCCACTTTGTAACGCCGCGCTCGTCTTCCGACGTACACTTAATGGGCAAGTGCTTGATTTTGGCACTAGCGGTATGCTGCGCAATTCGGATCTAGTGATGTACGATCGGCAATCAGATACCTGGTGGCAGCAATTTACAGGTGAGGCTATTGTTGGCGAAATGACGGGCCAGGTGCTCAGTGGTGTTCCAGCTAGGCTTGAATCATTTGAACGATTCGCCGCACAGTATCCTAACGGCAAAGTGCTGGTACCGAATGATCCGGAGCATCGACGATATGGCGATAATCCTTATGTAGGGTATGATTCAGCGGCGGTACCGTTTCTCTACCGCGGTGTAATATTGAGTAATATAGAGCCGATGGCGCGCGTCATCATGGTTGCAACAAATGCAGGCATGGAAGGTGTTTCTCTTGATCATCTGAAGAAGGTTGGTGATGTTAAGTTAGGCGAAGTTTTAATATCGTGGATGCCTGGGCAAAACTCAGCTCTCGACGCTGCACTTATCAATGAGGGACGTGATGTCGGCAACGTGATAGCTCAGCGTGTATCAAAAAATGGATTGGTTGATGTTGTTTATCACGTTACGTTCGCGTTTGCGTTTCATGCCTTCCATCCGGATGGTAAGATACTCAATGATTCTTGATGTTTTTTCATCCATGGGTACGCGTTTAGTGCTAGCTAATTTTGGGTTGGGCAAGATAATTCCAGTCAAGAAGTATAGATAATCATTGTACTGAGGTAATGGGTATGGCTTGACTTTGGTTGGTGCTGAGGTCAGATCATGCGCCGATTAATATGTTGAGTAGTCTTAAAAAACTTCTGGCAATATTTGAAGAGCGTGGCGATGGCCCCGGTCTTCAGCTAGGTGACTTGCGCCTTGCTACAGCTGCGTTGATGGTCCATGCAGCCGCGATTGATGGCCGTGTTGAGGCAGCAGAGCGCACCTCTCTATATAGACTTCTAACCTCCCATTTTTTGCTTGGCAAAGGAGAAGCCGAAGAGCTTCTAGAAAGTGCGGAATTGATCGAGCGTGACGCAATAGATATTTATTCGTTTACGCGGGTAATCCAGGCTCATTTGTCTCAAGATAAGCGTCAGGAAATAGTTAGGTTGATGTGGGAAGTTGTGGTGGCGGACGGCAAAGTTCATCCTTATGAAAGCAATCTTGTATGGCGGGCGTCCGAGCTTATTGGAGTTTCAACCCGTGATCGAGTAGCGATGCGGCAAGAGGTTTTCGCGCGCCACGGCATTTTTGGGGACAATTGACGTGCCTGATTATACCTGCCTGCCAGGCACGAGAGAGCCTAATGCGGGAGATACCATATTGGTGATACTGCATCAGGAAAGGTCAACGCCAGGGCGTATTGGACAGATGCTCTCGCAAAGAGGGTTTTTTCTTGATGTTCGCAGACCGGCGCTCGGTGATTCGCTTCCAGATACAATGGATAGATATCACGCTGCAATCATTTTTGGCGGCCCGATGAGCGCTAATGATAAGGATGATTTCATTGCTCGTGAAACCGATTGGATATCGGTACCTCTTGACGCAGGCAAACCTTTTTTAGGTGTTTGTCTGGGCGCGCAGTTGTTGGCAAAGCATGTTGGAGGGAGTGTTGATAGCCATCCTGACGGAATTGTTGAAATTGGCTATTACCCGATTCAATCAACGGCTTGTGGAGAGGATCTCGTGCCTTGGCCAAATGTTGTTTATCAATGGCATAGCGAGTGGATGAGGCCTCCTGATGGGGTTGATGTTCTGGCAGTCGGGGAAGGTGGGGAGGTGCAAGCCTTTCGTACCGGTAGCCGCGCATATGGCATCCAGTTCCACGCCGAGCTGACATTGGCGATGATGCATCGCTGGACCACGCGCGGTGCGAGACGATTTTCATTAAAGGGTGCGCAGGTACGCCAGCAGCACTTTACTGGACGATTACGCTATGATCCCGTGGTTAAGATCTGGCTCGCCAGTTTTCTTGATAACTGGCTTTCTTAACCGTGCGCCATTTCTAGATGTGCTTGAAGATGACACAGAATTCTGCCATCTTTGGCGTAGAGTGATATTTTTAGCAGAACAATTTTGGAGGATCTGATGGCGGCTTATGTATGTGACAAATGTGGCATGAGTATTGGAACTATGACCTGCGGTTCGTGCGACAGCGAACTCAGTCACTCAACTATTGAAAAACCTGATGGCACCAGCGTTCATATCTCCGAATGCCCAAATGGTCACGGCAAAGTAAAATCTCCCATGTGCTGCGGTCAGGATATGAGCTGCCAAGTCTAATATAGCTCTATATAGGCGTTTTGGTGTATCGTGTTCGAGGTTATTCCAACTGCCAATAATAAATGGATCCGTATGTTGTTTCATGTGAATCACGTACGATGCGGTTTATTTTGTGCGCACAGATATATTGGTTGTTACGTTGAGTAAAATGGTGGCCACACAGGCGATGAGGTAAGCCCATAACCAGGGCGGTGCCCTATGTCGAAGGAGGGCTGGCGCCTAAGACGACGATCGTTTGTTCTTTGCATTGGCGTCGTCCTGCCGCGGTCACCACCTGAATCAAGCCGAGATTTGGACCTGTCAGGTTGAGAGCGCCCCTGTGATTAGGTCTCAGATTAAAAAACATAGGACAATCCCATGCTGACGTGTGAATTCATTGCAAAATATCTAAAAGCACGTGGTGTCGACAGAGTTTTTGGAACTCCTGGAAGCGACACTATTCGCCTCATTCACGCGCTGAAAGAAGAAGGCATTGATTATTTGCTTACCCATCATGAAAACACCGCAGCTTACATGGCCGCAAGTTATGGAGAATTAAGAGGTATTCCAGGTGTTGTGGTCGTTACCAAGGGACCAGGTGTGACCAATCTCGCATCGGGTCTCGCGGCAAGTTATCTTGACCGACGTCCGATTATTGTCCTTTCAGCCATTCTTGATCCAGATCTTCTGGCACGCAACCCGCATCAAGATGTTCCGCTGGTGGCATTTGGTAAACTGATTTCCAAGTTGAGTAAGGAACTCACATCATCCAATGCGCTTGAACTGTTGCCGTATGCCTACCAGATAGCAATTTCGCCACGCCCTGGGGCGGTCTATCTGCCGATTTCTCCAGTGCAGTCGACCGCAGATTTGATTGGCGACGATGCCAAAATCAACGACGTAATTGATACAAGTGTTAGGCCAACTAGCGCTGGCATTCCAGACATATCGGCTGCTGCCAGGTTGGTTGCCGTAGCGAAGAAACCAGTTGCCGTTGTGGGGGTCGGGGTTGTTGGCACTGGGACATCTGCCAATACTGTGGCTGCTATAGAGGCGCTAGGTATTCCGGCCTGCGTGACCTTGCAGGCTCTGGGGCAAGTGGCAAACACTCACCCTCTTTATATAGGCATGTATGGTTGGTTCGGGGCACCAGTCGATAAGATGCTTAACGAAGCCGATCTGATCCTCACAATTGGCCTTGATGGCTGGGATATCATTCGACCATTCAAGGCGGATGTGCCTGTAGTAAGTCTTGATCCGGTTGATGCCAATGATCGTACCTTTCAACCGGTTACAGTCGGGATTGTCGGTGATCTAGGCGCAATGCTGGATCAATTGGCTGTTG
>CAUZRD010000131.1:0-6091 GCA_963582255.1 Alphaproteobacteria bacterium | reverse complement strand
AGTGCTAGCTGCGCAGGAAAATGCCGAGGAAGATATCTTCGAGCTGACAGCCGAGATGGCCGTGGTGTCAGAATCGGCGTTGGTTCCAGAACAGATAGCGGCTACCGAAGTGGAGCCATCTGACGGTTTGGTATCTTCAAATGCGCAGGCGACGGCGTCTGCTGCGTTTGGATCACTTTCAAGTACGGTGCTTTCCCATTCTGGCTGTTCGCGCACGCTTGAACAGATTGCAGAAGATCTTCTTCGGCCTTTTCTCAAGGACTGGCTTGATGAAAACCTTCCCACTATTGTGGAACGTATGGTGCGCGAGGAAATTGAGCGTGTGGCCCGTCATGTGAGCTAAGTGATTTAGCACTTATATTTGTTCCGAAAGGAATTAACCTATAACTGCTTGTTGACTCGCGCGTCTTGGCAGGCATAACCCCGCGAGTTTGATTGTCCCTATTATCCGAAATGATGCACGCCCTATGCTCGATAAGACCTATCTTCCACAAGAGGTAGAGCCCCGCATTTACAATGCCTGGGAGACATCTGGTGCATTTGCCGCCGGACGCGAGGGTTTGAATGACAATGCTGAACCATTTTGCATCGTCATTCCTCCTCCAAATGTCACCGGCAGTCTGCATATGGGCCACGCCCTCAACAACACGATTCAAGATATCTTGGTGCGATTTTGGCGCATGCGGGGCAGGGATGTTCTGTGGCAGCCGGGAATGGACCATGCCGGGATTGCTACCCAGATGGTTGTCGAACGCCAGTTAGCGGAAAATCATGAGCCAAGCCGAAGCGACATGGGCCGGGAGGCTTTCATCGAACGCGTATGGGAGTGGAAAGAACAATCCGGTGGCACGATCATCAATCAATTAAAGCGTCTGGGCGCATCCTGCGACTGGTCTCGTGAGCGTTTTACCATGGATGAGGGGCTCTCTCGCGCGGTTTTGAAGGTATTCGTGGAGATGTACCGCGCGGGCCTCATTTACAAGGATAAGCGCCTCGTCAACTGGGATCCCAAGTTTCAGACTGCGATTTCGGATCTAGAAGTCCAGCCAATTGAAACGAACGGACATTTATGGCATCTGCGCTATCCGCTCAAAGACGGTAAGGCGTATAATTTTCCCATAACCTTCGATGAACACGGAACCGCGATAGAGTGGGAAGAGCGTGACTACATTGTTGTTGCTACCACTCGGCCTGAGACCATGCTTGGCGACACGGCGGTTGCAGTCCATCCCGGAGATGAGCGGTACAAGAAGATTGTCGGTGAAACTGTTATTCTTCCGCTTGTTGGGCGCGAGATCAAGATCATTGCGGATGATTATGTCGATGCCAAACAAGGCTCCGGTGCTGTCAAAATTACTCCTGCCCATGATTTCAATGACTTTGAGGTTGGCCGCCGGCATAACCTTGAGATGATCAATGTGCTTGATCATGAGGCTCATCTTCTGTCCAATGATCTGGTGCCAGATGCATTACGCGGCCTTGATCGCTATGAGGCTCGAGAGCTTATTATTGAAGAGCTGGAGCGTATGGGACTGGTCGAGGTCATCGAGAATCACAACCATATGGTGCCCTATGGAGACCGCTCGAATGTCGTTATAGAGCCGTATCTTACGGATCAATGGTATGTGGATGCGGCGACGCTTGCCAAGCCGGCGATCGCAGCAGTCGAAGCCGGCGAGACCAAGTTTATCCCTAAAAACTGGGAGAAGACCTATTTTGAATGGATGCGTAATATCCAGCCCTGGTGCATTTCACGCCAGCTTTGGTGGGGCCATCAAATCCCAGCCTGGTACGGGCCTGATCAACAGATATTTGTTGCGCAAAGTGAAGACGAGGCGCACGCGCTCGCAAGCGAGAATTACGGACGGTCGGTCGAATTGATCCGAGATTCTGACGTTCTTGATACCTGGTTTTCATCTGGTCTATGGCCTTTCTCAACTCTAGGATGGCCTGATGACACCGCCGAATTAAAAAAGTTTTATAAAACTGACGTTCTCGTTACCGCTTTCGACATCATCTTTTTCTGGATTGCCCGGATGATGATGATGGGGCTGCAATTTATGAATGATGAAAACGGAAAGCCGGAAGTGCCCTTCCATACCGTTTATATCCACGCTCTTGTTCGCGATGAAAAGGGCCAAAAAATGTCGAAGTCGAAGGGCAATGTCATTGATCCGTTGGGGTTGATTGATCAATATGGCGCTGATGCTCTTCGGTTTACGCTTGCCGCCATGGCCGCGCAGGGGCGCGATGTTAAACTGGCAACCAACCGGGTGGAAGGCTATCGAAATTTTGCAACCAAATTATGGAATGTAGCCCGATTTACCGAGATGAACGGCTGCGCTCGCAAGCCAGGATTTGATCCTGTCAATGTGGATCAGACCGTTAACCGTTGGATTGTTGGCGAAGTTGCTAGTGCTGCGAGAGACGTCACGGCGGCAATCGAATCCTATCGTTTCAACGAAGCCGCCGGAGCTATCTATCATTTTCTTTGGCATGTGTACTGCGACTGGTACGTTGAGCTGATTAAACCTAGTCTTGCGCGCGAGGATGTTGTTGGTGATGAAACTAGGGCGACGGCCTCTTGGGCGCTGGATGAGGCTTTAAAACTCTTGCATCCCTTCATGCCTTTTATCACCGAAGAACTCTGGGGCCGTCTTGGAGCCGGTGGACCAGTGCGCGAGAGCATGTTGATCACAGCATCTTGGCCGGAATGTCAGGATGCGCACGATGGCGCGGCCGATGATGAAATGAATTGGGTGATCGATCTTATTAACGAAATTCGCTCGGTGCGTTCTGAAATGAATGTGCCGGCCAGCGTTCGTGTTCCCATTATTGTGCAGCGAGCATCGCAAAATACCAAGGTGCGTTTGGAGCGCCATGGGGAAATCATTTCCCACCTGTCTCGCGCCAGAGAGATCAGTGCACAAAGCTATGTGCCAGAGGGTTCGGTTCAGTTTCTCCATCGCGAGGCAACCATTGCGCTTCCGCTTTCTGATATTATTGATCTAACCGCCGAGCATGCGCGGTTAACTCGTGAAATTGTGAAGATCGATGGCGAGATTGCCAAAATTGATGGCAAACTTGGTAACCAGAAATTTATGGAAAAGGCTCCCGAGCATGTCGTTGAAACGCAGCGCGAACGTCGTGCCGATGAGGTTAGCCAGCGCGATCGACTTCAAGCGGTGCTTGAGAGATTACCGGTAAACTAGTTGTGACCTTTTTGGCTGTTTGATCTATGAAGGTTGGTTTGAGTAGATTGATTTTGGTGATTGCATCACCGACGAAGATAGGTCGGCTGTGATTTGGTAATTTTAACTGTCACGATTCTGCAACAATTTTATCAAACTTTCATTTTATAGGTAGTAAAAATGGCCCATTGCTGCGGTTTATGAGTTATGTTGCAAAGCTGCACTCGTTCATACCTTGGTGATCATCTAGCGTACCCTCTCTCGGGAGGTCCTTGGTACGTAGAGTTAGCGCCGCCATGGGTTTAAGATGATGCCGTAGCTTAAGATTAAATGAATTATGTTCGTGTAAGGATCAAGATGGACGCCAAAGTACTGATTGATAAAACAAATTTACCCAGCCGACATGTAACGGAGGGGCCTGAGCGTGCGCCCCATCGTGCCTATTACTATGCAATGGGTCTCAGTCATGAACAGATTCACCAACCTTTCGTTGGGGTGGCGTCGTGCTGGAATGAGGCGGCACCCTGCAATATAGCGCTGATGCGTCAGGCTCAGGCAGTGAAGGCAGGTGTAGTTGCGGCTAAAGGTACCCCTCGTGAATTCTGCACGATTACAGTGACCGATGGCATTGCGATGGGTCATCAGGGGATGAAGTCATCGCTTGTTAGTCGTGAAGTAATTGCTGATTCCGTTGAATTGACCATGCGCGGTCATTGCTACGATGCGTTGGTTGGGGTGGCAGGATGCGATAAATCATTGCCTGGTATGATGATGGTTATGGTGCGTTTGAATGTTCCGTCAGTGTTTGTTTATGGTGGTTCAATTCTGCCAGGTTCTTTCCGAGGTCAACCCGTGACTATTCAGGATGTTTTCGAGGCTGTCGGGCGTCATTCGGTTGGTGAGATGTCTGATGAGGATCTTGACGAGCTTGAACAGATAGCTTGCCCTTCAGCGGGAGCCTGCGGCGCCCAGTTTACAGCAAATACAATGGCAACGGTTTCTGAAGCTATAGGGTTGGCGCTGCCGTATTCTGCTGGTGCTCCTGCTCCATATCAAATTCGTGATCGTTTCTGCATGGCAGCCGGTGAAACGGTTATGAAGTTGCTAAAAGATAATATTCGCCCTCGCGATATAGTTACCCGCAAAGCACTGGAAAACGCCGCGACTGTTGTGGCAGCCTCTGGCGGTTCGACTAATGCAGCGCTGCATCTTCCCGCGATTGCCCATGAGTGCGGCATAGATTTTGATCTGTTTGATGTCGCTGAGGTTTTTAAGCGTACTCCCTATATCGCTGATCTCAAGCCAGGTGGACGTTATGTTGCAAAAGATATGTTCGAAGCTGGTGGTATCCCATTATTGATGAAAACCCTTTTGGATGAAGGTTTTATGCACGGTGATTGCTTGACGGTGACGGGATGCACTATTGCAGAGAATATGGAGTCGGTTAAGTGGAATGACGGTCAGGATGTTGTTCGCCCAGCATCAAATCCTATTACCCCAACCGGTGGAGTTGTTGGCCTCAAGGGCTCGCTTGCTCCCGACGGTGCGATTGTCAAGGTAGCCGGAATGGACGAACTTGTCTTCCGTGGGCCAGCGCGTTGTTTTGATTCAGAAGAAGAGGCGTTTGCCGCGGTTGAAAATCGTACATATGAGGAAGGTGATGTTCTGGTCATTCGCTATGAAGGACCTATTGGTGGTCCCGGCATGCGTGAAATGTTAGCAACTACCGCTGCACTCTATGGCCAGGGAATGGGCGGAAAGGTCGCACTTGTGACCGATGGCCGTTTTTCTGGTGCAACACGAGGTTTCTGCATCGGTCATATCGGACCTGAGGCTGCGGTTGGCGGACCTATTGCACTACTGCGTAATGGCGACATTATTTCTATCGACGCTGAGAAAGGTACGCTAGATGTGGAGCTGGACAAGGCTGAACTGGTGCGTCGTCACAAGGAGTGGAAGCCACGTGAATCGCAATTTTCCAGCGGAGTTATCTGGAAATATGCTGGCCAGGTTGGTAGTGCCCGATTAGGTGCAGTGACCCATCCAGGCGGCAAAGCGGAAACAGATTGTTATGCTGATATTTAATTCGTGGTTTAGTTAGTGTTTGCTTCATTTATGGCGCTCGATGACAGTGAGATAGAAAAAGTTTCCTCTGTTCTTAATGAGTGGAAGTCAGGTCGTACGTTTTAAAATATAAAATAATTTAATATCATTAAATCAAATATTTAATCATAATAATTAAGATTAAATATATTTTGCGCTAGTCGTCTAGTGTTACAACTACCGGAACGTGGTCGGACGGTTTTTCCGATCCGCGCTGAGGGCGTTCGATTGAAGCCGTTTGCAAGAGGTCGATCGCATGAGGTGACATCATCACGTGATCAATGCGGATGCCATTATTCTTCGGCCATGCTCCAGCCTGATAGTCCCAAAAGGAGTATTGTCCAGAACGCCTATCACAGGCATAAAACGCGTCATAAAAACCAAGATTTTTAAGTGCACGAAATCTTTGACGCGTCTGCGGAAGGCACAGCGCATCGCCAGTCCACGCATGGGGATCATGCACATCTTCGTCGGCGGGAATAACGTTGTAGTCTCCAATTAGTAGCAGGGGCTCTTCATATTTTAGTAGATCTTGTGCGTGCGTGATCAACCTGTCCATCCAGGCAAGTTTATAGGGATACTTGTCACTGTCAGTCGGATTTCCGTTTGGCAGATAAAGACAACCGATGCGTAGTGATCTACCACTTGAAAGCGAAACTACACCTTCAATGTACCGAGCTTGCACATCGCTCTCTTCGCCCGGTAGGCCGCGGCGAATATCCTCAAGTGGGCGCTTAGAGAGTAGTGCAACGCCGTTGAATGATTTTTGTCCGTGGGTTGCCACATTATAGCCGATA
>CAUZRD010000130.1:0-6300 GCA_963582255.1 Alphaproteobacteria bacterium | reverse complement strand
AAGCTTTCATCGGCATTCGCATTAGCGGAGAAAAGCACTCCTAGCCCAAGCAGTGTTACTGTGAAAAATTTCATGACTGAAATACCTCTGCAAGTTGTTTACGTGCCGTTAGTTAAACGACAGGGTGCAAAGATACGTGGGTGTTTATTAATGCATGCTGAACGCGGCAGCTTATGCAAAAAGCGATAGGTTTAATTACTTCGATATGGTCATTGGAATAAAATTGTCGAGACCTTCGACGCGCTCTAGCCAGCCAAGTATGGCTAGGTGATTCGCGAGATCTATATCGCCCTCATTGGCGACACGAAGGTAGCTGTACATTGCGACATCCGCGATGGTTGCATGATCTGCGGCGAGCCAGTTTCTGGCACTAAGTTCTTCATCCATCCATTTGAGAAGTCGTCCGGCCCACATGGTTGCGTCATCGTAGTGATAGTCACGGCCAAATAATTTAACGGCTCGTGCGACAACCGGGCCGCGAAATAATTCTCCTGAAGCGGTTGACAGCCAGCGCTGAATTCTAGCTGCGCCAACCGGGTCTTCCGGCAGCCATTTTTCGTCGCCATATTTTTTCGCGAGGTAAACCAGTGCTGCGGTGGAATCTGTAATCACAACCTCTCCATCAACAAGTGTTGGTATCTGTCCTAAAGGACTCAGCTTGCGATATTCAGGCTCCTTGTGAGCGCCTTTTTGCATGTCCATCACTACTGATTGGTAGGGGAGGTCCAGCAATGAGAGGAAGAGTCGAACGCGATGAGCGTGCCCGGAAACAATTGCTTCATATAAGGTAATGTCCATCTATCGATGATATCAGCCTGTTTGCTGGCGCGGCAGGAAAACTTGACCGTACGTTTGTCTCAGCTTCCGGTAGCATTGCCCGATGTCAAAAATGAAGGCCAGCACACTTCGAATCGGTAAACGCTATCGACCCAATCGCTTAGATGGAGACTACGACGCGCTTGTTATAGGATCAGGAATGGGTGGATTGACGACCGCCGCAATGTTGAGTGAACTGGGTTGGAAGATCGCAGTTCTCGAGCAGCACTATACAGCCGGTGGCTATACCCACTCCTACGAACGCAATGGTTACGAATGGGATGTCGGAGTGCACTACATCGGAGACGTAGGCACAACCACGCGAACCCGCCGACTATTCGACTTCCTGACGGACGGTAAGCTCAAATGGGCTGCCATGGCCGATGAATACGATCGATTTTATGTCGGCGATAAAGTGTTCACGACCCAAGCGGGTAAGAAGCCGTTTCGCGACAATCTAGTCCGTCAATTTCCCGATGAGGAGATGGCTATCGATCGGTACATGGAGTTGCTCACGCAGGTGAGTGGGGCCGTGTCGATGATTGGAATGTCGCGTGTAATGAAACCATGGCAACGATCACTTGCGGCACCTTTTATGAAGTGGAAGATGCCGGACGTCATGCTGCGCAACACGTATGAAGTTTTGCGTGAACTGACTGACAATAAAGATCTGATCGCTACTATTTGTGGTCAATGGGGCGACATGGGGTTGCCGCCAAAGCAGTCGGCGTTCGTCCTGCATTCGATGATCGCGCGTCATTATCTCTACGGAGGCTACTACCCAATCGGTGGTAGTTGGAAGATTGCCGACAATATAATTCCGAAAATTCAGAAAAGCGGCGGCGAAGTGTTTACCTATGCGCGCGTGAAAAAGATTTTGACGGAGAATGATGCGGTCGTCGGCGTTGAAATGTCGGATGGCCGTCAAATTAATTGCCCTTGCGTAATATCGTCAGCGGGCGTCAACAATACGTTTAATCACTTGCTCGATAAATCGGTCACGCAAGGACACGGGTACGCCACGCAGATGAAGGCCGTGCGGCCAAGTTTCAGTCATCTGGGTGTCTATATAGGTTTGCAGGAGACCGCAGAGCAATTGGGATTGCCAAAGACGAATTATTGGATTTATCCACAGAATGACTACGACGCAGCGCTAGATGAGTTTATTGAAGATTCCAGCAAGGAATTTCCGGTCGTTTATATTTCGTTTCCTTCGGCAAAAGATCCTGATTATTTGAATCGACACCCGGGGACCGCCACGATTGAAATTGTGGTGCCTGCACCTTACGAGTGGTTTGAAAAATGGGAGGGCAGTACCTGGGGTAAGCGTGGAGAGGATTACGAGTCGTTCAAAGAAGTTCTTGTTGAGCGCATTATGAAGCACCTGTATGACAAGTTACCGCAGTTGGCGGGCAAGGTTGACTACTATGAACTATCGACACCTCTGTCAACGGAATGGTTTAGCGGATATCAACGCGGTGAGCTCTATGGGCTTGATCATACGACTGAACGCTTGCAGCAGGACTGGTTGACGCCGCGAACAAAAATCAAGGGTCTGTGGTTAACAGGCCAGGACATTCTTACTTGCGGTGTGACAGGAGCAATGATGTCGGGTGTCCTTACGACCATGGCGATGGTCGGCATGCGCAAAGCGACACCGTTGATGAAGAAAATTTACAGCAGTTAGATGAGTGGGTAAACCTTTACATGTGCATGTGTAATTTCTTGCTTTTTTTGCGCCGTGGCCAGCAGTCTCCAGGTGGTCGGAAAGTGTGCGTAGGAATTGTTGCGAATTGTTCTAACCACGTCTCCTCTTCATCCAAGGACTTTAATAATAATGAATCATGATTTTAGCAATAAAACTATAATTGTTACTGGTGCCGCCTCCGGGATGGGGCGTGCGGCCACGCTCAAGTTGAGAGAGTTTGGCGCTACCATCTATGCTGCTGATCGTAATTATTCAGCATTGAAAGAGACCTGTGAACAAAGTGGCGCTGAACCCTGCGTGATTGATATCAGTAAGGTTGAGGAATGTAATGCTTTAATTGAAAAAGCACAAAATGAACAGGGCAGGCTGGATGGCCTGGTCAATTTCGCCGGAGTCATCAAGCGTAGTGGTTTGCTCGAGTGTACCGATGAGGAATTTGATTTCGTCATGGATGTTAACGTCAAGGCCTGTTTCTACCTCTGCCGAGCTGCTGCAAGGAAAATGAAAAAACAGGGGGCCGGTTCGATCGTCAATGTCAGCTCCATCTGGAGTGAGATCGCGGCGGCGGGTGTTTTTGGCTACTGTGTTTCCAAAGGAGCGGTTAGTCAAATCACACGTAGTGCCGCTCTTGATCTGGCGGGCACTGGTGTACGCATCAATGAAGTGCGGCCGGGCGAAACTAACACCGCTATGTTGGCTTCGGAACGAGGCTATACGATGTCCCAAAAGGAAATAGATGTGAAGCTCAAAACGATTGCAGACTCAATTCCTGAAAAGCGTCTAGCCGACCCCAGTGAGATTGCCGCAGCGGCTATTTTTTTACTTTCAGACCAGTCCAGTTATATGCAAGGAGCCAGTATTACGGTTGATGGGGGCTATACGATATGCTGAATGAGCAATTTTACCGTCCACTTGGAAGGAGTGGGCTACAAGTCTCTCCCATATGCCTGGGGAGCGATAATTTCGCTAATCCGACCCCGGAAAAAGAATCCATAGAGATCCTCCATTGTGCTGTCACCAACGGCATCAATCTTATCGATACCGCTAATGGTTATGCCGATGGTTGCAGTGAAGAAATAATAGGTAAGTTTATGCAGGAGAGCGACTGTCGCGATGACGTCATTCTTACTACTAAATTTTATTATGGCACCGGCAACAAAGGCATCAATGATAAGGGAACCTCTAGGAAGCACATTATCAAAGCCTGCGAAGATTCTCTAAAGCGCCTAAAGACGGATTATATTGATATCTATCAGACACATCGTGTCTGCATGAACACTCCTCTCGAGGAGACTTTAGGAGCCTTGACCGACTTGCAGCGTCAGGGAAAAATTCGCTATGCCGGATCAACGACCTCTCCTTCCTGGAAGATCACCGAAGCATCAATGCTGGCGGACTATAAAGGTTTGATTCGAATGGTGTCGGAGCAGCTGCCTTATAATCTTCTCGACCGCAGGGTAGAGAACGAAATCCTGCCTGCCGCCAATGCAGCTGGTCTGGCTGTTTTTGTTTGGTCACCTTTGGCTATGGGATTATTGGCCGGACGCTATGATTCTGCCAATCCAGATTCTTTCAACACGGCCCGTTTCAATCGTGGCGGAATCTATGCCGAACGAATTACTAAAAAAGCAGCAGATGCAGGCCAGGCTTTTGTCGCTATCGCCCGCACTTATGGACTTGAACCAGCTCACTTAGCCCTGCTATGGGTTAAAGATCAACCGCATGTCACAGCGCCACTTTGCGGCCCACGGACGCTAGCTCAACTACAAGATGTCCTGCCCGTTATGGAGATGTCCTTGACAGATGAGATGCGTCAGTCTTGTGATGAACTGGTCCCATCGGGAAGTGCTATTGCCAACTTTCTCAACTCAGCACCCTGGATGAAGGGGAAACTGTTATGAAGGGAGCTTAGTCATGTACGCCGTCAGCGAGCTCCTGATCATTCGAGCAACCGCGCGATTGGATTGAAGACTTGCCAGTAAAGTTCGCTTATCGTTGCCTGTCGTTGGCAGGTACGAATCAGGTGGATTGGGAGATCCTGAACCTAGTATCATTTATGGCGCGCTGGAATGGCAATGCGTGTCTCGACGCAATTAAAATCAGTTCTCATAAAGAGGGGCGGGCGTTCATGGGTTCACATTTCGGCAATGGCGTGCTGATGTTTTCATGGGGCTACCTTTTCCGTACGACGAAATTTCACAACTTATGGGTAAAAGGGCTGGCGAACAGCCTGAAAGATACCATTGCGCCATTTGAGGCCATTATCGAAACAGATTGGGCGCCGTTTACGTTTACGATGAATTGGTAGTTCACGCGTAAGCGCCATAAAGTTACATTCGAGAAAGACGAGCCCATCGCGAATGTATTGTCGTACCCGCGCCACTATGTTCGAAATCTTGATCCGACATTGAAGAATTTAAATGAGAGCGCCAAACTCTATCAACAGTACATGGATAGGCGCGATGACCGTATGAAATTCAACGAAGAGCTGCAACAGTCTGGATCAGAGGCTGAAAAAGAGGGTTGGCAGCGTACCTGTATGAGGGGTGAGAGCCAGTCTGGCACTACGTTTGCTGGGCATGAAACAAAAATGCAAATGAAAGAATTCCGTCGTTTTTGAGTCGTATGTTAACAAGCGGGTTTCGATATAGTTTTAAATTATTGAAATAATACGGGTTTTTGTCCTTCCAATTGAGCGGCGTCCTGTTATAGTCCGCTCCGTCTTGGCATCCATCGGTCGGTGCCTCACGCTCTCAGCCTGCATGTCGCAGCATCTGAGTGCTAATCAAAATTAAAGCCTGGGCCGAAACTTGCGTGGATTATCCGCTCTCGCGTCAGGCGATCTGGAGTAAAAAATCAATGTTATTTAATGAATTCGGTCTATCGACCGAATTGCTGCGTGCGGTCGAAAAAAAAGGCTACACAGAAGCAACCCCTATTCAGCAACAAGCCATACCCATCATTCTGGAGGGTCGAGATGTTCTTGGCGCTGCGCAAACGGGAACCGGCAAAACAGCTGGGTTTACGCTGCCAATTTTGCAGCATCTTCAAACATCCACTAAAAACCGCCGTAACATCCGTGCGCTCATTCTGACCCCAACGCGTGAGCTAGCGGCGCAGGTTGGCGAAAGCGTGCGCGACTATGGCGCTTATTTGCCGTTTAAAACGGCAGTCATATTTGGCGGCGTTAGCATTAATACGCAAATATCCAAATTGCGGAATGGTGTTGACGTTGTTGTCGCGACGCCAGGGCGTCTTCTCGATCACATGCAACAGGGAACAATTGACCTGTCAAAGGTTGATTTGCTTGTTCTCGATGAAGCAGATCGCATGCTCGATATGGGTTTTATCCGTGACATCAAACGTGTATTAAAAGTATTGCCGAAAGAACGGCAGAACCTGTTGTTCTCGGCCACTTTTTCAAAGGAGATACGCACACTTGCCGCTGGCCTGCTTGATTCGCCAATTGAGATAGCAGTGGCGGCACGTAATAAGCCTGCAGAGCTCGTAAGTCAGGTCGTTCATCCGGTCGACAAGAGCCGTAAGCGAGAGCTATTGTCACATCGCATCGGAGCTGAGAATTGGCAGCAAGTATTGATATTTACCCGTACGAAACATGGGGCCAATCGACTCGCGGGACAGTTAGTTGGCGATGGTATATCCGCGCTCGCGATTCACGGCAATAAATCGCAAGCGGCGCGAACGCGTGCATTAAGCGAGTTTAAATCACGCAAAGTTCGGGTGCTTGTTGCAACAGATATTGCGGCACGCGGCAT
>CAUZRD010000129.1:0-6301 GCA_963582255.1 Alphaproteobacteria bacterium | reverse complement strand
CCCAACTACAGGATGATAGCTTTGTTTATGCAAGTCACATAGTTCCAATCGATGGGAAGGCTAGTGATTTCGTGGCAGTAGCACAAAAATTTTCTGGAACACCTTACTTGTGGGGAGGAAAATCCAGTCTTGGTCTTGATTGCTCTGCCCTGATCCAGCAATCACTACATGCTATAGGCATTGCCTGCCCGCGTGATAGCGACATGATCGAATATGAACTAAGGCAAGATAAAAAATTTAACCTGGCAACAGGAAAAGCGCAAAGGGGTGATCTACTATTCTGGTCTGGCCATTGCGCGCTCATGGTATCGGAAAGCCAGATGCTACACGCCAATGCCCACCACATGCTGGTGACGGCCGAAGAGGCCGAACCGGCACTCGCCCGCATTGCCCAACAATCAGGTAAGACTACCAGCCGATTGCGTCCGCCTCCCGAGTGGTCAGGCGCATCCGGCTAGTTGATTTGGTCTGAGTAATATTTGCACCGCACACGCGTTATTGTGCGACCACATCTCCCGAAACGACTTCAAGTTCAAATGCTGCCGCCATCAACGCTTTGGTGTAGTCGCTGCGCGGCTGTTCAAACACATCAACTGCCGCTCCTTGCTCAACGACCCTTCCATTGCGCATGACGATGACATCATTGGCTAGCGCGCGCACCACTTTTAAATCGTGGCTAATAAATAAGAAAGCGAGGTTACGCCGTCGTTGGATGTCACGCAGAAGATCAACAATCTGAGCTTGAACAGACATATCAAGCGCACTGGTCGGCTCGTCTAGAACGACAAATTTAGGTTCAAGAACAAGAGCTCGCGCGATAGCAATCCTCTGCCGCTGGCCGCCGGAAAATTCATGTGGATAACGCTCTTGTGAATCCGGCGCAATCCCCACTTCGTCCAGTACGCTGGAGACCCGGCTTCGCCGATTCTCAAAACTCATAGAATAATCCTGAACACGAAGGCCCTCTTCTACGATCTGACCAACGGAAAGACGGGGGCTAAGAGAACCATAAGGATCTTGAAAAACCACTTGGATATCGCGCCGTAGAGATCGCATAGCACGGAACGTTTTGCCATCGAGCCTCTCCCCCTGATAGGTAATCGACCCGGAGCTCGAAATCAGACGAACCAGCGCCAAACCAAGCGTCGTTTTACCAGAGCCTGACTCGCCAACAATGCCCAGCGTTTGCCCTGCACGGAGCTCAAGAGAAACATCATCCACCGCCTTGATGTGATCAACCGTACGTCGCAGCAACCCACGCTTTATCGGAAACCAGACCTTAATGTTATTAGCCTGCAAAACGACCGGCGCTCTATGGTCGCTAATTGGCGGATTTCCAGTCGGCTCGGCTGAAAGCAAGCGTTTGGTATAGTCATGTTTTGGCCGAGCAAAAACGCACGCGGTTTCACCCTCCTCCACTATCTTTCCCTTGGTCATAATGCAAACCCGGTCCGTCACCTTACGGACAACACTAAGATCATGAGTGATTAACAGCATAGCCATGCCAATTTCACGCTGGAGATCTTTTAGAAGCTTAAGAATTTGGGCCTGCACAGTGACATCAAGCGCCGTGGTAGGTTCATCGGCGATCAGAAGATCAGGTTCATTGGCCAACGCCATTGCGATCATCACCCGTTGGCGTTGCCCGCCGGAAAGCTGGTGGGGAAAACTTTGCAACCGTGTCTCTGGATTGTGAATCCCCACCTGATGCAAAAGCTCCAGAGTGCGCACACGCGAGGCCGCCTCGCCCATGCCCTTATGAATATCAAGGATCTCACCGATCTGTTTACCAACCGTGTGCAGTGGATTTAGTGAGGTCATAGGTTCTTGAAAAATCATCGATATTTTGTTGCCACGCACATGGCGCAGTTGAGAATGGGGCATGCCCATCAGATTCTTACCCTCAAACAAAATCTCACCTGAGGGATGCCGTGCCGCCGGATAGTCAAGGAGTTGCATAACTGATAGCGCCGTGACAGATTTTCCTGAACCTGACTCGCCGACCAGACCTACTGATTCACCCTTGAAAATCGAGAACGATATTTTGTCAACCGCTGTAATCTCCTCACCACTTTGAAAAAATGAGACAGACAAGTCGCGGATATCGAGAAGGACCTCGCGTTTGTTTTTTGGAGGCACTACCACTATCGCCCTCCCTTCGATTTCATTTGAACGTCTTTCTAGGATCAAACGCATCACGCACCGACTCTCCAATAAAGATGAGCAAGCTCAGCATGATGGCAATAGAGAAAAAGCCCGACAAGCCAAGCCACGGCGCGTGTAGGTTGTTTTTTCCTTGCGCGAGAAGTTCTCCAAGCGAGGGCGAGCCTGGGGGTAGCCCGAAGCCAAGAAAATCAAGTGACGTTAGCGTGGCAATCGAACCGTTTAAAATGAACGGCATGAACGTCAACGTCGCTACCATAGCATTCGGCAGCAAATGCTTAAACATGATAACCAGGTTGGAGACGCCGAGCGCGCGGGCAGCCTGAATATATTCAAAATTCCTCCCACGCAGGAATTCAGCACGAACCACTCCAACCAGCGCAACCCAAGAAAACAACAAAAGTATAAGCAGTAAAATCCAGAAACTTGGCTCGATAACAGCTGATATAATAATCAGCAAATAGAGCGCTGGGACAGCCGTCCAAACCTCAATAAACCTTTGGAACAATAGGTCTGTCCAGCCTCCAAAGTAACCTTGTACGGCTCCGGCTACAATTCCAATTGCCGAAGAAACAATCGTTAAGATTAGGCCGAAAAGAACAGAAAGTCTAAATCCATAAATCAGGCGCGCCAGTACATCACGACCCTGATCATCCGTTCCAAACCAGTTCCAATTCCAGATCGTACAGGCCGGATCATCATCCCCGTTTTCAAACGGAGCGCATCGCACTTCAGACGTCAACAAAATTGATGGTGCCGATGGCGCCGGCGTCGGCAGTTCATAATTGATAGTCGAATAGTCATACCGGATGGGGGGCCAAATCATCCATCCATTAGCTTCAATCTCGTCACGAATAAGCTGATCGCGGTAGTCGGTTTCAGCCAAAAAACCACCGAACTTTTCTTCCGGATAGTCGAACAGAACTGGGGCTAGGATTTCACCTTTATAGAGTGCAATGATAGGTCGGTCATTGGCAATAAATTCAGCAAAAATGGACAGAATAAATAAAGTCATAAATATCCATAACGACCACAATCCACGCTTATTAGCGCAAAAATTCTGCCAACGTCGCTTGTTAACCGACGATAGTTTTAAAACGCCGTACCGCTGCGGAATATAACTCGGTCCAGCACCAGAAGCATCGCCCACCTGCACATCCCCACGGCATGCTTGGATCGAGTTCTGCGTCGTGGCCATTTTATACGTCCCGGCGATCAAAATCGATCCGCGGATCGATCCAAGTATAGGCTAGATCAGAAATTAAATTTACCACCAGACCAAGCAGCGAAAAAATGTAGAGCGTTGCAAAAACGACCGCGTAATCACGGTTAATCACCGATTCAAATCCGAGTAGGCCTAGGCCATCTAACGAAAATATAGTCTCAATTAGGACCGATCCGGCAAAAAAAGAACCGATGAATGCCCCCGGGAAACCAGCAACAATGATGAGCATCGCATTACGGAAAACATGTCCGTAAAGAACCTGACGTTCCGTTAGTCCCTTAGACCTAGCGGTAACCACATATTGCTTTCGGATCTCGTCAAGGAAGGAGTTTTTCGTCAGCAATGTGGTAGTGGCAAACGCACCTAGAGCCATTGAAACTATAGGCAAAGCCAGATGCCAGAAATAATCCACAATCTTTTCCGGCCACGACATCGCATCAATATTATCGGAGACCAACCCGCGCAGCGGAAACCAGTCGAGATAACTTCCACCTGCAAAAAGAATAATCAACAAAACAGCAAATAAAAACCCCGGAATAGCATACCCGATAATGACAATTCCACTGGACCACACATCAAACCTACTGCCATCACGCACTGCCTTGGTGATACCGAGGGGAATTGAGATACAGTAAGATAAAAACATCATCCATAGTCCGAGCGAAATTGACACGGGCATTTTTTCAATAACCAGATCGATCACCGGTATGTCCCGGAAATAGCTCTCACCAAAGTCAAACCGGATGTAGTTCCACAACATCAGGCCAAAACGCTCAAGCGGGGGCTTATCGAAACCAAACTGACGCTCAAGATCCTTTATAAAATCAGGATCTAGCCCCTGGGCGCCACGGTATTTGCTGCTGATAGCCTGATCAGAGGTATTTGCTACGCCCTGTTGCTGATTGCCAAAATCACCACCAGTCTGGCCAGAAATGCGTGCGGTTGCCGAAACATCAGAGCCGGTGAGTTGCGCAATCACCCGCTCCACCGGCCCACCCGGCGCGAATTGAATTATGGCAAAACTGATTGCCATAATGCCAAACAGTGTCGGAATAAACAACAGCAGCCGACGGACGATATACGTGATCATGATGGGTTACTCATTGGGCTAGTCTCTTCGCTTTACCTTCGTCAAACCACCAAGTAATCTCAAATCGGAAAGCATAGTCCGGCTTAATTTCAGGAAAGCCAAAGAAATCCCAATAGGCAACCCGATGATTGGGGCTGAACCAGTTAGGTACAATATAATAACCGGCACGCAGCACACGATCGAGGGCGTTTAGGGCGGTAGTTAGCTCACTAGGTGATTTCGATTGGCTAACCTCATCCAACAACTCGTCGACGACTGGGTCCGATATTCCCGAAAGATTGCTGGATCCAACCTCATCGCGCGTGCGAGAATGAAAGAACGTCGACACATCCTCGATTGGTACCGCCGAAAAAGAAAATGCGCGGCCAACAATGTCAAAATCGAAATCGAGTAGCCGGCGTTGGTACTGTGCAGCATCAACCAATCTGATCGAGGCTACAATGCCAATCAATTTTAGAGCCTTAACATACTTGCCAAGTACGATCTCAAATACCGGCGTATTAATGAGAAACTCAATCTCTAGACGCTCGCCACTTGCATTCACCAGTCCATCTTGTGAGCGCGACCAACCGGCCTCCCTTAACAGCCGAGTTGCCTGGCGCAGAAGTTTTCGGTCGCGCCCAGTTCCATCCGAAATCGGTGGCTCTAACGCCCCACCAAACACACTTTCCGGCAATTTATTCCGATGAGGTTCCAAAAGCGCCAACTCACTTTCGCTCGGGACCCCGCGCGCCGCGTATCCTGACTTTTCAAAGAATGATGCTGAGCGCTGATAGGCATTAAAAAATGTATTCTTGTTGGTCCATTCGAAATCAAAAGCAAGCCCGATCGCCTCACGTACTCTCGAATCAATGAATTTGGCCCGTCGCGTGTTGAAGAACCAAGCTTGTAGTGAGGGACGTTTTTCAGTGTCTATAAGTACCTTCTTTACCCGCCCATCAGTTGTTGCCGGAAAATCATATCCCGTTGCCCACTGCTTAGAGGTAAACTCCTCACGAAAGGTAACGTTCCCCTTTTTGAAGGCCTCAAATGCCGTAATCCTTTCCCGGAAAAATTCAAGTCGGATAACATCGAAATTAAACATCCCCCGCGTTACAGCAAGATCGTTGGCCCAATAATCCTGTGTCCGCTGATATTCGATATAACGGCCACCATCGAATCGGCCAACCCGGTAGGGGCCAGAACCTAAAGGCGCAATAAATGTAGAAGCGGAAAAAGACTTACCCTCCCAGTCGGCTTTGGAGAATATGGGTAACTCAGCAACAAAATTTGGCAGTAATAGAGAGTGTCGTCCGCTAAATATAAGCGCAAGAGAATGCGGCCCAAGCTCTTCAACCCCGATTAATTCACGCAACTTCAACTTGATGCTCACATGTCCTTCGGACTTCAGTAAGGCAAGTGAGAATACCACATCAGCCGCCATCAGTGGCGTACCATCATGAAACCGAGCTTGCGGCCGCAAGGTAAACGTGAAGCGATTTCCATCATCTGAAATCACAACCGTTTCGGCTACCAAACCATAGACAGATGTTGGTTCATCAAACGCTCTGACCATCAAAGAATCGAAAGTTAACTCTGCGCGTGGGGCCGCATCGCCGCTATTGGCATATCCATTCAACGTATTGAAGGTAAGCGGGTTTTGATTGTAGGCCCAGTTTGGGGCGGTTGTCACAATTCTTCCACCCTTTGGTGCGTCTGGATTTACATACTCAAAATATTTAAAATCATTCGGATATTTAAGTTTACCAAAGATGGAAAATCCATGATCAGGCTCTCCTCCTCGCGCAGGAAAAGCAAGCATACACGGCGTTAGGCTCGCCGCC
>CAUZRD010000128.1:0-6320 GCA_963582255.1 Alphaproteobacteria bacterium | reverse complement strand
CAGCCCTCGTTCGCTTAAGGACTATGTGGCCGATCTGAAGGAAAATCAGACCGCGATTTACTTTATGGTTGGAGAAGAGCTGTCGATGTTACAGGCAAGCCCGCAATTGGAAGGATTTAGGGCACGCGGGGTTGAGGTAATATTGCTCACTGATGCGGTTGACAACTTCTGGACACAGGCGGTCATGGGATATAATGGCAAGCCGTTTAAATCGGTCAAGCGCTCGGTTGAGGATTTGTCGAACATTGCGCGGATTGATGGGGATGATAGTGCTGGTGATAACACCGAGAAGCCGCGCGCATCTGATGTTGCGAGCCTTGCGGCATTCCTGAAGCAAGCGCTTGGCAAAAACGTTAGCGATGTTAGCATCTCCAATCGTCTGGTTGAAAGCGCTGTCTGTCTGGTCGCTGGTGAGGGTGGTCTCGATCGAACTTTAGAGAAAATTCTTGGCGAGCGGCAGACATTGCCAAAAGTTGCGCCGGTTCTGGAGATTAATCCCCGTCATGAACTGATTGGTGAGCTTGCCGAATTAGTAGTGAATGGCGGCGGTAATGGTGCTACGGAGACGGCGTACATGCTGCTCGATTGCGCACTGATTAGTGAGGGTGAAAAACCCCGAGATATTTCAGAGTTTGCAACGCGGTTGCAGTCATTGATGCAAAAGTCGCTTGCATGAATAAGGTCCGGTGCCTTAATTCTGGCATGCTGGGCTAGCGTATATCTACATAGAAAACTTCTAAGATGGGGTAGGTGTTTCTGGCTTGAATAAAGACCGCATGCCAGTCACTTTCGCCATGCGTAGACTTACACTTGGCAGTTTAAAGCTCATGGTTTGTCAGTGTCATATGCAGAATTGTATCATACCAAGCATCACATTATGATTGGTGGCACGGGCAAGGCAGTTATCTGTGTACATCGCCCGGCCATCGTGGTTCTAAGCTGCTTTGGCTAGGTTACGCAGTACATAGTGTAAAATGCCCCCATGACGGAAATAGTCGAACTCATCGTCAGTATCAATACGGCAAATCAATGGTACGCTCACAGTACGCCCGTCGGAGAACTTGATTTCTGCCTCAAGCTTCTGGCGGGGCTTAATTTCTGCCAGTCCATTGATTGAGACCTGTTCGCTTCCGTCTAGTTCAAGCGATTTCCAGGATACTCCGTCTTCGAAGACCAGTGGAAGCACACCCATGCCCACTAAATTTGAGCGATGAATGCGCTCAAATGATTGGGAGATAACTGCACGCACACCCAGAAGTAGGGTGCCCTTTGCTGCCCAATCGCGCGATGAGCCGGTGCCATATTCCTTGCCGGCAAAGACGACGAGCGGCACCTCTTCGGATTTGTATCGAAGTGATGCATCGTAAATCGACAATACATCCCCGCTGGGGTGGTGCATGGTCATGCCGCCTTCGACGCCCTGTAGCATCTGATTGCGGATGCGAATGTTGCCAAATGTGCCGCGCACCATCACCTGATGGTTACCGCGCCTTGCTCCATAGGAGTTGAAATCATTTGGCCGGACCTGATGCTCGGTCAAATAGGTGCCGGCTGGCCCGTCTAGTTTTATTGAACCAGCCGGAGATATGTGATCGGTGGTGATAGAATCGGAAAATAACCCTATCACACGGGCATCGACGATATTGGTAATTGGATCGGGCTCTGGCTTGATCCCTTCGAAATAAGGTGGATTTTGTACATAGGTTGATGTGTAGGCCCAGCCAAAGGTATCTCCCGGAGTGGTTGGCACCGACTGCCAGCGCTTGTCGCCAGTAAAGACATCACCATATCTGGTGGCGAACATGTCGGGTGTGACGGATGTGCGGATGAGGTCAGAAATTTCGGTTGAAGATGGCCAAATATCCTTCAGATAAACTGGATTGCCGTCGTTTCCGATACCAAGCGGTTCTTTTGTCACATCGATGTTCATTGAACCAGCGATGGCATAGGCGACCACCAAAGGAGGTGATGCGAGATAGTTGGCGCGCACATCCGCGTTGACCCGACCCTCAAAGTTACGGTTGCCGGAGAGTACCGCGCAGGCAACTAGATCTCCCGACTGAATGGCATCTGAAATTGGCTCATGCAATGGGCCAGAATTACCAATACAGGTAGTGCAGCCATAACCCACTAGATCAAATCCCAGAGCATCCAGAGCATCTTGCAGCCCGGCCTTGGCAAGATAGTCTGTGACCACTTGGCTTCCTGGCGCGAGAGAGGTTTTAACCCATGGCTTGCTGGTCAGACCTTTGGCTATGGCATTGCGGGCAAGCAAGCCGGCAGCGATCAGAACCGAGGGGTTGGATGTATTAGTGCATGATGTGATTGCAGCGATGACCACATCCCCGTCGCTGAGTTCGTAGTCTTCGCCGACCACAGCCATCTTTTTGAATTCACCACTTGCCGATTTGTCACCCCCAGGCCCCCTGATTTCGTCAATAGCTGTTTTGAATGCCGATGCGGCATTCGTGAGTTCCACCCGATCCTGTGGGCGTTTTGGTCCGGCAAGTGATGGGACAATGTCAGATAAATTAAGCTCCAGGGTATCGGTATATGAGGGATCCTGTCCTTCCCCGCGCCACATACCCTGCTCCTTAGCGTAGGCTTCGACTAGAGCTATGCGATTGATGTCGCGTCCGGTGGCGGTCAGATAGGAAATGGTATCGGCATCGACAGGAAAAAATCCACAAGTTGCGCCATATTCTGGCGCCATGTTGGCAATGGTAGCCTGATCTTCAAGTGATAGATGATTCAGCCCTTCGCCATAAAACTCAACGAATTTTCCAACGACGCCGCGCGCACGCAGCATTTGAGTGACGGTGAGAACAAGATCCGTTGCTGTCGTTCCTTCCGGTAATTGGCCAGTCATTTGAAAGCCGATGACGTCGGGGATTATCATAGAGACGGGTTGACCAAGCATTGCAGCCTCCGCCTCGATGCCGCCTACTCCCCATCCGAGAACCGCTAGACCATTGATCATGGTGGTATGGCTGTCGGTGCCAACCAAAGTGTCTGGATAAGCTAATGTTATGCCGTCTTGCTCTCTAGTCCAGACGGTTTGAGCGAGATATTCTAGATTAATCTGGTGGCAGATACCGGTGTCGGGCGGCACAACTCGGAAGTTGTTGAAGGCCTGTTGACCCCAGCGTAAGAACTCATAACGCTCAGCGTTGCGCTCGTATTCAAGTTCAACATTTTTACCGAATGATCGATTGGTGCCGAAAAAGTCAACCATGACAGAATGATCAATTACTAGATCAACGGGCACCAACGGGTTTACTTTTTCCGGATTGCCGCCAAGAATGCTCATAGCATCGCGCATCGCTGCGAGGTCAACCACTGCCGGAACTCCGGTGAGATCTTGCATCAGCACGCGTGCGGGGCGATAGGCAATCTCGGTCTTGCTAGAGCGGGAGATTAGCCAGTCGGCCATAGAACGGATATGGTCAGAGGTAACTGAACGGCCATCTTCGTGACGCAGTAGGTTTTCAAGAAGGACCTTCAGCGAAACCGGTAGATTTGAGATGCCGGCAAGGCCATTTTCTTCTGCTTTTCTTAAAGAAAAATAGTGGTAGGTGTTGCCCTCGACATTGAGCTCGCTAAAGCAGGAAAATGAATCGAGCGAATTTGGAGCTGCCATGAAATCGTGTCCTCTTTTCTTGCGGTACGAACCAAGTTGTTCGCCGCTGAGTTTTCTGCTTTGGGGCAGATGGTCGGGTTCATTGGTTCGACGTGTAAAAACCTTATCCGTGATGGCGCGTTTTGTATTGTTTCTGATTTATACTCATTTACATGAACTGGTGCCAATGGCCTATTTAATGTGATGGAAATAGAGTTTGATGAGATGCATCTCCGTGCAACAAAGCTTGCCGCTATTCGTGGTGAGCAGGCTATTTTTAGCGACGTTTCATTTAATGTTTGCGCAGGTGAGGCGTTGATTGTGAATGGCGAGAATGGCACTGGAAAATCGACTCTTTTGCGAATCATCGCTGGTCTGTTAAAGCCTTCCTCTGGTGAAGTTGAGCTCAATGGAGGATATGGCGAGCTATCGATTGGTGAACAGTGCCACTATATTGGGCATCTCGATGCCCTTAAGTCAGCACTGAGCGTTGAAGAAAATATTTTTTTCTACGGCTCGTTTCTGGCTGGGGCAGAGGCGAGTCGGGCTGGCGTGTTGGATGTGTTGCGGCAGGTACGGCTGGATCATCTGCGTGCTCTGCCGGCCGGACTTTTGTCGGCTGGACAAAAGAGGCGCCTTAGCATTGCCCGGTTGTCGGTAGCACCCCGGCCACTATGGCTTCTTGATGAGCCGACCGTCTCCCTTGATTTAGCCTCTAGGGTTGAGCTTGAAGTTTTGGCGCAGAGCCATCTTGAGCGCGGGGGGCTCATCGTGGCCGCAACTCACATGCCTATATCGTTTTCTCAGTTCACTCTACTCGACATGAACGAATTTCACCCATGAAATTAGTGTTTTGGGCGATTTTGTGCCGTGATGTGAAACTGGCGTTTCGTCAGGGTGGTGGAGTTGGTCTTGGGGTAGCCTTCTTCTTGATGATCATCGTTTTGCTACCCCTTGGCATTGGGCCTGATCTTGCTCTTTTGGAGCGTATTGCACCGGGAATATTATGGGTGGCGTTGCTGCTTGCTTCATTGCTTAGCTTTGACCGCCTATTCCATGCTGATTTTGAAGACGGAACACTCGACATCCTGATGAATGGCCCGATTCCGTTAGAACTGGTGGTTTTAGCCAAGGCTTTGGCTCACTGGCTAACGACAGGATTGGTGTTGGTGATAGTAGCTCCGGGTCTTGGCTTCATGCTCAATCTTCCGGTGGATGTGTTTGCGCCGCTATTAATCACCATGCTAGTTGGCACCCCAGGTCTTAGCTTGATAGGTGCCATCGGTGCCGGTCTAACGATTAGTGTGCGTCGGGGTGGTTTGTTGATGTCTATTTTAGTATTGCCACTGTTTGTGCCAATATTGATTTTCGGTATTTCTGCTGTCTCTGAAGCAACAATTGGTTTGTCGCCATTCGGCCCGTCTTTCATGATTTTATGTGCATTAACACTTGCAACCATCGTTCTTGCGCCTGTAGCGGCCGCAGCCGCGATACGGGCCAGTCTTTTGTGATATGGTAAAGTATGATTTTCATGGTAGAGCCGCTCAGAAACGTAGACTAGACAATCACCATGTTTGACCTCTTTGGACTTTCAAATCCGCATCGTTTCATGAAGTTTTCCGGTGCAGTTTTACCGTGGATCGCCTCTATTGCAGTGATGTTGCTGGTGGCTGGTTTATATTGGGGACTGGTTATTGCGCCGCCTGACTATCAACAAGGTGAGATGGTGCGGATCATGTTTATCCATGTTCCGTCGGCCTGGATGGCTCTGTTTACCTATACTTATATTGCAATAGCCAGCGTGGTTTCGCTTATCTGGCGTCATTCTCTTGCTGATGTGGCGGCAAAATCAGCAGCTCCGATTGGAGCTGCGTTTACTTTTCTAGCGCTGGCTACGGGTTCTATCTGGGGCAAGCCGATGTGGGGTACCTGGTGGGTATGGGATGCACGGCTTACGTCGGTGCTGGTGCTGTTTTTTCTCTATCTCGGCTATATCGCCCTATGGTCAACGATTGAAGATTCGGTGCGTGCCGGGCGTGCTGCGGCAATTCTAGCACTAGTCGGTTTTATCAATATTCCGATCATCAAGTTTTCGGTCGATTGGTGGAATACCCTACATCAGCCGGCAAGTGTTTCGCGGTTTGATGGGCCGGCCATTCATTCATCAATACTTTACCCGCTGCTAACAATGACGCTAGCCTTTATCGTGCTGTTTTTCGTTTTGGAATTTATGGCGATGCGGGCTGAAATTCTGCGTCGTCGTATCCGCAACATGCAGTTGTATGTTGCGAGGGCATGATGGAGTTTTTCACTGGTTATAACGCTTATGTGATATCGGGCTATGCTATCGCAGCCATCGTTATCGCAGCACTTACAGTTCATATCTGGTTAGATATGCGTTGCCAGGAGTCGATTTTGTGTCGACTTAAAGTCCAAGGTGTGCCGCGCCGCGGTACGGTGCACACAGATGTTAGTGGTATGGACAGGCCTGATGATGGACCTGGTTTGCGTTAGTGGCGATTTAATATGATCCAGGAAAAATCACCCCCAAATCCGCTATTATGGACTTTGGTGCCGGTTGTTGTGTTCTCAGCTCTTGCGTTTGGCTTTTTTACATCACTAAAATCGAGTGATCCTGCTATCATTCCCTCTGCACTTGAAGGCAGCCGGGTACCTGAATTTGTTCTTGAACCACTTGCAG
>CAUZRD010000127.1:0-6459 GCA_963582255.1 Alphaproteobacteria bacterium | reverse complement strand
ATTACCGAGATACCATATCAGGTGAACAAGGCGACGATGATCGAGAAGATCGCGGAGTTAGTTCGCGAAAAGCGTGTCGAAGGCGTCTCCGATATCCGAGATGAGTCAGACCGTCATGGTATGCGAGTCTCGATTGAGTTGAAGCGCGATGCAGAAGCCGAGATTATTTTAAACCAGCTCTATCGCTTTACCCAGCTGCAAACTTCATTCGGTTGCAACATGGTGGCGTTGAATGGCGGCAGGCCGTCACAGCTCACCCTACGCGATATGATCACAGCGTTTAATGCCTACCGCGAAGAAGTGGTCACACGGCGTACCAAATTTCTGCTCGCCAAATCCCGTGATCGCGCGCATGTGCTGGTTGGCTTGGCCATCTCCGTTGCCAACATCGACGAAATTATTAAGTTGATCCGCGCGGCGACAGATCCGGCAACCGCGCGCGCGCAACTGATGGAACGGGCTTGGCCAGCCAGGGATGTGGAAGCCCTGGTTCATCTAATCGCCGACCCGCGTCACCGCGTGGCCGAAGACGGCACTTATCAGCTATCACGGGCTCAGGCACAGGCAATATTAGATTTGCGTCTGCAACGCCTTACCGCGCTCGGCCGCGACGAGATTGCTGACGAACTGGGTTCAATCGGCGCCGAGATCGAGGAATTCCTTTCAATTCTGCGTAGCAAGGAGCGCTTGATTTCAATAATTCGCGAAGAACTGATCGCAGTGCGTGATGAGTTTGCAACGCCCCGGCGCACAGAAATCATTGATGGTGTTTTTGAGGTTGAAGACGAAGATCTTATCCAGCATGAAGACATGGTAGTCACCGTGTCTCACCGCGGTTATATCAAGCGTGTTCCGCTCTCGACCTATCGTGCCCAACGGCGTGGTGGCAAGGGACGCTCCGGCATGGCAACTCGTGATGAGGATTTTGTTTCCAAGCTGTTTGTCGCTAACACGCACACGCCGGTACTGTTTTTCTCGTCTACAGGTATGGTCTATAAGCTGAAGGTCTGGAGATTGCCGGTCGGTACGCCCCAGTCGCGCGGCAAGGCGATGGTGAATATCCTGCCGTTGGCGGAAAATGAGTGGATCACCACTATTATGCCGCTACCCGAAGATGAGGCCACTTGGGACAAGTTGTTTGTTATGTTTGCAACTGTTCACGGCAAGGTTAGGCGTAACAATTTATCAGATTTCGTCGATGTGCGATCTAATGGTAAAATTGCGATGAAGCTAGAGGAAGGTGACGCGATTGTTGGCGTTGAAACCTGTGCTCCGTCTGATGATGTGCTGCTCACGACTGCGGTAGGTCAATGTATCCGCTTCCCACTTACCGATGTGCGGGTATTTGTAGGGCGGACATCAACTGGCGTGCGGGGCATCAGTCTTGGCGCAGGGAATCGTGTGATCTCAATGGCTATCCTGCGCCACTTCGATGCGACGCCAGATGAGCGTGCTGCATTTTTAAAAATGAGCCGTGCCGTGCGTGGTATGAGTAATGCTGAAGAAGAAACTTTGTCGCCGGATGATGAAGAGGAAGTTGCAGGTGATGCCAGGCTATCGCAAGAGCGCTATGCAGCGATGGGCGCTTGTGAGCAATTTGTGTTGGCGATTTCTGAAAACGGATTTGGTAAGCGTACCTCCTCATTTGAATACCGGACGTCTGGACGAGGAGGCAAAGGTATTATTGCGCTGGTCGTCAACGATCGAAATGGTGCTGTTGCCGCATCCTTTCCGGTTGAGCCCGATGACCAGATTATGTTGGTCACTGACGGTGGTCAGTTAATCCGCTGCCCAATTGACGGTGTGCGTATTGCAGCGCGCTCTACACAAGGGGTGCGAATATTTGATACGGGTGAAGGAGAGCGGGTGGTTTCTGTCGAGCGGATCAGCGATCTGGCGGGTCAAGATGAGGACAACGATGTGGACGATATGAATGATGGAGATCTGCAGTCGCTGTCACCTGATATGGTTAATGCGGATAATATCGCCAAAGATAATACTCCCGATGCTTCGGGGGCGCTGAATGCCGGCGATGACGATTCGCCTGATGACCTCGGCGAGCCGGAAAACAACGATCAGCGGTGATGGCGATGAGTTTATACCCGTCCTGTGCCCTTGCCAATTGTTATGTAAGTCCCTATCGGAATAGGTCATGATCAGGATTGGATATTATCCAGGTAGCTTTGATCCGCTGACCAATGGGCATCTCGATATTATTGAGCGTGCCATGCGTTTGTGTGATAAATTAACCATCGGAGTCGGTGCCCATCATGGTAAAAAGCCGATGCTGGCACTGAATACCCGCATGAACTTAATTGGGGAGTTGGTCAAGCCATTGGCCGAGGAGTCAAATTGTGAATGTGCCGTCGACTCATTCGATGGGTTGGTTGTAGATGCTGCGCGTCATGTTGGTGCGGATATGATCGTTCGAGGTGTTCGTGACGGTTCAGATTTCGACTATGAAATGCGGATGTCTCAAATGAATGCCGCGCTGGCTAGTGATGTTAATACGGTTTTTCTAGCTGCATCTTCTGGTGTTGGCTTTATCTCGTCCACGTTAGTTAGACAAATCGCCATAATGGGCGGAGATATCACCACATTTGTTCCGGACGCCTGTGCGCTTGAGCTCGCAGCGGCGCTCGCCGATTAATCTCAGACCGAAGGAAAATTCATGGAGACTCTATTGGTTGTGGCTATGTCTTTGCTTACAGCGATGGCTGTGCCACCAGGTGCTTTTGCGCAGGATCTTGATCTTGAAAACACGCTTTATATGCAACTTCAGGATGGGCGCGTTGTTATTCGTCTACGACCAGATCTTGCGCCTCAGCATGTTGAGCGAGTGAAGAAGTTAACCCGTGAGGGTTTTTATGATGGTGTAATATTCCATCGGGTGATCGATGGTTTTATGGCCCAGACCGGAGATCCAACTGGCACCGGCACGGGTGGCTCGGATTATCCTGATGTGCCGGCTGAATTTTCCGAAGAGCCCCATGTCCGAGGCACTATTGGCGCTGCGCGGACCAACAATCCGGACAGTGCCAACAGTCAGTTTTTTATTGATCTTGCCGATGCAACCTTCCTCAATGGTCAATATACAGTTTGGGGACATGTAGTTGAAGGCATGGAGCATGTGGATGCCATTGAAAAGGGTGAGCCGCCGGCAAACCCCGATCAGATTATTGAGTTGAAGGTTGCTGCTGACGTCAGCAGCTGATTGGCCCGTCGGGTTTTCCGCCGAGTTGGACTGATAGCCTGGGATACCTAGCCCTGGGATTATAATAAATGGATGAGAAGGTGCGCGTTGACGCGTTCGATTTCGCATTTGATGAAGAGCTGATTGCCCTTCATCCATCCAGTCCGCGCGACAGTGCGCGCATGCTTGTTGTGCCTGCCGAATCAGGAAAGCTTGTTGATAGGCGAGTGCGTGATCTAACCGATATACTGCATCCGGGCGACCTCCTCCTAGCCAATGATACTAAGGTAGTTGCAGCCGCACTCACTGGCCGCCGGGTGCGTAGTGACACAAGTGCGAGCCTGAATATTAATCTTTTGGCGCCGCAATCTGATGGAAACTGGCTGGCACTTGCCCGTCCAGCCAAAAGATTGCGTTTGGGTGACCGTGTTTGTTTTGGTGCTAGAGCCAATAGTGCTGAGCCATCTGATCTGTGGGGCACGGTTGCGCAATCATTGAATGACGGCATGGTAATTTTTAATTTTGATCTGTCGTCTCCTGAACTTGATCAGTGGATTGATCTAAACGGGAATCCCCCATTGCCGCCATATATAGGCTCAAAACGTGCGGTCAGCGAAGATGATCGGAGCGATTACCAAACCATGTTTGCGCAATGCCGCGGTGCGGTGGCTGCGCCCACTGCTGGTTTGCACTTCACAGATGAGTTGGTGTCAAATCTTGGCGCCAAAGGTGTATCTGGGCGCACTGTAACGCTTCATGTTGGGGCAGGCACATTTTTGCCAGTCAAGGTAGACGATATAAAAGCCCACGTGATGCATGCCGAATGGGGTAAAATAGATTCTGAAACTGCATCTGCTATCAATGAAACGAGGGCAGCGGGTGGGAGGCTCATTTGTGTAGGTACGACGACACTGCGTCTGGTTGAATCCGCAGCAGATGAAGATGGTACAGTTTTTCCTTTTAGCGGTGAAACAGATATTTTTATCACCCCAGGATATAGATTCCGTGCTTGCGACATGCTGCTAACCAATTTTCATCTTCCGCGCTCGACACTTTTCATGCTGGTTGCGGCATTCTCAGGCCTGGAGCGTATGAAAATGGCTTATGCCCATGCTATCGCGAACCGTTACCGGTTTTATTCCTACGGAGATGCTTGTTTGTTGGAGCGAGCATCATGAGTGGTGTCACATTTGAGATTATTGGCCGTGACGGCGCCGCGCGTACTGGCAAGCTTTGGCTAGGACGCGGCGCTGTTCGTACGCCTGCCTTCATGCCGGTCGGGACTTCCGGAACGGTTAAGGCCATGTTTCCGGGCGATGTTCATGCGGCCGGTGCTGATATTATTCTCGGCAATACCTATCACTTGATGTTGCGCCCGGGAGCTGAGCGGTTAGACCGCCTTGGTGGGCTCCATAAATTTATGAACTGGCCGCACCCAATTTTGACTGACTCCGGAGGATTCCAGGTGATGTCATTGGCAGGGCTTCGCAAACTGAGCGAGGAAGGAGTTCGCTTCCGCTCTCATATTAATGGCTCTTACCATATGCTTACACCGGAAAAATCGATGGAAATTCAACATCTCATCGGATCTGATATTCATATGGCGCTAGATCAGTGTATTGCCTGGCCGGCGCCCGAAGATGAAGTGGAGCTGGCGATGGAGCTTTCGGTGCGCTGGGCTAGTCGCTCAAAGAGTGCATTTAGAGCTCTCGAAGGGCGTGCACAGTTTGGTATAGTTCAGGGCGGTACCTATGCGAGACTTCGCCATCGCAGTGCGGATTCCCTAGTTGATATGGGGTTCGACGGGTTGGCAATCGGCGGACTCGCGGTTGGTGAAGGCCAAGAGCTGATGCTTCAGACTATTGAAAACACGATTCCCCACCTTCCGGATAATAAACCAAGATATCTAATGGGTGTCGGTACGCCGGAAGATATCGTTGAGGCTGTTTGGCGTGGTATTGATATGTTTGACTGCGTAATGCCGACACGGTCTGGCCGGCACGGACAGGCATTCACCCATCAAGGTCGCATCAATTTAAAAAATGCATGCCACGCAGAAGATGAATCGCCGCTAGATCCAATGGGGAATTCTTCGTTTTCAGCAGTTCCAAGAGCCTATCTTCACCATCTGTTCCGTTCTGGAGAGATACTAGGATCGATGTATCTTTCTGCTGCAAATATTAGTTATTATCAAGATCTTATGGAGACTTTGAGGAAAGGTATTTCTGAGGGATGCCTTGCTCAAACTGTCACAAAAATCAAATGTGACTGGCGCGAAGGCGAAGCTAAAAATAAAGCAATTTAGTTGGCGAGGGGGCTGTGGATAGGCGCTGGCGGAACAGTTTGCCGCTAGTTAATATGGCGAGCCAATTTTCAGGATAAATTATGATCGACTTAGGATAAGAAAAGCTGGTAGATGCCGCCAGATACAATTGACCGCCGTGTGATCCGTGCATAAGTTATGGCCGCATGTGGGCCCGTAGCTCAGTTGGTAGAGCGACTGACTTTTAATCAGTAGGTCTCCGGTTCGAACCCGGACGGGCTCACCAGAATTTTCAATGACTTAGATGTAAATGGTTAAGCCCTTGTTTTCCTCAGTAGGACAATAGTAGGACAGCAACATCAGTTTCACTTGCTGCTCAGTGTCTCGCTCAGCCCGGAAGCTCGCGCGCATGTTGCATCATCTATGGCCTAAGAGCCCCTACTCCGGACAACAGACCGGTAGACGCCTTCCATTGCTAGGCTTCTAGGTTGGGTCCCTTTTGCCCAGTCTCCGATTCCTGCAAGTTACCTTAATAATCGGGAAATACCCTATGGCCCCCTCATCGACAGAGACCGCCCAAGGACAGTGTTCCGCGCAACCGATACCAACCGACAGTGCATCCCGGATCACGCACCACGGACCCTCCGCCATCATCCCGGATCACGCACCACGGCCCAGGGCCCAGGGACCCCGGCCCCCGTTTCAGCAACTGGGTTAGAACAATAGCAAGATCGGCCGCCCCGCATCAGGGGGCACGGTTCCTGAGGCAGGGGCTTGGGCTGGGTTTGTCGCAAAGACTCCCGCTGCCAGACCTATTGTCGTAGGGTATCTATATGAGAAACCTGACCGCCACTATCTGCCTGACCTTTGCCGTGCTTCTTGGAATGACATCCCATGGCAACGCCCAGACGGTCAGCAACGAAACAATCAAAGAACTTATAATCCAGCAATCCATCGCCTCATATTCGGGTAGGTGTCCGTGCCCATACAATATCATGAGCAA
>CAUZRD010000126.1:0-6482 GCA_963582255.1 Alphaproteobacteria bacterium | reverse complement strand
CGTTTTGGGTGATCTTTAATCATCGCGTGAATGCCGTCATTAACGACTTGCGAGATTTCCGCGCCAATGCTCGGCTCAACTTGTGGGTAAAGCTGGGGAGGATGTGGTGAGACAGCCATGACGTCGACCTTCATTTTGTCCATTTCAGCCAAACGTTCTTCCACGCCTAATAGCTCACTCGCGCGTTCGGAATTTTGTTTCACCCCGATCTCGCGTGTTAGCTCAGATGCGTAGCGAATACCGTCATGGGCTTCGGGGGCTAGATGTTTAGCAATCAGTTTGCCAGCCTCTTCCACGCGCATGTGCCCGTGAATGTCAACGGTGACCGCATCAGAGCGGTCAAAATGGCCCAGATGTTCGCGAGCGGTAGTGGAGACGTAGGGTTTATAGTCTTGTTTGAGTGGTGGCATTGTTAACTCCTCAAGATCAGGTGTTTAAATAATTCTGGTAAGACAGGGCACCTTTAAGTGCCCGGTCTTACCGGGTAGATCGCCTCGCATGATCTGGCATCTGGCGATAGTTTTACGCGCTTTTTGTACTTCAGCTAGCGGACAAAATTTCTGGGATCCAGGCCAAGAAGCTGCATGGCGTTCAGCCCGCAGATCTTTTCTCGGTCTTCTTCGCTCAGACCATTAGTTTGATAGACGTGTTCAACCGGGTCGTACTCAGCCATATCGTATGGATAGTCAGTACCTAGGACAAGATGATCAGAGCCCCACATTCGGTGTAGATGCTCTAGTTGATCTGTACCAAATACAACTGTATCAAAGTAAAAACGCTTCAGATATGTCGTTGGGGGCTGCTTAATGACGGTACAGCAATCCGGACGCGCTCCATGTGCATGATCCATACGAGCAGGATAATGTCCGACGTAGCCGCCGCCGTGCATCAGAACTATTTTTAGACCAGGGTGACGCTCCATTACCCCATCGAAGATTAGATGATGAACCGCGACTGTTGTAGCTAAAGGATTGGCGATTATGTTGGAGAAATAATGATTTTTCATCCGCTCGCCTTGAGTAAAACTCATCGGGTGAATAACAACGACAAGGCCAAGTTCATCGCAGCGCTGCCAGAATGGCTCAAGGCGCGGCGATGATAGCTCCTCGTCACGCACATTCGGGCCGATTTCGACACCTTTTGCACCAAGGTCCTTAACGGCGCGGTTGAGTTCAATGATAGCAAGCTCGGTATCCTGCAGCGGAACAGTACTGAGGCCAACAAACCGCTTTGGGTGTTTGGCAACAGCTTCAGCGATGGTGTCGTTCACAATTCGGGCTGTCTGGCGGGTAATGTCGACATCTGTATTGTAGAGATATTGTGGCGGTGCGGGAGCAATCACCTGAACATCAATCATCATGGCATCCATGGTGGCGAGACGCTCTTCAACCCCGGTAAGTTCCTTAAATCGGTCTTCATGCTGTTTTGCGTTGACTGCCCTTGATTCATCATTGGCAAATTTTATGAAATCTTCTTGAGTCATATCATAATGTGGAGCTGCGAGTTCATCAGCCGCAGCGACATGCATATGGCAATGTAAATCAACAGTAACAGTCTTGGGGCGAGGCGATGTGCCTTTCATATGTATTCGTCCGGCTGTGGACTGATATGGACGGCAGGAATAGGTGACGTCGAAAGCCATAGTTTTTATCCTTAAATTCTTTGTATGCTTTTGTGTAGTCTGAACGATTGCGGGACCTAATATCGCGCCGGTAGGCTAGTCTTGTCTTCGGGCAATTGTAATGGCGAATAGGTATGAAGTATGCCCGATTGATTACGAGATCATCTGCGCGGTGGCAAGATCGACGGCATCAAACCACTGATATAGTTGGATGCTATGCTGGAAAATCAGGTTGTAGACGTGGGTGGGTGTCGGTAAATGCACTTAGCTCGTTGCAGTTTTCTTCTATTCTGGTCAGTTGAGGATAGATGCTTGTTTCTGCACCAAAATTGCGTGTTCCAAACAGATGAGGAATCAGACAGAGATCGCTAATCATCGGTTGGTTGGAAAAACTGAATTTTGTTTCAGGGGTTGATTGGAGTAGAGTTTCCATAGTTTCGCATCCGCGTACCAGCCAATTTTGGCACCATTTGCCGATCTCTTCTTCGCTATGTCCGAACTCATCTCGCAGAAAAGAACGCGCGCGGGGGACCATGAGAGGGTGGGAATCTGCTGCCGATATCAGAGCAAAGCGGCGCACCCACGCTCGATCAACCGGGTTTACTGGCAAAAGCGCAGGCCTAGGACGGGTTTCTTCCAGATACTCTAAAATAGCTAGACTTTGAGCCAGCACTACATCATCAATCTCAAGCAGTGGCACGGAACTTTCCGGATTACGTGATTTAAAATCTTTGCCATGTTGATCTCCTGCTAGGAGATCAATGGTAGAGATGTCTGCCGATAGACTTTTTAAGGAAAGAGCAATTCGAACGCGCCAGGCCGCTAGAGAGCGGTAGAAAGAATAAATGCGCATAATTATTACTTTCCAAGTATGAGACTAGCTGAAATGATAACTGGATCACTAGACTTATGACTGACTAACTTGCTATTGCGCAAGGCATTAGATGATTTTTACGACAGGGAGCTTTACATGATCAGGGCTGCGTCTATTGGACTGGGCTGGTGGGGCAAGGTTCTCGCCAATTCCATCAAGGGAAGTGATAAGATCAAGATCACGGCGGCAACAACACGAACGTTGTCTAATATAGAGGGTTTCTGTCAGGAAATCGGAGCTAAGGTCGCGCCTGACTATGCCTCCATACTTGCCGATCCTGATATCGATGCGGTAATCCTTGCCACACCGCATTCCAAGCACCGTGAACAGATTGAGCAAGCGGTTGGTGCAGGCAAACATGTATTTGTTGAAAAGCCAATTGCGCTTAAGCCGGCAGATGCCCAGGCTTCTTTCGATGCTGCGGCGAAGTCTGGAAAACTATTGGCAGTTGGTTTAAACCGGCGCTTCCATCCAAACTATATTCGTCTTAAAAATGATGTAGAAAATCGTATTGGCACTATTGTTCATATCGAAGCGTCGATGAGTGCTTCGGGGGTATGGAATTATGCGCCAGATAGCTGGCGCTCGACCCGTGAGGAAACACCTGCCGGTGGTATGACTGGCTTGGGTATTCATGTTGTTGATCAGATGATTGATCTTGCTGGCCCGATGAAAACTATCACAGCACAGGCATTGAAGCCTTTGGGAATTGGCCCACTCGATGAGGTAACTTCTGCCGTCATGGCATTTAAAAGCGGACCTACTGCAACCCTGATGACGTCGATTGCCACGTGTTTTTATTACAGTTTCAGAGTGTTTGGTGAGAATGGCTGTGCTGAACTCAGGGAGCGCGATCTTTCAGAATATATTTTTCATCCGCGTCAGGGTGAGCGCGAAACACATACCAAGACTGACTTTTCGATGGAAAGAGCTGAGCTTGAGGCTTTTTCTGATGCGATTGAACGTGGGGGCAACTACCCGGTGAGCGCGCAGCAGGCTGTGCAAGGTATCGCTGTTTTGGATGGTATTGTGCGCTCAGCTGAGGAAAATAAAACAATTACACTTTAACTACGTATCATGGCGAAACAGCCCGGGAGGGATGAGATGATCAATGCGCATGCCGTGACGATCATTCTTGCTGCGGGTCTTGGTACACGCATGCATTCTGAGCGTCCGAAGGTTTTACATGAAGTGGCCGGGCGAGAGATGATTTTGCACGTGCTTTCTGCGGCCGAAGATGCAGGTCTGAGAAATCATCACTTGGTCGTTGGACCGGAAGGCGATGAGGTGACTAGGCTTGTTCAAAAGCATCATCCCAACGCCAAATTTTCACTACAGAAGGAGCGGCGTGGTACTGGCCATGCGGTTTTAACTGCTTGTGGAAAAATTGGTGAGACCACGGGTGCAATCTTCATCTTATTTGGCGATATGCCGCTTTTATCTGGTAAAACAATTACCGCTATGGGTGAGGCTCTTAGCACGTGCGATCTGGTGGTGGCCTCATTCAGACCCGATGATCCAGCAGGATATGGCCGGATCATGCAGTCATCATCAGGTGGCATTACGGCCATTCGCGAGCACCGTGATGCAACTGACGTGGAGCGTCAGATTGATCTGTGCTTTTCAGGTCTTTTGTGCCTTCGCTCATCTGATCATCTATCTCTACTCGAGCGGATTAATAATCACAACGCACAAGACGAATTCTATCTGACAGATCTTGTTGAAATTGCTGTTGCAGAAGGTTTGAAGGTGAGTGAGGTTGAAGTCGATCCGGTTGATGTGGCCGGAGTCAATACGCGGTTGGATCTTGCTGATGCCGAACATCTGATGCAGACCAGATTAAGAAAAAAAGCACTTTCTGGCGGCGTGACATTGATAGCGCCGGAAAGCGTTTATTTTTCCTATGATACCAAAATTGGTCGTGATGTTATTGTTGAACCTCAGGTTCACTTTGCGACTGGTGTAACAATCGAAGATAATGTGCGTATTCGCGGATTTTCACATCTGGAGGGAGCGCGAGTTGAAACTGGGGCCATCATCGGACCATTTGCCCGACTTCGCCCCGGAGCGCATATCGGAACTGATGTGCATATAGGTAACTACGTTGAAATAAAGAATGCAGTGGTGGACGAGGGCGCTAAAATTAACCACCTAGCATATATTGGCGATGCTCACGTGGGTGCACGGGCAAATATTGGTGCTGGTACGATCACCTGCAACTATGATGGTTTTGCCAAACACCATACCGAGATCGGATCAGAATCCTTTGTAGGTTCAAACAGTTCTTTAGTGGCGCCTGTCAAGGTAGGTGTAGGTGCTTATGTTGCTTCAGGCAGTGTTGTGACTGAAAACATTGAGGATGATACTCTGGCGATAGGTCGTGCTCGACAGATAAATAAGGGCAATTGGGCAGAAAAGTTCAGGGCATTGCACACATCATTGAGCAAAGATGATGCTTGTGCCGGTGAGGATTAGGCAACATGTGCGGTATTGTTGGAATAATTGGCAATGAACCGGTTGCGGTAAATATTCTTGAAGCTCTCAAGCGCCTTGAATATCGTGGATATGATTCTGCAGGTATTGCAACACTAGACGGCGGCGTTTTGGTGCGTCGGCGGGCGGAAGGGAAACTCATTAATCTTGCTGAAAGGCTATCATCCTCACCGTTGAGAGGGCGAACTGGGATTGGACATACCAGGTGGGCAACCCACGGTGCTCCAAACGAACGTAATGCCCACCCGCATGCGACTGAGCGCGTGGCGGTTGTCCACAACGGTATTATTGAGAATTTTAGAGAGTTGCGTACTGAACTTGAGCGTGGGGGTGCACAGCTATCTACAGATACTGATACCGAAGTGATTGCTGTTTTGATTTCAAGTGAACTGGAGAAAGGCTGCAAACCCGAAGATGCTGTCTTGGCTTCTCTGGCTCGACTGGAAGGTGCTTTCGCGCTTGCTATCATGTTTGCAGAGTGTGAGGACCTAATTATTGGAGCCCGCAAGGGAAGCCCGTTGGCGATAGGTCACGGACAGCAGGAGATGTTTCTGGGATCGGATTCAATCGCGTTGGCTCCGTTTACCAATACTATCACTTATCTTGAAGATGGAGATTGGGTGGTGGTGACGCGTGAAGGCGCCGATATTCGGAATTTTAGCGGGAGGCGAGTTGAGCGGCCTAAGCAACAGTCATCTGCATCAGTGTTTATGGTCGATCGCGGCAATTACCGACATTTCATGGAAAAAGAAATACATGAACAACCAGAAGTTATTGTCCATACCCTTTCCCATTATGTTGATTACTCTACTGGATGTGTCCGACTCCCAGATTTGCCTGTTGAATTTTCTTCGCTTGAAAGATTAACGATTTTAGGCTGTGGAACTGCCTATTACGCCGCGATGATAGCCAAATACTGGTTTGAAAGCATTGCTAGGCTCCCGGTCGAGGTCGATGTTGCTTCTGAATTTAGATATCGTCAATCACCGCTTAATGGTGGCGGTATGTCGCTTTTCATTTCGCAATCTGGTGAGACGGCGGATACCCTGGCGGCCTTGCGTTACTGCAAGTCAGCAGGTGAAGGAATCATTTCCATCATTAATGTCGATGAATCAACCATTTCCCGCGAATCTGACGTGGTATTACCTACATTCGCAGGACCTGAGATTGGTGTTGCTTCAACTAAAGCCTTTACCTGTCAGCTGACAGTGCTGGCAACCCTGGTTATTGGAGCTGCGCGAGCGCGGGGTACTATAACGATCGAGCAAGAGATTGCGTATGTGTCTGAACTTGGTCAGATATCTCGCCATATTCTTGATGTTATGAAGCAGGAACCTCAGATTGAAGATATTGCTAAAATAATGGCGAAAGTCAGGAATGTTTTATTTATCGGCCGTGGAACTGCTTATCCTTTGGCGCTTGAGGGTGCTCTTAAAATAAAGGAGATTTCCTATCTGCATGCTGAGGGGTATGCAGCAGGTGAGTTGAAGCACG
>CAUZRD010000125.1:0-6507 GCA_963582255.1 Alphaproteobacteria bacterium | reverse complement strand
TATTATTATTTAATTTTTTCTCGTATAAAGAAGTAAATAATGTAGTCCAATCCGTATCTCGATAGCAGAACTATTTGCTAATCTCTCCAACGGAGTCCCTTTCGATAATTTGTGCAAGAACTTTGGTTGATTGAATTGGCATGCCTAACTCCAGATGCCTCATGAGCTGCTTAGCTATTTCTTCTGACATCTTTCTGGCAGGAAGATCAATTGTGGTAAGGGGCGGATCGATAGCTTCTGACCAATCCATATTATCAAAGCCCATTACCGAAAAACTATCTGGAATGCTCAGGCCCTTACCAGCCAATCCGATATAGGTACCTAGCGCCAGAATGTCTGAAAAACACATGGCCGCTGTGAAGTTTTGATTACTTTCCAGCGCATCATGAATTGCCTTTTTACCACCTGCTACATCAAGGCTGGTTTCAAAAAATGATATCCGCAGATTGTCTGATTGCATAGAGCGCGCGCCGTCACACCGCATGCGCGTTCTGTCGTTTTCGCTAAGCGGTCCATGTAAAACTGCAATGTCAGTATGGCCTTTTTCTGAAATGAACCTGATCGCTTCTGAGGCCAACAAAAAGTTATTATAACCGATCTGAGGATAATCACTGCCCAGATTCCACACAGATGTCACGATATATGGAACATTGCGGCGTTCGAACAGATCAAACAGTTCAGGACTATGAGCAGCCCCAGTAAGAATAAAAGCTTCTGCACCCATGCCAAGCAATTTTCGGGCGGCTGTCAACTCCAGCTCCTCACTTGCGTGAGAAATGGACAGGACCAAAGAATACCCACCGTCTGCCAGATATTGTTCAAGCGTTGAGATGAATTTGGCAAAAACCGAATGTTCGATTGTTGGAATTATAGCGGCAATAGTTTTGGATTTTTTCGTCGCAAGTGCCCTTGCTGCAGGGTTTGGTAGGTAGTCAAACTCTTTGCATGCATTCAGAACCCGTTCCCGGGTTTTGGGTGAGACATTTTTTGCATTATTCATGACCCGCGAAATGGTGGCGACCGAAAGATCCGTTTTTCTGGCGACGTCCCGAATTCTTAATACTGTCTTTGTCACGATGCTCTCCCAAGGTTTGATTCATAATCTACACTTGACGCAATCAACAAACAAGTGCAGAATGTAACCGGTTACATATGTATAAAATTAAGTTGAGATCTGACCAGTAAACTACATCTCATTTTTTTGAGCGAAAAGAGGAGGAACTCAAAAAGTGACTGCGAGAGTAGACAAATGCGTTATTGAAACGCGCAACGTTTGGAAAATTTTCGGCGCAAGGGCTGATGAAGCTTTAGAAGCCGTGAAGCGTGATGATCTATCCAAGGTAGAAGTTTTGGAGAAATTTCAAGCAGTTGTTGGCGTCAGAGATGTATCAATTTCCGTCGAGAAAGGTGAGATCTTTTGTATCATGGGCCTGTCAGGTTCAGGCAAGTCAACGCTGGTGCGCCATATCAATCGGTTGATTGAGCCCACCGGCGGCGAAATTTTGATCAATGGGGTTGATGTTGGCAGCCTGGATCCGGAAGAATTAAGAGCCTTGCGTGCTGACAAAATTGGCATGGTGTTTCAAAACATGGCCCTTTTGCCGCATCGTAGCGTACGTGACAATGTCGCTTTTGCACTAGAGTTACGTAACGTCGATGCGTTCACCCGTGCTAGCGTTGCTGATCGAGTGATTTCTCTCGTCAGTCTTGATGGATACGGCGACCGTTTTCCCTCAGAATTATCAGGCGGCATGCAACAGCGCGTCGGACTTGCGCGCGCATTGGCGGCAGACCCGGATATCCTTTTGATGGATGAGCCATTTTCAGCCCTTGATCCACTGATCCGCAGAGGTCTTCAAGATGAGTTTCTTGAACTTTCAAAAAAGATGCGAAAAACCACATTGTTTATCACTCATGATTTAGACGAAGCGATCCGCATGGGAACCCGGATCGCAATCATGAAGGATGGCGTTATCGTTCAAACGGGGACGCCAGAGGAAATCGTAACCCAGCCTGTTGACGATTATGTAGCCGACTTTGTGGCTGGAATCTCAAAGCTCAAACTTATTTACGCACATACGGTCATGGAACCGATTGAGAAGGCTCTGGCGAAAAGTGTGAAACTTCCTCCAGTCAACAAATGCCCGCATGCTCGTCCAGATGACGACCTCGACACCCTAATAGGGTTGTCGGTTAATCAGGATAATCCTGTAATTATAATGAGTGATGATAAGCCGATAGGCGTTGTCACCAAGGATGCTTTGTTGCGCGGCATTCAAGGGGAGGCGTAATCGATGTCTGATACAGATGATTTCAAAAAGCCGTTTATTGAATTCGCAGGTACCAACGGTGACTACTATGCCGATGTATTTCTAAAAATACAGAAATCAAAACTGGGTAGGGCTCACATCAATTTGGCTGCTCTTTTGGGAAGCTTTATCTGGGCGGCATTGCGAGGAAACTGGATACTATTCACCATGGGATTTGTGATTGATCTGATTACGGCGGTGAATTTAGCGCTGATCTACAAATATTCTAAAGCGGCAGTTGAGAACGCAGAGAAATCCTTTCTCGTTGAGAGATATGAGAATTGGGCCCACAGCCATACGCTTGCAGCTATATTCGTGTTTATTGTTGGTCGACTATTGTTTGGCTGGATAGCCGACAGGCTTTACGTTGGGCAATACAACAAATGGCGAATAGACCGAAGTATCAGTCGTGGCGTGGCGCCTTCGCGTCTCCTCACTGCGTGCATAATCTTCGCGCTCGTCGTGCCGATCATGATTTATCGAACTACCCAGTTTGGACCCGATGTTCGGACTTGCGTAAAACAAGATCGGGCAATTTCACGCGGGGATGTAATAACCTTCAAGAAACGGTTTGATTGTTTTGTAATTGGTGATTTTCCTACGCTGTTTTGGATTACGCGGCCAGATGAAATTACATATCCTAGAAATGACGACGGAACCCGAATTTTAAAGCGCACTCCGCCCAAGGCTGACGCACCACCTGTGAATCTGAATACCTACGTGTCGCAGCGTATTGATGATTCAGTTGGTTATGTGACCGTGTTTTACAGCTTTCTGTTTGATGGTATTACGCTGGTTTTGCGGGGTATGCTAACGACCATTGCATCGGTGTTTGTGGGCACACCCTGGCCCGTCGCAATGGGGGTACTTTTGTTCATCGCTCATCGGTTGGCGGGAATTCGTACTGCGATATTCGTTGGAGCATCTCTGGCATACTTGGCCCTATTCGGGTTGTGGCAAACCGCAATGGATACGATGTCACTGGTTGTTGCGGCATCCATCATTTGTGTCGTTATTGGTCTTCCACTCGGCATATGGGTTGGAAAATCAAGACGCGGCAGGGTAATTGTGACGCCGATTTTGGATGTGATGCAAACGATCCCGTCCTTCGTTTATCTCTTACCGGCAATCGCATTTTTCTCGATAGGTAAGCCGCCGGGTATTCTCGCCACGGTTATTTTTGCCATGCCTCCAATCGTGCGTCTAACGGCACTGGGCATTCGGCAAGTTCCAGTGAGCACTAAAGAAGCAGCTCTCGCGTTTGGTGCAAACCCACGACAATTGTTAACCAAGGTTGAACTACCATTGGCGCTTCCGTCAATCATGGCCGGAATTAATCAGGTTATTATGATGAGCCTTTCCATGGTGGTGGTTGCCGCGCTGATCGGTGCAGGGGGCATGGGATATATCGTGGTTGAAGCTTTAGAAAATACAGAAACGGGCCGGGGAGTCGTGGCCGGTGTAGGAATTGCCTTGTTGGCCATGATGATCGACAGGGTAGTACAAAGGGTAATTGGGAAATCCCAATAGATAACTCGAAATCGCGAAGTGAACTCTTCGCATATGAAAGGAAAAACTATGAAACTGACTAAACTCTTATTAGCAGGTCCTGCGCTTTCAATGGGCATTGTATCCTCGGCATTTGCTGCTGATGATGCTACTGTTGCAATCTCTGATCTTACTTGGACGGGCGGCAAAGCCATCAGCCATGTCATTGAAGCAGTCATTGATGGCCCACTTGGGTCGGAAGCTGTGATTGTCGAAGGATTATCAGATGGTTCCGTCATCTCTGCAGGTATGGACAAAGGCGATGGATCTGCCGATGTTTTTGCTGACATGTGGATGCCAAACAGGAAGTCCATTTGGGACAAATACATTGATGGAGCCAATTCCGTTGGACATAATATCGCGTATCCTGGAACTCAGAACTTGTATGTTCCAAGCTTTATGGCTGATCAGGTTTCTTCTATTGAAGATCTCAGAAAACCTGAAGTGGCCGCGATGTTTGACAAGGATGGTAATGGCAAAGGTGAATACTGGCCCGGCGATGCTGGTTGGAAATCAACGCGCATGTGGCAGGTTAAGTTCAAATCATATGGGTTGGATGAACTATGGGAAGCTGAAGTTCTACCTGATGCTACGTTCAAAGGGCTTTTAAAAACAGCAATTGCGAGAGAAAAACCGATCCTGTTCTATTACTGGACGCCAGAATGGGTGCACGCAGCCTATAACCTTACGCCAATTCAGGAACCGGCTCGCACAGAAGGTTGTGAGAACGTTTCTTATGATGCAGAAGATTGGCTGGAGGCTTCGACATTTAACTGTGTAAGTACGGAAGCGCAGATCTATGTCACATACTCAAAGTCACTGGAAACCAGAAATCCCGCAGCAGCGAAATTCCTAAGTCAAATTCAACTTGATCCAGCGGTTGTCAACGATTGGATCTTGAAAATTGGGCGCGACAAAATGGACCCAAGAGATGTCGCTGAAGAATGGGTGGCCAGCAATATGGACATTGTAAACGAGTGGATCAAATAAGCCACTAATACGAATTGCCCTGCCGGAGGCTCATGCGCCTTCGGTAGACTTTTATTCTTCAAATTTGGAATCTTTAATGCGTGAACCCTGTCCTGAATTACGAAAAATCATCCCCTTTAGGGAATCTGATTTCATACCATATGATCACCTAGCGAATAGATAAGCGCCTGTAATCCTTAAGTCACTGAAGTTGCGAGTGAATTAAAAACAATTAGGCGATAACAATTGAATTGTGAGTAAAAAAATGTCAAATATGCTGACCAAAGACGAATATGTAGCCATTTCGGAAAAACTTTCATTGCCGAGTGAAGCATTCATAAATGGCAAGTTTACACCGGCTAAATCAGGGGAGGTTTTCGAAACAATAAACCCTGCCACTGGTGAAACAATCGCCAAAATTGCTTCGTGTGATCGGGCTGATGTTGATGCTGCTGTGGATTGTGCGCGTAAAGTTTTCAAAAAAGGGCTTTGGTCTAAAAAACACCCTTCTGAGCGAAAACGCATTTTAATAAAACTTGCGAGATTGATTGAAGACAACCAACTGGAACTTGCTGTTCTTGAGAGTATTGAAAGCGGCAAACCTATTCAGGATTGCGTAAATGTAGACCTTCCCGAAACTGTCAATTGTCTGGTCTGGCATGCAGAAGCAATTGACAAAATTTACGATCAAATCTCTCCCTCGGGAAGCGACGCCCTTGGTATTATAGTTCGAGAACCAATGGGCGTTGTTTCTTGTGTTCTTCCTTGGAATTTTCCGTTGCTGATGCTGGCCTTTAAGATGGGTCCCGCACTTGCAGCCGGTAACAGCATGTTGGTCAAGCCAGCAGAGCAAACCAGCATGACAACACTGCGCGTGGCTGAACTGGCCATAGAGGCAGGCGTTCCCGAAGGGGTTTTCAACGTCATTACTGGGTTTGGAGAAACCGCGGGCCAAGCGATTGGGCAGCACCCTGACATTGATGCTGTATCGTTTACCGGTTCAACCGAAGTAGGGCGAATGTTCCTTGAATATTCTGCACGCTCCAACCTTAAACGCATTGTTCTTGAATGTGGGGGCAAAGCACCAAGCATTGTTTTGTCAGATGCAACAAACCTTGATGCAATTGCTGAAAACATTACAGCGTCCGCGTTCTGGAGCATGGGCCAAAACTGTACGGCGAATTCACGATTAATCGTACACAAAGACATCAAAGTGCAACTCATGCCAAAGTTGCTGGAGCAGTTGAAATCGTGGCGTACAGGAAACCCACTTGATCCAGAAAATACGCAAGGAGCGATGATTTCACCTGAACATTTCGACCGCGTGTTGGGTTTTATAAATGTCGGAAAAACCGAAGGTGCGGCTGTTTTATGTGGTGGTAATCACATCGAAGAAGGAAACGGCATCTATATCGAACCAACGATTTTCGACGCTGTTACACCGCAAATGAAGATAGCCACCGAAGAGATTTTCGGACCTGTTCTTAGTGTCTTGACAGTCGATAGCAATGAAGAAGCGATCGCCTTGGCAAATGATACGTCATATGGCCTGCACGCATCACTTTACACATCGAACGTTACCAGCGCCCATCTGCTTGCCCGAGAGATCGAAGCGGGAACTGTTTCCATCAATTGCTATAGCGAAGGCGACATAACAACCCCGTTTGGTGGCTACAAACTT
>CAUZRD010000124.1:0-6510 GCA_963582255.1 Alphaproteobacteria bacterium | reverse complement strand
CTTGTCCTTGTCGAAGGGTGAACCGTTAGGAACGACAAGTATCTCAGCTCCTGTTTCAACCAAGCATTCTGTCACATCCTCGAACCAGATATCCTCGCATATCGGAACGCCAAGCCTTAGTCCGCGAAAATTAATTGGCCCAGGCATCTGGCCCGGTGTGAATACGCGAAGCTCATCAAATACGCCGTAGTTGGGAAGATGCACCTTATGCCTGATAGCGGTAATATGACCTCCGTCAAGAAGAACAACGGTATTATGAGGCTTGTTGTCCTCCATCCACGGCAAGCCAATGAGCAACGCCGGACCGCCATCACCAGTATCAGCCGCCAGCTTTTCAACCACCTCTCTCACCTCTTGCAGAAATGCTGACTTGAGCACCAAATCTTCCGGTGGATATCCAGAAAGATAGAGCTCAGAAAAAACCACAAGGTCGGCACCAACCGCTGCGGCCACAGCGCGTGCTGAGCGTGCTTTTTCAGCATTACCTGCAATATCTCCCATCACAGGATTTAACTGGGCAAGGGCGATCGTAATATGATCAGAAATTTCAGATGGTGATGACATCGCGTGAACACTATGTTGGACTGGCCTGACTCGGCAAGTCGATAGAGCCGTTTAGGATAATTTCATCCCGTGCGGCAACACCAAGTCGGCGGATTTCTTGCATACGTCCTCCAACAAGATAAAAGCTGATCCTAAAGACCGGCAAAAGCCGGCGTGGGGATAGCCTGAAGCGACTGTGCAGGTTTAAGCTTCTCGGCTATCTGGAACGCCAGTTCAAGCGCCTGATCGGCGTTCAGTCTTGGATCACAGTGAGTATGATAGCGATCGGACAAGTCGGCCTCGCTAATCGATTTTGCCCCGCCAATACATTCAGTCACATTATTACCTGTCATCTCAATATGAATACCGCCAGGATAACTTCCCTCCGAGCGATGAATATCCATATATTGATTGACCTCCAACATCACCCGGTCAAACGGCCTAGTCTTGTAGCCAGTGGCAGCTTTGATCGTGTTGCCATGCATCGGATCGCATACCCAAAGTACCTTGCGCCCCTCTTTTGATACCGAGCGAATCAGCCTTTCAAGCCCTCCGGTAACTTGGTCAGAGCCAAAGCGTGCAACCAGCGTGATGCGACCTGCTTCATCTTCTGGATTTAAAATATCTAGCAGCTGAATTAAAACATCTGGATCAAGAGTTGGCCCACATTTAATACCGATCGGGTTCTTAATCCCACGACAATACTCCACATGAGCTTCGTTCGGCTCCCTTGTTCTGTCACCTATCCAAACCATGTGGCCAGAAGTCGCATACCAGTCACCGGTGGTTGAATCTATCCTAGTCAGCGCCTGCTCATAGCCAAGCAACAATGCCTCATGGGAGGTATAAAATTCGGTGGAGCGCAATTGCGGCACGGATTGAGGGGTAATGCCGCAGGCGCGCATGAATGCAAGAGACTCACTGATACGGTCGGCCAACACTTCATATAGCTCGCCCGCAGGTGAATTTTCTAGAAAGCCCAACGTCCATTGATGAACATGTTCTAGGTCCGCATATCCGCCTTGCGCGAACGCGCGCAAAAGGTTGAGCGTTGCCGCGGACTGACGATAGGCCTTGAGTAACCGCTCAGGATCGGGTGCGCGCTGATAGGCATCAAAACCAATGCCGTTGATAATATCGCCGTGATAACTGGTTAGCTCGACATCACCCTGGATTTCGGTTGGAGAAGACCGAGGTTTTGCAAACTGGCCAGCTATGCGCCCTACTTTTACAACCGGCACCGCGCCGGCATAGGTCAGAACAACCGCCATCTGAAGAAATAGGCGAAATATGTCGCGTACGTTGTCCGGACCATGTTCTACAAAAGATTCGGCGCAATCGCCGCCCCACAGCAAGAACGCACGCCCGGCAGAGGCTTCGGCCAACCGCTCTTTCAGATTACGTGCCTCACCGGCAAAAACCAGTGGTGGAAAGCTGCTAATTTCATCTTCAGCATCAGTCAACTTTTTAGGATCAGGGTACTCTGGCACCTGCCTGATGGGCATCGAACGCCAGCTCGACGGCGACCACGCGCTCATGTTGATCACTCCAAACTCAGTTTATTCAAATAGTTACAGAGAGTGATAAGCCTTTATTCACACCCTGTATGGCGCTCTTATACACGAATAGAGCCATCTACTACCAGACATTGACTGCACGGGGAATCGTAGACGGGAAACATTGTACTGGCGTGACATTTAGCGGCTGGCATATGCGGTGTCGGACGGCAGTGTATTGTGGCCAAGGTCATCTATCTTATCATTCTATATGGTAAGCACCAATGCCATGAGAAAGGCCATCCTCCGTAAGCCTCGCCCTAGACGATCTAGCCCTGACTGGTTGGGTCATCTTCGGGCAAATGGTATTTCTCGCGCATGGTTACCAACTCTTCTGCTGATGAGGGATGAAGCGCGATCGTTGCATCAAAATCTTTTTTAGTCGCGCCCATTTTAAGTGCAATACCCAATATCTGCACCATCTCACCGGCATCGGGTCCGATGATGTGGCATCCAAGAACACGGTCACTCTTTCCATCAACGAGTAGTTTCATCATCATTTTCTCGGATGACCCCGACAATGTATGTTTAAGCGGGGAAAATACCGATTTATAGACATCTACCAATGTAGTGTACTCACGCGCTTGTGCTTCTGTCATTCCAACGGTCCCTATTTCAGGCTGGGAAAAAACAGCGGTCGGAATAAAATCATAATTGACCGATGCTGGTGCGTTGCCAAACACCGTATCGGCAAACGTATGACCTTCGCGTATGGCGACAGGAGTTAGCGCTTCCCTATCAGTCACGTCACCAACGGCATAGATATTAGGCACAGAGCTTTGCGAGAATTTATCTACAATAATTTCACCATTGCTGCCTAGGACAACACCAGCTTTTTCAAGACCCAGTTCCTTGGTATTCGGCTTGCGGCCCGTTGCATACATCACTAGACCCGAGGTCATGGTTGACCCATCGTTCAGAGAAAGCTCAAATTCATCGGCGTTTCGTGCCACTGAAACTAGATCTATATTGGTGCTGACTGTGATGCCTTTTTTACTCATCTCATCTTGCAGACAGACGCGCAAATCGTCATCAAAACCACGCAAAATCTTCTCACCACGATAGATTAGCGTCGTCTCAACGCCCAGTCCATTAAAGATGCCTGCAAATTCGACAGCGATGTATCCGCCACCAATTACAGTGATACTTTGCGGCAGCTTATCAAGATGAAACGCCTCGTTTGAAGTAATAGCAAGATCAGCGCCGGGTATGCTTGGAACAAACGGCCAGGCGCCGGTCGCGATTAAAATCTTCTCGGCGACCACCTTTTGGCCAGAGGTGAGTAATCTGACAGTATTCGCATCCTCAAGAACAGCTCGGGTTTCAAATATCTCCACCCCGGAGTTTTTCAAATTGCGTAGATAAATACCATTCAGACGATCGATCTCGTTGTCTTTGTGCTGAACAAGCTTGCTCCAGTTAAATGTTGCTGTGCCTGGTGTCCAGCCAAACCCTTTGGCATCTTTGAAATTTTCGCTAAAGTGGCTTGCATAGACGAATAGCTTTTTCGGGATACAACCCCGCACAACGCAGGTACCACCAACGACGTATTCTTCAGCAATCGCAACTCTAGCACCATGACTAGCAGCAACACGCGCCGCCCTGACTCCACCAGAACCTGCACCAATGACAAAAAGGTCATAGTCCAATTTTTCTGAGATCATTTGGGGTATAGTATCCTTAACCGTGGTTGATCAGACCGCTTCATCCTATCCATTCCACTGTTCCATCCGCATGACCGATGATTGCCTCGCTTGCTATATCGACAAACAAACCATGCTCGACAACGCCAGTAATGGTAGACAGAGCGGCGGCAGCAGCAGACGGACTTTCAATGCATTCGCAAGCACAATCGACGATGTAGTTATTCCCATCGGAAACAAAAGGAGTATTGTCGACATTGGTGCGTAAAGTGAGTTTGGTGGCGAGCGCAAAATCGGGCAATACTTGCGCGATTGCGTCCATCGTCGTTGCATGGGCAAACTGGACAATTTCAACGGGTAAATCAAACGCTCCTAGAACTTTGACGCATTTGGTTTGATCGGCAATTACGACCATGCGCTTTGATGCACTGGCAACAATTTTTTCCCGCAAATGGGCACCGCCTCCACCTTTGATCATACTAAGATCTGGAGCAATTTCATCTGCTCCATCGATAGTCAGATCGAGTGGTGCAATCTCATCAAGTTGAAACAGCGGAATCTCATGCGTACGTGCCTGCCTAGCGGTACGCTCAGAAGTTGGAACCGCAAGAATATGAAAGCCACCTGACATACGCTCACCGAGAAGATCTACAAATATAGAAACCGTGGAGCCGGTACCAAGCCCAAGCTTCATGCCTGGCTCAACCAGTTCCAATGCGGCGACCGCCGCAGCCCGTTTGGCTATTATGGAAGAATCAGACACTTAAGCAAAACCGCCCATATGCATATACTTGACTTCAACAAATTATTTGGTCAGCAGATGACCATGCTCACGGCCAACAAAGCATTGTTCTTTTAGCAGCGAGTGATCATTCAGTTTCATAGCCCCTCTCCAAAAGTTACCAGCGTGGAGATTGTACAAATTTGACAGCAATGTTCTCCTAACACGCACCAATCACGCACAGCAATCAACTAGCTGTAGATTGACAACATTTGGCCCACCTAGCATCATGAGGAGTAGATCATAGTTATAATAATTAAAACAGTGCCTTACATAATATTCTTTATCTTAATATTCAACTTAGATTGCGAGCTCAATAAATCTTTCAAAAAAAACATCTGATTAAAGATAGCTCACAGAATGGTTTAAGGTTTCTCAATAAATTACATTATGTTCACTCTATAAAACACTGTTGTTAAATGCTTTTTATAACGGTTAAAACCAATGAATCGTCTTATTATATTTGATCTCGATGGAACCCTAGTTGATACGGCGCCTGACCTTGCGGAAGCAATGAATGCAGTTTTAACACGGCATGGCTATGGTGCCCTTCCTGCGCAATCAGTCCGACTGATGGTCGGGCGTGGTGCCCGTGTCCTGCTTGAATTAGGCCTCAAGGCCAACGGAGCCTGTATTAATAATGAGGATATTGATCAGCTAGTTGTTGAATTTATTCAAATTTATGAGGAAAATCTTACCGTGAAGAGTCGGCCATTCGAGTTTGTGGAGCAGACGCTTGATGGTCTTCTCGGCAGGGGCTGGACGCTTGCCGTATGTACCAATAAGCCAGAAAAACTAAGTAAACTTTTACTTACTGAACTACATTTGCGAGACCGTTTCTCGACAGTTGTCGGCGGTGACACGCTTGCTGTCACCAAACCTCAAGCCGAGCCAATTCTCGAAGTTATGTCACGCTGCCAAGCGAAGCCAATTGATACGATCATGGTAGGAGATTCTATCACCGACATCAACGCCGCTCGAAACGCTAAAATCCCAGTAATAGGCGTTACTTTCGGATACTCGGAAACACCAATTAAAGACCTTGGCGCAGATCTTATCATTGACGGGTTTCAGGAGCTGGCAGCTGCCATCGACGTGATAAGCCACCGGTTCAGACAAACATAATAGCTGTTAGTCTACAATACCCACCCCTAAACAGAACGTTCGTTTTGTTTTCTACATTTGCCCTGAACCTACAATGTTCGAAACAGGCGCCATTGATTGGTCGGTCAGGTTAATTTCTCGAAGAGCATTGTTTAAAAACACATAATGTGTCTGTGTTCCATCTTGATTAGCGTAAACCATGGTGATCCGGCGCCGCCCCGGAACTTGTGGGCCGGGGACTAAGCTTGTCGGCATTCCCAAAACCCTGATTAGCTCACATTCGCTCATTTCTATCTTTACACCGACAGGTCCACTGGCGGAAGAAAGAAAATTTACGCCGTCGCTCACAAAACCTCTACCGCCGCAAGTTTCATAGGTACCAGGAGCAACAGTGACGGCCAGATTTGGCTCTCCGTTCCCGCCTTCAATGCATCCAACAAGAAGTATGAGCGCAGCACAGCATCCCAGCACTCGGGTTAGCGGGTAGAAAGTCTCCAAAACTAAACACATAGATACTATGGCCTTTTATTATGACTATATGCCGCACTAGCCAAAAATCCTCACCACCGTCAAGTGTGAGCTGCTTGACTCGGTCGAAACTAACTTCCATGAATGCGCCGGCTCAATTCGGGCGCGTAGCTCAGTGGGAGAGCGTTCCGTTCACACCGGAGAGGTCGCTGGTTCAATCCCAGCCGCGCCCACCATTATCTCATTTTACCATTTCAGCGATTGGCTGGTCTCGTGTATATGGAAAGATCTCAATGCCACGGCATTTACAATTTGGGCGTGCCAGCAGTCAATCTGACTTAACCTACACAAACCACTAAAAACATCAGACTTGACACTAACTTCCACCTACCAACCCCTACCAAAATACTGTAAA
>CAUZRD010000123.1:0-6547 GCA_963582255.1 Alphaproteobacteria bacterium | reverse complement strand
CAGCTTCATAGTGCTCTGTTGTTAAGCCCAAAACGTCGACACCTAGTGGGCCGGCAACAGGGTTAAGCACGCCCAAAACACCTGGAAGGACAACCACAAATAGGATCAACGTGACTAGGCCAAAAGTGCCGCAGCCAATCAACCAGCCGAGCCACATTTGGCCAGCCGGCACAAAGCTGCGTACTTTGCCAGGTAACCATTTCAACGCAAAACGAATAAGGACATATGTCAGCGCCAGTGCCAGAACAATATCCAAGAGTGATAGCCCTCCGACATCAGTTTGGGTTCGAGGGCCCATAATCACCCGAAGTGGGTTGGAATCAAAAGCGTCAATAGGTGTCTTGAAGCTCATCACTGTGATCCAGAAAATTGGGAACGCAGCGACGAGACACCAGAATACCAGAAAGCCGTTGGACAGAGCCTTTAGCGAAAGAGGTTGGCGATGTGCTGGACTGGACATGTATTAACTCCCTCGCTGCTCGCGCCAGACACGGCGCAAAGGAATTGCAAGAAGAACCGCAATCCCAATCATGGTCAGCACCGCGCTTGCTGAGGCCCGGCTGATGGCGCGCGCTCCGGTTCCGTCCTGGAGCAAAAATTCGTATGTCAGCCATTGAAGCGAAATCACATGCGCCGAAGAGGAGAATCCGACGATCTCCTCGAAAACGCGATACGCGTCCATAAGGTGAATAAGCGTCAGGAATACCACAAGTGGCATCAAATGCGGGATGATCACATATCGCAATCGCTGCCAACGGCTGGCACCATCGATCATGGCCGCTTCTAGCGTGTCCTGATCTACAGTTTGAAGTCCGGCGTAGAACACAACAAAGGCAAATGGCGCAACGTGCCAAACGCGGTAAATGTACATCATCAACTCAATCGTCCAGGCCTGTGCAAACATGGCGATGTCTTTTTGCAACCACCATTCTAGTCCGGCAGTCAGTATGCCATCGCCGATGAACAGCCAACGGATGGCCAAGGCGCCAATAACCGGTGTGACAATAAACGGCAAAAGTGACACGAAAATCACCGGCCCTTTGAGTCGTGGGACCGTGTTATTGACAGCCAATGCAATCAAAAGACCAGTGCCAAGCACCAGGGGCAATGTCAGAACAGTGAAAACAAGTGTGAATCGTAAGGCTGACCAGAAACGAATATTTGTAAACTCTCGCCAGCTGCGATTCTTTATCGCCGTACGTAACTTTTCAGGTTGTAATACATTGCGATAGCTTTGCAGACCCACATACGTCGTGTTAGTGATAATTTTTCCGGCATCACTAAGGATCGGCCGCGTCTTAAGTTCAATCTCACAAGTCGAACCCAGCAGGCCGGGCACGCAGGTTTCAACTTCAACCTGTTCGTAAATCGGCTTAGTCACATGGAAGCTTTGCCATAGTACAGATACCAGTGGCGCAGCAATAAACAGGAACATCATGATCACTGACGGTCCTATAAACATCCAGAGCGTTTTACTTTTCACTATTTGAACCTGCTGTTAATGGGTGAGGCGGCCGCAAGGCCGCCCCAAGGTTTTTCGCCGTGAATTAGTCTAAAAGACCCTTTTCTTTCGCGTCAGTGATATAGGCGGCTTCGATGTCAGCCAGTGTTGTAGCGGCATCTTTGTCGCCGGTCATGAAGGCAGCCAGACCGGAGCCAAGTGCGCCATGCATTGAACCGATATACTTGTTCATGGGGTAGTTGGGCGCCTGGCCTGCAGCAGTGGCAAATGCGCCTTGGGCTGCTGCTCCAGGTACAAAACCTGGTGCCAGCCAAATTGCATCGTCATTATGGGCTTCGATTACATCTTGTGCCATCGAGGCGACGATCATTTTCATTGCGGCTTCGGCTTCTTCATCGCTGATGTTTTTAGCAATGGACCAGCCGTCCCACCAGATGGTTGATGCCAAAGTTGCGGATCCTTTCAGACCTGCCCCCATTACAATTTTGCCAGCGACTGTTGATTCAGCGGGGTCGTTGACCGCGCCAGCTCGCGATGCCCATAGGTTCGCCATTGCGATTTTACCTTGTTGCATCTGTTTGGTCACAAAAGTGCTGTCTGAAACCAGATACTCAGGATCCATTAATGTAGCAAGTTTGGCCATCCGCGCAAGCACGGCGACACCTTTTTCATTGTTGATCGAAGGTGTCCAGTCAGCGTTGAAGAAATCGCCACCTTCCCCAAGGAAGTGGTTTATAAACACAAAGGCGAGGTTCCAGCCGTCCTTTGTGTAGTGACCGATTGGATAATCAACAACTCCGGCCGCCTGGATTTTCTCGGCAGCAGCGATGTATTCCGCCCAATCGGTCGGCACATCAATACCAAGATCAGAGAGAATGTCTTCGCGATACATCAAATGCTGAGTGTTCGCGAATGCCGCAATGGCCATGATTTTACCATCGATCTTGACGAATTGATTCGGGTTGAGATCCCCTCCATAACTCGCAACCAGATCGTCCAGCGGTCTCAAAAGATCAGCATCAATCATCGGCACCGAGGTTGAGTTGGTCAGGCTGGTCATCGAATAAAGCGACGGATTGGCCGAGAACGCATCAACGATTTTCAGACGGTGGTCTTTGTCAAGTTCCGACGTGACATTCCCGCAAGCCGCCATGGCCGCGGCCATTGTTTCATAGGCCGGAAACGCATTGGAAATTGTCTTGACGGAGACTGTGTTGGAACAATCGGCAGAAGCTGAGCCGGCTACAAGAACCGACACCGCTGCGGCAACGGATATTTTCTTAAAGAACATTGTGTTCACTCCCTGTTGGTGTTTCAGCGGACTTTTCTCCGCCTTAACGATTTTGCCCCACCTTTTCAGATAAGACAGCTTAACGGAGGTTACCCTCCAATTGGCTCACCTGTTTCTGTATCAAAAAGGTGGCAGATTTGTTTTGCGATCTAGATCAAGACAGCTTCGCCAATTTTGACCCCAAAATTCTTTTACATAACTGAATTTTAGCCACGCTCCAACCCAGTTGTGCATACGTATTCACTAATGCTAATCCCAAATGCGAGGACTTGTCAAGACAGAGCTGCAATCGAGCGTCAACAAATTACTTCCTCCATCGCCAATCAGCCAGGATTTCCCGGGCCGCATTGTGCCCTGGAATGGCCGAAACCGCACCGCCAGGATGGGTCGATGCCCCACACTGGTAAAGGTATTTCACTGGCGAGCGATAATCCGCATAACGTGGTACTGGGCGCATGAAGAAAATCTGGTCTAGCGCCAATTCACCATGCTGCGAGTTGCCGCCTGGCAAGTTGATATCGGCCTCAATATCGCGCGGTGTGATCAGTTTGTAGTCAAGAACACTTTCGGAAAAACCTGGCGCGAACCTGTCCATCACGTCGAATGCGTTTTTCACTAGTTGCGGTCCTTCCTGGTCCCAATCCGAATTTTTCAACTTGTAAGGCGTCACACCGCCTTGAAACGCAACAACATGCTTACCCTTGGGCGCAAGGGTCGGATCGGTGTAGCTTGGAACATTGGGGCTAAGGAATGGTTCCGATGAGTACCAACCAAATTTGGCGTCATGAAAGGCGCGTTCCAGAAACTCTGGCGTCGGGCAGATATGGGCATAAGCAGGATATTCGGTACCAGTCTTTTCCTTGCTAAATCCCCTGTATTGCGGCAGTTTATCGACCGCGCAAAGCAGTTTGAAGCCCATCCCACGGCTGCGGAACCCTTTGACATCATCAACGAAGTTCTTGGGCAAGTGGGATTCCTCCACCATATCAAGGAAAGTGCGTTTTACATTGACGTTGGATATCACACGTGTTGCGTGGATTTTTTCGCCCGACCGTAAGCGAACGCCATAAGTTCGACCGTCTCGAACCAGAATTTCTTCAACCCAGGCATCGCATTGCACTTCCATGCCGTGGGCTTCGCCGGATTTTTTTAGAGCTTCCGCGATTGACCCCATGCCACCTTTGGCAAAGCTCATGCCGGTCTGACCAATCAAATGGGTCACAAGATAGAACGCAGTCCCTGGCGAGTAGGGCCCGACATTTCCACCGATTGTCGCCCAGAACATAAACTTGGCCTTGACCAAATCGTTTTCAAACCACTGGCTTACATAATCATGCGCGCTCATCGAAAGCGTGCGCAGAAGGTTATACACCTCATTTTCCGAATTTCGAAGTTTCCACGCGAAACGCGCCGATTTCAGCAGGCCAACCAGGTCCTTGCGAAACGGATTTATCGGCGTTTCCATCTGCAACATTCGAAGAATTTCGATGGTCGACTGCAAACGCTCAAAAAATTTTGGGTAGTTCTCGGCGTCGCTTTTCGAGAAGCGGGCAATTTGCTGTTGGGTTTTGACTGGGTCCTGGGAAAAAATGATCCCGTCGTTTTCAGTCGGATTAAAAACGTTTGGTTGCGGATAATATTCCAACCCAAACCGCTTCAACTCCAACTCGTCAATCACTTTGGGGTGGAGATGCCCCATGATGAAGGAATAAGTCGAAGCACGGAAACCAGGAGAAAATTCTTCCGTGACACTCGCCCCGCCCACATAGGGTTTTTGTTCCAATACCAAAATATTTTTGCCCGCGCGCGCAAGATAGGCACCACAGGTCAACCCGTTATGTCCGCTTCCAACGACAATTGCATCGTACTTGCGCGTCATTGACCTTTGAACTCCGGTTTGCGTTTTTCCAAGAATGCTGCAAGACCTTCACGGCGATCTTCTGAGAACATCAAAAGCGCCGAGAGATCTCCGCCGGCGTTTAAGGCCTCATCAAATGTCTGCGAGGGTGCACGGTTAATCGCTTGTTTCAGCACCATGACTGACAACGGTGCACTGGTTTCGATTTCACCCACAATCTCGACAGCTTTTGCGACAGCTTTGCCCGCCGGGGTTATATGATTGAGTATACCTAAATCCATAGCTCTGGCCGCCGTGAACCTGCGCCCAGTGAAGGCCAGCTCTTTGGCCATTCTGTCACCGATGGCCTGGGTCAATGACCAAGCCCCACCAAGAATGGGGAAAAGCCCAAATTTCGCTTCGGTCAAACCAAAAACTGCGGTTTCTGACCCAACTACAAAATCACACCTCAGCGCAATTTCCAGCCCACCACCGAGAGTATAACCTTCAACTGCCGCAATCACTGGCTTGGTAAAATTGGATAGAAAGCGCATGAAATTATGCCATTCCGCTTGCGTGTATCGATGGCGGTATTTGTCAAATGGCCCCATCTCACTGGCCACCGTGCCTTTGACATCACCGCCTGCGCAAAACGCCTTGTCGTCGCCGGTTAAAACAATGGCCACGATGGCGTGATCAACCTCCCAGGTTTCCATCTGCGTGCGAGTTTCTGCCAACATCGTATCGGTCAACGCATTACGCACCTTGGGCCTGGCAAAGCAAATAAGTCCAGCTCCACCTTCCACCGAAACAGCGATTTGGGTGTGCCCAGTCACCAAATTACTTGATCATAGCAATGGTGTCTTCTGTGGATTTCACATCCCCAAAAGATTGGTAAAACGAGGTTAATCCCGCTAGGTGATCGTCATCATATCTGGCGGCATTGGCGTCCTCGACCATGACCACCTTATAGTCCAACATCATCGCATCTCGCGCGGCGGACTCGCTGCACATATTTGTGGCAGTGCCAGCGACGATCAGGTTCTCAATACCCATGCCCTGCAGTATGTCGTGCAGGTCTGACGCGCCTATGATGAAGGGCGAGAAACGATTCTTTGTGACCACGCGATCTTCATCTTTCACCTCAAGATCTGGATAGATTTCATAACCCGCGTTGCCGGGGCTAAGTTTGGTCAAATGGTTCTGGCCTTTGGCCTTGGTAAAGAAATAGTCGTGATACAGCGCCCACTGGCTTGGCGCGCCTTCTTTTTCGGCGCAGCGCATGATCACCCAAAACACCTGCACGCCTTTTGTACGACAGGCCGCGGCAATTTTGTTGACGTTTGGTACAATCGAAACTGCCGTATCCACTTCGGTGACATAAAAATTCTGCATGTCGATCACAAGGAAGGCCGTCTTTGCGGCATCGAACGTGTCAAAAACCGATAATTTCCCGCGTTTGGCCATGATCCGTTCGATTACATAGTTTGGAATTTTCACCTTATGCGGCATTGAATTACTCCCAATAGCAGTGTTGGGGATTCTCTTGTCCCGCTATCTGACACTTTATCCCACTAATGAGACATTGCAATACATTTATCGGTGATCAGTCGTGTTGTTCGAGGAAAATCGGCTTTCCGCCAACCGCATAGTCCCCGTCGCCAACCTCGTTGATGATTACCCGAACCTGGCCGGGTTTGGCATCGAGGGTTTCAATAACGGCCTCGGTTAACTTTGCGATAAGTCGGTTCTTCGTCTTGCGATCCCGGCCTTCGATAATGGTGATCGAAACTACTGCCATTTGGCGTTCTCCTATTAGTAAATATTAGTGAATTACTCCGCCACCATCGACACCCAGGGATTGCCCCGTGACAAATCCAGCGTGATCCGACAGGAAAAACCCAGTCGGCCCGACCAGGTCCTCTGGCAACTGATCGCGGGCAATTGCGCGGCTCGC
>CAUZRD010000122.1:0-6568 GCA_963582255.1 Alphaproteobacteria bacterium | reverse complement strand
AGCCAAAATCACCCATACCGCGTGGAATGATGGCGCCACCACCAAGAATGCCTAGGCATTGGACAATTATAGAAAGTCCCGATCCCTTATAACCGCCGAACGGCAATAATGCTCCCATAAGCGCAACTTCTGGATCAGTAGTTGGCGCCCCATCCGGTCCAATCCCAACTCCAGGAGAAATCGACTCACCAAGCCTAGCAGCCCTAACTACCTTTCCGGCATTCACGGTTGCAGTCGACATATCAAGTATTATCGGGTCACCCTGCGTAGGAACCGCAAAAGCAATCGGATTGGTCCCCATGAGAGCATCAATTCCACCCTCTGGAGCAACCCGCCTAGTGCTTGAAGTCGCCATCAAACCAATCATATCAGCCCGCGCAGCCATGGAAACATAATAGCCGTTTATACCACCGAGATACGCATTGCGCGCCGCGGCGATGCCAACCCCCCGCTCTTTTGCCTTTTCAATTGCCATAGTCATAGCGCGCGAAGAGACAAGAAACGCTGGATTGTTTGCACCGTCAATCAGGACTGACCCTTCATCCTCATGAACAATACAGATGGAGCCACGCTCACCAACTTTGGTAAGTTGCATCAGGTGATTTAGACCGCTGTCTGGCCGGCCAACCAAATGGGCTTCAACTAGGACATCTGTAATCTGTTCCGACTCCTCAGAGGAGTACCCCAAGCGGCTAAGAATGCCCAACGATAATGTACGGGTGTCGTCAATACTGAGGTGCATTATTTTGTTACCTATCCAACTAAGTCTATGAAGCCTATTGTAGTTCTTCGCGGATGATCACCTCGACCTCCGGTTCAGTAGCCGCACGACGTTCCTCCACAATCTTGACCACGCGGTCGAAGATGCGGTCGAGTTCTTCGTCCGTACATGTCAGTCCCATGGTTTCGATCTTAACCGGAATAGCGCCGCGGTCGCGTGTGCGCCCAAGCGCTGCTGGCCCGAACAAGATCACCTCTTCGCTGCCCAAAGCATCAGCACGAATGTTCTCGAAGGTGTACCACGCACCGGTTTTGAGACGATGGGCAATGTGGCTATCGGAAGCATGGGTGTACATATACTCGCCAAGCACAGCCTTTCCCGGCGGCACCGGTACACCGAACGTGTCAGCCACCAGCGCCGACAGCGGTCCGATCTTAGACGTGTCGATCCCGGTATCAACCTGATAGAGCACAGTCAGCGCCATCACCACTTCCTCAAACGCGGCATTGCCACATCGGTCGCCGAGCCCATTAATCACCACATCGACCACCTCTGCACCTGCCATCACAGCGCGAATGGTATTAGCGGTAGCAAGCCCGTAATCATCATGACAATGGACAGCAATTTCAGCACCGGTGAGATCACGCGCAAGGCGCACCAGATATTCGATCGACTCGGGCGTCGTGCAGCCCGGCGCGTCAAACACATAATAGCGGTCGAGCCCGGCATCCTTGCACGCCGCCATGGCATCAACCAGAAACGGCATCTGGTTACGCGCGGGATCGCCAAAGCCGAATGCTGTGTCCATACCGATTTCCTTGGCATAGCCGATGAAGTCACGCACATGCTGGGCATATCCGGCCTTGGTAAGCCATGGCGTAGCGGCAATTCGGCACTCAGACAAAAAGCCGCCAAAGGCGATGAGATCAACGTCGCTTTCCTTGACCCGGTCAACTTCATGCTTCCATGAATCTCCCTGTCCAAAAGCAAAGGCGCGAGAGGTAAGGCGCGCGGTTATCCCTTCCTCGCGCAGAACATGCACAAGATCAAAATGCTCCTGAACGGTGCCGGTGAAACCAACCACGATTTCTGGCACGCCCGCCTCCTGCAGCGCCCGCGCCACCCTCACCTTGTCGGCAACAGTAACAAATACACCTGGCGTTTCCTCGCCCTCGCGCAGCGTTTCATCGTTGATGATCACGCGTTTAGGTGCCTTGGTTGTTCCTCTTGTCAGTTCTGAAACATTCAATTGGGCAGTATACCAACGACCATCTTTATCAAACAGCATCTCTTTGTTGAGTTCATCCTGGTCTAACTTCATCTTCTTGACTCCTCGCCATCCAGTGTTCAACTGGCCCCTTGCTACGGGGTGAGTTTTGCAACCAAATCCCGCGTATCATCCAACGTCTCCAATTGGTTCATCATCGCGAGCACTTGACCAGTACGTTCCAACCCCAAAACAGGTTCGACACAGTCTGTAAATTTTGTAGCCACGTCATCAGCACTCAGCGGACGATTAGGATCACCTCGATAATAGATAATCTTCCGGCTAAGTAAGCGCCCATCACTCAGTTTAATCTCCACAATCGCCGGCGCCGCGATCGCATTGACATCTGCTCCCCCTCCATCCCGGCTATACTCGGGCAGAATATCAATGCGCACTTTATCCATGAGTTCGCGCACTTGGGGATCTTGTACTTTTTCATCAGTAAACTGGGCCAATCCCATACGCCTATCAATTAGCGCACGCGCCACGGCATAGGGGAGACTAGTTTTGCCCTCAAGTCCGGTTTGAGGATTTTTATGAAAGACCGTTTCAGGAATCAGGTAGTGAACCTTGCAACAGATCTCCTCAACCTTACCCGGATCAATGTCGTGCTCACATGCAAGTTCCATGACACCTTCAATCGGCCGAAATACGGGAAATCCGCAGGGATATAACTTCAATGCCAGAACAGGTCTTTCCAAAGACCAATCCGTTCCAAGGCCCTTGGTCGCAACATTAATTTCACGCTTGGTTGCACTAAACAAAGCCAAATATCCACGTGGTGCTTCAATCATATGCGCATCAGCGGTAAATCCACGTTGAGCAAGTTCGCACGCCACAACCCCATTGCGCGCTGGTAGTCCGCCGTGAAACGCTTGCATCATGGTGCCAAAATTTTGCCGTGCACCGCCCGCATGCGACGTAGCAATGCCAAGCGCCATCTGTACTTTGGCTGCTGCCAGCGAGCTCAGTCTACATGCTATCGCGGCTGCACCAAGCGTACCGATGGTAGAAGTTGCGTGCCATCCATGCTCATAGTGATCAGGTTCCAATGCTTCGCCAATGACTGCTTCGACCTCAAATCCTACTGCATAAGCCTCAATAAGATCCCGTCCAGATAGACCAAGTTTTTCACCATATGCCAACAGAACCGGCAACAATGTAGCCGTTGAATGCCCGTGCATCGCCAGAGACGTATCATCATAGAGCAATGCCGATGATAGCATGCCATTGGCGAGCGCTGCGTCTGCCAGCGACACCATCTGGTCGGTGCCGACAATGTGCGCCTGCTTCGAACCACCCTGATCACGTAAATAGTCGAGAACGATCTGACTCGATGGAGATGAAACCCCTGCGATCGCGCAGCCAAGACAATCCGTCAAAGCAATTTTTGCTCTCTCGACGACAACCTCAGGAAGATCGCCGAGCAAAGGAGCAGTGATGAACCGTGCAATATTCTCAGTAATGGACATATTCTGCGCTTTCTAAGATCATTAAAGGCCCAACATAACCTTTGGTTTCAGTATTAGAATAACCGGACTGAATTGAGAACAACGCCTATATCCTGTTCTAATTTAGCAAAATACCAATAAATACATCTTCCAAAACAACAACGGCAGTCCGACGCTATGTCCCTCTTCAGATGTCCGAAAGAGGTTAATATAAGGAGCTGTGTATTTTGATAGCTCTTCCTCATCACCTCATCAATAGGTCACGTATACTTCCGCTAATTAGCTAGTGACTGTCACCCTCCCCAAAGGCGGATGGCGATCCCATATCAAACCCGGCGAGGCCGGATGACCTGCTCTCACCAGCCCATCGATTAACGCTTCATCATCGCTGGTGAATGTATGTTCGAGCGCACCAAGATACGCTGCCCAATGTTCAAGCGTTCTTGGACCACCAATAACGCTTGAGACGGTTTTATTATTAAGTACCCACAAAATAGCAAAATCTATTGGCGATATACCACGCGCCGTTGCGTGCTCGCGGATAGCATCCACCAGCTTGAATGTCTCGGGCTGAAAGTCCCGATTTAATAGGCTGGCATCACCGCGCGCTGCCCGGCTATCCGCAGGCAATTCTTCGTTCATCCGATATTTTCCAGTCAGAATTCCGCGCGCCAATGGTGAAAACGTTGCAACGCCAATGCCGTAATGTTTACAGGCAGGCAAATAATCGTTCTCCGGCATGCGCATCGCCAGATTATACATCGGTTGAGCTACCACTGGCCGCGGCACACCCAGTTGATCGCAAAGCCTCACCATCTCACCAATCTCCCAGCCATAGTGATTTGAAAAGCCCCAATAGCTAACTTTTCCGCTGGCGATGATGTCACCCATCGCGCTGATCGTCTCACCAAGCGGCGTCTCCCGATCGCGGTGATGGAGATAGTAAATATCAATATAGTCGGTTTGCAACCGCTTCAAACTACCATCAACCGCCTCCAACATCCATTTGCGCGACAACCCCTTTTTACGCTCTGGCGGACCATCCGGTTGGCCAACTTTGGTTGCCAGAACCCACGCATCTCGATCTTCTGCGATTAGTTTTCCAAGAATTTTTTCCGATAAGCCGTTGGCATAGGCATCCGCGGTATCGACAAAATTGACATGCGCATCACGCGCAGCATTGACTATCTCGCGTGCTGTATCCTCATTAGCCGAGCTACCAAATTCCATTGTGCCAAGACAAAGGTGCGATACCCGCAGACCACTGCTTCCAAGTTGTGTATATTCCATCACCCTACCTCCCATCAATTGCGTATTATCGGCATTGCGGTCACACTTTATTCAAACTGGACCAGTTGCGACAGATGGGTTGGCTAGATTAAGTCGGTTCAAATATCTCAATAGAACACCTAAACTGAAGAGACTTGAATAAACGCCGTATAATTTTTCGGAGACCACACATGTATAATCTTGAAGGCAAAATTGCCATCGTCACCGGCGCAGCTGGTCAACACGGGATTGGCCGTGCTATCGCGCTGCGCCTGGCATCAGAAGGTGCAGATGTTATGGTCGCCGATCTTCGCGACGAACCTACCAACAATTGGGGTGGATTATCGCAGGTCGTTGATGAAATAGAGCAATTGGGCCGTAGGGCTGGCGGCTGTGCCGTCGATGTCACTGATGCAGCATCGGTTGATCAGATGGTGGGCAATGCGATTGCGCAACTGGGAAAGGTAGACATCCTAGTCAATAATGCCGGATCCAAGGCAGGCCCGGATCGCGTGCCCGTTGTCGAACTTGATGAAAAAATTTGGGATCAAGTGATGGCGGTTAATGCCAGGGGCACATTCTTATGTTCACGAGCGGTCGCCCGCCACCTTCTTGAGCGTGACCAGGGTGGCAAAATCGTGAATATGGCATCAAGCGCTGGCAAAAGCGGTCGCGCCCGTTTTAGCGCCTATGCTGCATCGAAATTCGCGGTGATTGGATTTACCCAATCTTTATCGCTCGAACTCGCGCCCCATGGCATCAACGTCAATGCCATCTGCCCCGGATTAACCGACACCGAGCGCGTATTCGGCATGGCCTCTGGTCTCAAACCCGATGACGTCACCATCGAAGAGTACCGTGATACCCTGATCAATGAGGCAAGCGAAAAAACCCCGATGGGCCGGATAGCTCAACCCGAAGACATAGCCAAACTTGCTGCCTATCTCGCATCTTCTCAATCCGACTTCATGACAGGGCTTGCCCTAAGCGTTTCCGGTGGCCTTGTAATGCACTAAAGACCTAAATCTAGGCGGGATCACCGGCAACATCTTTGACCCATTCAAGAGTTGTCAGCGTTTTCCGCATGGAAAAGGCTATTAAAACAATATAAAACAACAAATTAGTAAAGATACGACGCCTACACCTACATAGAGATACCATGCGTTACGTCCGTGCATTACGATCCTATTACCAATGGCGGCACTGTAAGTGGCATCAAAGACCGCCGCGGCCAATCATATCTATGGAGCCCGCCCTCATCTAAAGTCATGCCCTTACGCGTAACAGCTGGGTCAAAAACCAAGGAATATGGAGCACAAGTGTCCGCCAAAACGCCCATTAATTATCTAAAAATCATCACCCAAAGATAGTTGTTATACATACCTGACCAGAGAGGAATTACGGCTAGAAATCAGAAAAGTCACGGTGCGTTAAAACCTTTTGTCGCTTCGATATTACTGCGCTTCATCGCATCAAGATTAGATCCTTCTATTCTAATAAGCTTGACGGACGCCCTGCGATTTGGCGAGTGAACCACCCCCACATCGTATAGTTTTACATCACCGCGCTTCATAACGTATCGCGCCTGAGGCTCAACCAACGACGGCTGATTACCGCTACCTTTATTAATAACTTTCCACTCCGTCATTTCGGTCTCGCCACTGGCCTGACCATAAATTGCCCAAGTCGTACCGTGATCGTGGGGCTTGCCTTCCGCTGCCCCATCATAGACATGCCCGCAAATGCAAAATCCGAACTCAGGGTCTTCATAAAGTATCTCACGCGCAGGTTTGCCTTGCGTTCGCGCTCCAAGATGTATGTTGATAAAATTGTCGTCCATCAAAACATCGGACAATCTCT
>CAUZRD010000121.1:0-6643 GCA_963582255.1 Alphaproteobacteria bacterium | reverse complement strand
CGGCCGTGTTCTTTTTTATTGCGGATCAGATTTTGAGTTGGTTGGTAAGTTTGGCCCTGGGGCTTGGTTAATAGAGGCGACTTCGTGGCATATCATTGGTATATCGTGCATGCTTATTCGAATTTTGAAAAGCAGGTTGCAAATTCAATTAAGGAACAGGCGGCCTTCCGTGGCCTCTCGGATTATTTTGAAGAAATACTTGTGCCAACCGAGGAGGTGGTAGAGGTTAAGCGCGGCCGTAAAGTAACTTCTGAGCGTAAGTTTTTTCCAGGCTACATTCTGGTCAAGATGGAGATGGCTGACGAGGCATATCATTTGATCAAGAACACACCGAAAGTGTCGGGGTTTCTTGGTACCGAACAAAAGCCCATTCCGATCAGCGAGGATGAGGCGATGCGGATACTACAGCAGGTTCGCGATGGTGTTGATAGGCCAAAACCTGCGGTGACATTCGAGATCGGCGAGCAAGTACGAGTTTCAGATGGACCTTTTGCATCGTTTAATGGGCACGTTGAGGAAGTTGACGAGGAGCGCACTAGACTGAAAGTAGCAGTCTCCATTTTTGGACGGGCAACACCCGTTGAACTTGAGTATGGTCAGGTCGAAAAACTTTGATCTCATCACGCGCGTGGTTGGCCCACGCGAATTTGAATACGGCCAGGTCAAGATTTGAACTGGTTGCACACGTGGAAGGTAGTGACCCCCCGCCACCCTCGGACGGGAGATTTAAGCCGCACCACGGCCCTGGAGTATCCCGCCTGTGCGGGCATTAGGAGTAGAGGATGGCTAAGAAAATTACTGGATACCTGAAACTTCAGGTTCCCGCCGGACTGGCTACGCCGTCGCCGCCGATCGGCCCTGCGCTTGGTCAGCGTGGCTTGAACATTATGGAATTTTGCAAGGCATTTAATGCGGCTTCACAGAATGCTGAAAAGGGTATGCCTTTGCCAACAATCATCACGATCTACGCTGATAAGTCTTTTTCTTTTGAGGTAAAGACACCGCCAGCGTCGTTCCTGCTGAAAAAGGCAGCTAAACTCCCTAAGGGAGGGGCAACGCCAGGCCGCGAAGTCGTGGGAAGTGTCACCCGCGCTCAATTGCGCGAAATTGCCGAAGTAAAGATGAAAGATCTAAATGCGCACTCGCTTGATCAGGCGGAAAAAATCATCGCGGGATCAGCGCGTTCCATGGGTCTGCAGGTTCAGGAGTAGGCTATGTCAAAGCCAACAAAACGAGATAGGGCTCGTACCGATTACGATCCCGCTCATTTGCACGAATTAGATGCTGCGCTGGAGCTGGTCAAAGGCAATGCTAGTGCAAAATTTGATGAGACCATTGAAGTTTCGGTTAATTTAGGAGTTGATCCACGGCATGCCGATCAGATGGTGCGCGGTGTGTGCAATTTGCCAGCCGGATCAGGACGTAACGTTCGGGTTGCTGTATTTGCCTCGGGTGACAAGGCAGATGAAGCGCGTGCTGCCGGAGCCGACATAGTTGGAGCTGAAGATCTTGCTGAGATCGTTCAAAAAGGTCAGATTGATTTTGATCGTGCTATAGCAACGCCGGACATGATGCCGATTGTCGGCCGTTTGGGGAAAATTCTTGGCCCGCGTGGTATGATGCCAAATCCCAAGGTGGGAACGGTCACGGCGGATATTGCCACGGCGGTTGGGCAAGCCAAGGGGGGTGCTGTTGAGTTTCGTGTCGAAAAGGCTGGTATCGTGCAGGGTGGAGTTGGAAAGGCAAGCTTTTCAGTTTCCGATCTATCCGCCAATATTAAGGCGTTTATGAATGCCGTTCAAAGCGCCAAACCGAGCGGAGCCAAGGGCACTTATTTGAAGCGGATTTCAATTTCGTCAACCATGGGGGGTGGCGTTAAAGTAGATCCTTCGAGCCTCAGAGAGGCGAAGTAGAAATTTTTTGGTCAAGGGGCAACCCTGGCTAAGGAATGGGTGGGTGTAAGCCTACCCAAACCTGTCCGAGATTGTGGGTGCCGGAGTGTCCGGCTTAATGGGTTCTGGAGGTGTGATGGGATTGCTCTCATCAACGCTAAATTGAGCCAACCTGCATGAGACTGGAAGAAAACATGCAAGGGAAACCTTGCGGTTTGAACCATACTTGCCCGATCGCTTATTGCGGTTGGCGGACAGGCAAGTGAGCGTCGGCCCATCGGTCCGGCGGGCTTGTCCCGCAACCGAGGTTCGGCAGTTGTAAACCGCGGCAATCGCCGCATATTAAGGAGAGCGTCAGTGGACCGAGCGCAAAAACAAGAGCTCGTAACGACACTTCATGAGGTGTTTTCAAACACCGGTGTGGTTGTGGTTTCCCACTACTCCGGTCTCACTGTTGCAGACATGAATAGTCTGCGCGGAGAGATGAGAAGCGTAGGTGCTTTGCTCAAAGTTGCGAAAAACCGGCTTGTCAAAATTGCCCTTGAAGGGACCCCCGCGAAAGGCGTGAGTGATCTGTTTACAGGACCAACTGCGATCGCCTATTCCGATGATCCCGTCGCTGCGCCAAAAGTTGCCGTCGACTTTGCCAAAAAGAATCCGAATTTCGTGGTTCTAGGAGGCATGATGGGCGAAATGGTGCTTGATCCGGATGGGGTGAAATCACTTGCAAGCCTGCCATCGCTAGATGAATTGCGTGGCAAGATTGTGGGTATGCTCACCCAACCGGCTACAAAAATTGTACAGGTTGTATCGGCTCCGGGTGCACAGGTCGCCCGTGTCATCAATGCCTATGCAACCAAGGGCGAAGAAGCGGCGTAACCACGCAATACCAATTAGGTTCAAACCCAAGGACGAATCAAAATGGCAGATCTTGAAAAAATTGTGAACGATCTCTCCAGCCTAACGGTGCTGGAGGCGGCAGAGTTATCTAAACTCCTGGAAGATAAATGGGGTGTATCTGCGGCAGCTCCTGTGGCTGTTGCAGCGGTTGCCGGTGGTGCTGGCGGTGGTGATGCAGCCGAAGAACAGGTAGAGTTCGATGTTATTCTAACAGCAGTAGGTGAGAAAAAGATCAATGTTATCAAAGAGGTGCGTGCTATTACAGCGCTCGGACTGAAAGAAGCAAAAGATCTTGTTGAAAGCGCCCCTAAAGCCGTTAAAGAGGCGGTGACAAAGGATGAGGCTGAAAAGGTTAAAGCGCAGCTGGAAGGCGCTGGAGCGAGTGCTGAGATAAAATAACTGGAAAAACGGACTGTCGCTGTAGCAATTGCGGCGGTCCAGACCTATCTCTATGGGTCGCGCTAAACCATAAACCCGCACTAATCCTTGTAAGGCCCCTCATCTTGTCGGTCCTTACAAGGTAAGTGCAATATCCTGATGAGGGCCACGATGGCGCAAACTTTCACGGGCCGCAAGCGTATTAGAAAATCTTTTGGCCGCATTCGCGAAGTCGCGCAGATGCCGAACCTCATTGAGGTTCAGCGCGCTTCGTATGATCAGTTTCTTCAGGTTGAAGATCCCGAAGGCGGGCGGCTGGATCATGGGTTGCAGGCGGTTTTTAACTCAGTCTATCCGATTTCTGATTTCAGCGGTTCGTCTACGCTTGAATTTGTTCATTATAATTTTGAACGTCCCAAATTTGATACCGATGAATGCAAACAGCGCGGTATGACCTATGCTGCGCCCCTCAAACTGACCTTGCGTTTGATCGTATTTGAAATTGATGAGGAAACCGGCGCTAAGTCGGTAAAGGATATCAAGGAACAGGACGTCTATATGGGCGATCTGCCACTGATGACTGGAAACGGTACCTTCATCGTTAATGGTACCGAGCGTGTCATCGTTTCGCAGATGCATCGTTCACCCGGCGTGTTCTTCGATCATGATAAGGGCAAAACCCATTCTAGCGGGAAGCTATTGTTTGCGGCTCGTATTATTCCCTATCGTGGCTCTTGGCTCGACTTTGAGTTTGATGCCAAGGACGTTGTCTATGTGCGGATTGACCGCCGCCGCAAGCTTCCGGCAACCACATTGCTTTATGCGCTTGGTCTGGATGCTGAGGAGATTCTCTCAACATTTTACAAAACCATCGAATATAAGCACACTGAAGACGGTTGGCAGGTTGAGTTTAATCCAGATCGCATGCGTGGTGTGAAGCTGGCCAGCGATCTGATTAATGCCAAGACCGGCGAAATTGCGATTGAAGCCGGGCGTAAAATGACGCCACGTCTTGCGCGTAAGGTGGTCGAGGCCGGGCTATCCGAAGTGCTCTACCAAGACATTGATCTCCTCGGTCATTATTTGGCCGAAGATCAGGTCAATCTGGAGACCGGTGAGATCTATGCCGAGGCTGGTGATGAAATAACAGAAGAAATTCTCACTGCGCTACAAGAGGCTAGCGTAGAAAACTTACATATTCTCGATATTGACCACGTGAATATTGGTGGGTTTATCCGCAATACTCTTGCTGTCGATAAGAACTCGTCTCGCGAACAGGCGTTGGTTGACATCTATAGGGTGATGCGTCCGGGTGAGCCGCCGACTGGCGATACCGCAGAGGCGCTGCTCAGTAGCCTGTTCTTTGATTCAGAGCGTTATGATCTTTCGGCTGTCGGTCGGGTAAAAATGAATATGCGCCTAGATCTTGATGCGCCAGATACCCATCGTACGCTCAGGAAAGAAGATATTTTGAGCGTTATTACTACTCTGGTTGGTCTGCGTGACGGCAAGGGTGATATCGATGACATCGACCACCTCGGCAATCGCCGGGTACGCTCGGTCGGGGAGTTGATGGAAAATCAGTATCGCATCGGCTTGCTGCGTATGGAACGTGCGATCAAGGAGCGCATGAGTTCAGTCGATATCGACACCGTCATGCCCCATGATTTGATTAATGCAAAACCGGTTGCTGCGGCAGTGCGTGAGTTCTTTGGCTCATCGCAGTTGTCCCAGTTCATGGATCAGACTAATCCGCTGTCGGAAATTACTCACAAACGGCGTCTTTCGGCGCTTGGACCCGGCGGTTTAACGCGTGAGCGCGCAGGCTTTGAAGTGCGTGACGTGCATCCGACCCATTATGGCCGTATCTGTCCGATTGAAACGCCGGAAGGTCCTAATATTGGTCTGATCAACTCACTTGCCACGTATGCCCGGGTTAATAAATATGGATTTATCGAAAGTCCGTATCGCCGAGTTGTTGATGGTAAGGTCAGTGATGAGGTCGTTTATCTTTCGGCTATTGAAGAGTCTAAATATATTATAGCCCAGGCAAATGCCCCGTTGGCAAACGACGGATCATTTGAAGGAGATCTCATTCATTGCCGCGTTGCTGGTGATGCAACGCTGATTCCCTCCGAGCGAGTTGATTTCATGGATGTATCGCCGAAACAACTTATTTCGGTGGCAGCGGCGCTTATTCCATTTCTTGAAAACGATGATGCAAACCGCGCATTGATGGGCTCTAATATGCAGCGTCAGGCTGTACCGCTTATTCGTGCCGAAGCGCCCCTGGTTGGCACCGGTATGGAAAAAGTAGTGGCCCGCGACTCTGGTGCCGCTATCGCCGCGCGCCGCTCCGGTGTTATTGATCAGGTTGATTCAAAACGTATCGTTATTCGTGCGACTGATGAGACCGATGCCTCGAAATCTGGCGTGGATATATACAATCTTCTCAAATTCCAGAGATCAAACCAGAATACTTGCATTAATCAGCGACCTCTGGTGCAGGTTGGAGAACGTGTTGAGGCCGGTGAAATCGTCGCCGACGGACCCTCGACTGATCGCGGTGATCTTTCCCTCGGCCGTAATGTGCTGGTCGCGTTCATGCCGTGGAATGGGTACAATTTTGAAGACTCGATTTTAATCTCTGAGCGTATCGTTCACGATGATGTCTTTACCTCCATTCACTTGGAGGCATTTGAGGTCATGGCTCGAGATAGCAAATTAGGTCCAGAAGAGATAACTCGCGATATTCCAAATATTGGAGAGGAAGCACTAAAAAACCTCGACGAGGCAGGCATTGTCTATATCGGTGCTGAGGTCAATCCCGGCGATATTCTCGTTGGTAAGATTACGCCCAAGGGCGAAAGTCCGATGACGCCAGAGGAAAAACTTTTACGCGCAATCTTTGGCGAAAAAGCATCAGATGTGCGTGATACCTCACTCAAACTGCCGCCGGGTGTTACTGGCACGGTCGTCGAAGTGCGTGTGTTTAACCGCCATGGGGTTGAAAAAGACGAGCGTGCGATGTCGATCGAGCGCGAAGAAATTGAGCGGCTTGCTAAAGACCGTGATGACGAACTTGCCATTCTTGATCGCAATGTGTTTGTCCGCCTTACTGATGTATTGGTTGGCAAGGTCGTTTCCACTGGGCCCGCCGGTTTTTCAAAAGGTAGCAAGATCACCAAGGTTGATTTAGATGGCGTTTCGCGCAGTAAATTATGGGATATTGCTCTACAAAATGACAAGGCTATGGGCGAAGTTGAGGCCATTCGTCGTCAGTATGACGACTCAAAAACAAAACTTGAGGCGCGTTTTGTAGATAAGGTCGAAAAGTTGCAGCGCGGTGATGAGTTGCAGCCCGGTGTGATGAAGATGGTAAAGGTTTTTGTCGCTGTCAAACGCAAGCTTGCTCCCGGCGATAAAATGGCCGGACGGCACGGCAACAAGGGCGTTATTTCTCGAATCATGCC
>CAUZRD010000120.1:0-6720 GCA_963582255.1 Alphaproteobacteria bacterium | reverse complement strand
CTCAGCCTGAGCCACATCAGTCTTAGTCAACTCGCCAACATCGAAGCGAGCATTGGTTGATTCGAGTTCTTCACGCAGAACATCGAGATTACTCTGGGTAAGACGCACGAGCGCGGTATCGCGCACGACATCTACATAAGCAGTAACTGCATCCAGCAGTACATTCTGTTCAACATTGCTCAAAGCGTAGCGACCGGCCAGCACACTTGCCTCCGCAGCCGCCGTCGCAGCAGAAGTACGGAACCCATCAAAGAGTGGCTGACTAACATTGACCGACAGCCCGCGAGGGGTCGAATTGGTCATAGAATGTAAAACCGAACCAGAGACATTAGATCGTGAGAATGAGCGCACCAATCCAACCTCACCGGTGGCGGTAAGGGTGGGACGAGTACCGGAAAGCGCCTGTGGGACGAGTTCATCATCAGCACGCTGACGGGCTCTTTCTGCATCGAGTTTAGGATTTGCCGTATAAGCAGTTGCCAGCGCATGCTGAAGTGTTTCAGCTTGGCTAGGCTCAGTGGCAGTGCAAATCACCAGAACGATAGCGAGTATGGGCGCTCGCTGGGACAGCCCGGCAAGAACACGCAACACCACCGATAAGACGTTCATCTGTCTCAAAAATCTACTCCAACCCGCACGCTGCGAGATTACATTGTTAGTTCGTGACATAGGCTTCAAGCGCGCAAAGTAGCCTAGAATACAAACCCTTGTTCACACTCAAATCCACGCAACATCCGCACCGACGAACCGAATGCCGAAGATCCAGAAATTTCACCATTCGATCGAACGAAGCGATAGAAAGTATCAATACCGTTGCTCCTGAGTGCGGCGACAAGTCGTCCTCCATCACTAAGCTGACCAAACAAGCTTTCAGGGATTTCTTCAACCGCACCTTCTAAAATGATTGCATCATAGGGACCCTGAGAACCAAGGCCTGAGTTCAAGTTGCTTTGCACCACAGCAACATTGTCAGCTCCGATAGCAGTCAGTGTATCTTGTGCCCGTGACACCATCCCATCGTCTTGCTCAATTGCGACAACCGAGCCGGCTATAGATGACAAGACTGCACTTGAATAGCCACTAGCGCAGCCAATATCGAGCACATGATCAGTAGGGTGGATCGATGCAAGCTGGATCATGCGAGCAAAAGTCATCGGCGCCAGAATGTGGCAAGCGTCCTCGGAAGCATCGACGCTGATATCTATATCAAGGTCGCAATAGGTCAGGGCATGCATGGATGTGGGAACGAACAGTTCACGTGGCACAGCAAGAAGAGCCGAAATCAGCCGCTGGTCGGTTACGGCATTCGGCTTGATTTGGCTTTCGACCATATTGCACCGTGCAGTCAGCCAGTCGGTCATACTAATTTCCCACGATTCCAATATCTATAGAGCGCCATATACTTAATATTCACGATCATCGACAAGATTCAATCGATGGCACATCACCGCATAGAATTCTACCAGCTTAACGCAGAGGGCTAAACTGAAGATACACCGTAGGTCTATATCGGAACGCATCCATATGTAAGATATTGTTTTATAATAACTAGTTTTTAATTTACTAAACGGAAAAGGTCTGGTCCTTGGCAGCAATTGTTGGGCTCGTCGCGTGTAGGCAGCTCATGATATGTTTAATTTTAGCGGCAACCTGGAATCTTGGTATGACGTCTGCGGTCGTTGCTCTACCTATGATCGCCTGAGATTTTTGTTTAGATCTTACAGCTACCATCAATCCCTTATACTGCGACCACTGATCAGTACTAGACAGCAGGTCAGTAGCGCGCGACATCAGTGAGGTGATAAGACAGTATATATCTCACGTTATATCCCGCACAGAGCTCAACAATCTGAGTCGCATGGAGGCATGAATGCTCGTATTCGATGAATATTCTGAGAAATTTCCAGGTGTTCGCATGGAACGCAGGGATGGGATCCTACTTATCACTACCCATACTAGAGGCGACACTCTTCACTGGGCATATGATGAGACTGATCTTTACCCAGGCATCTACTACCACCTCGGTGAGGCCTTTCATGCCATAGGAAGTGACGTAGAAAACAAGATCGTGATCTGGACCGGCGCCGGCGATTCTTTTTCCGGCCCTCCACCAAGTGGAAAGGCTCCACCACGGACTGCCCGTGGGTGGGAGAGATCAAACTGGAAGGGCCGGCGCATGCAGGGAAGCCTACTCGACATTGACGTGCCCGTCATCTGCGCCGTGAACGGCCCGGCCCTCAAACACGCCGATCTAATTTTCCTTTGCGATATTGTAATTGCCGCCGACCACGCGACTTTTCAGGATGGTCATATGCTTTGCGATACCGTACCCGGAGACGGGGCACATGTGATCTACCCAATTTTGATGGGCCTCAACCGGGCACGCTATTTCCTCCTTACCAGTGAGATTATTACTGTGCAGCAAGCCCAGGATCTTGGTATGGTGAATGAGGTCCTTCCCAAAGATAAAGTCCTAGATCGTGCGTGGGAACTCGCCGAGCAGCTTGTCCAAAAACCGCCCCTGGTCTTGCGCCATGCAAGAACACTTCTCATCCAGGGACTGAGGCGTAAGATGCTCGATATGCAAGGCTATGGCCTCGCGCTCGAAGGCCTCGCAAATATGGACGAGCAGCCAGAGCCCATCCTGCAGCGCGACTTTCCCGGCGCATCGAAAGTTCCACTACGCACCGATTTAGACTAGTAATTTTAGGTTAGGAGTAAATACCTCAGTAACGGTCTTAAGGAATGATGTTTTCATCACGCAACTGGGCAAACATACGTAAAAACATCTGTTCACTATCGATCACATCATTAAAACCACTTTGGCGTACTTTCACAGTGTCTGTTATGAAGTCGTACTCGCAGGCTAGCCGCGAATTTGGTGGAAAAAACGAACCTTGCGCCCAATCTGGCGTGCGCATGAAGGGAAATGATTTGAGGCTATATTTGCCGACCATCTCATCCCATAATGGTTGTTTGTCGGAAAGAAATTTCTTGAGAGAATAAGGCTGTGGACCCGACGAATCGAGATTAAAAAAACTGGCAAGAGCAGGCCACATATGTTTCCAGCGAAACATATCGCCATTACTCACATTAAATGCCTGGTTGCCGCAATCATGGGTTGTTGATACCCAGATTGCCGCACGCGCAAGTAACTGCGCATCGATAACCTGATGCAACGCATTGAAGCAAGCCGCAGTGCTTGGAAAACCAAACGGCTTACCTAGCTCGCGTAGTAGTGAGCCGTAAATCGCTAAAACCGTGGCGAGATTGACCGGATTCCCTGGCGCATATCCACAAACGGCAGTTGGCCTCACCCCGGTCCAGGTCCAACGCTTGCCAGCCTGTTGTTCGACGATGAGGTCCTCTTCGGAATAGTAGAAATCACCCCCGGGTATGCGTGGATCACTCTCTTTAGCGGGCGTTTTAAACGGTCCGAGATAGCTACCGTAATATTTCGTGCCTTGCAGAAGGTTGAAATTGGTAAAACGGGGTGCCATCGCCTCAATCGCACTAAGCGTATTACTTATCATTTTAAGCCTGACCTCAGGCTGCGCATCGTTGGCACAATGGAAGACGTGCGTTACATCGCTACAGGCGGAAAACGCGGCGCGAGTTTGCTCAGTATCTGTTAGATCGATCGACAAATGATGAAAGTTGTTTTGCTCGGGATAACGCAATTGTGGGACGCGTCGCGAAACGCCATAGACCTTCCAGCCAGCCATAATCAACTGTTCCGCAAGTGGCGTCCCGGTAACACCGCTTACCCCGACAACCATACCAATCTTTGGAGTGTCCATTTCCCCAATCTTCCTGCATGTTTTCTTCGATGTTTTAGTTCATTCTCAATCAGCATTCGGAAAATACTAAGCCACAGCGATGCTATAAGCAGATATCACTAATTGCTATTGAACCTCGGAAAACTCCCGCAGAATTTGTGTTCTCCAAACGAACTACCCAGGTTTATATAAATTCCGGGAAAACATATTTGCCATGGCGACTAGTGTTAGCCTCACGCTTACTCCTAAAGTCATGCTCCTTTTGTCCACTACTAACGGTTATTAATTACCAAATGTGATAGTGCTACCGCATCTTGCAGACTCGTCGATCGCATGGGTCAGAGCAAGAGTTTGGCGTGCCTCATGGACGGTGGTGTGACAGCAAGGCAGCCCTGTCACTAAATGATCAAACCATGAGCGTGTTTCGTTGGCGATTGGTCCCCAATAGTCACCCATAGCCCAATCACCGGACGAATTACTCTGCATGAATAACAGGTCGACGCTATGTCCAGGCACGTAGGCATGCGGCACACCTTTATCAGTAAAGAGAAGGCTGTCCTTGTTATCCATGTCAAGCAGAATAACCCCATTAACGCCCAATACCTCGAAGCGAGCAGCCTGACCATAGGTAGGATATTTTTCGGGCAATGCACTACACACCCCGAGATTTACAACTGTTCCATTCGCAAAAGTAACAATAGCCCAAGTGACATCATGGGCTGAATAGCCCCATGACTTGAATATCTTAGCGTTACCCCTTGCAACGACCTCAACTGGACGAACGCCATCGAGAAACCAGCTAACCATGTCCACGTAATACGTTAGGACGTCAAGAACGGGCGTTGCATTTGGTGAGCGTTTGAGGGGTTCTATAATCTGAGCACGGGAGCTATATACACGCGATGTAATGCCAAGTATCTCGCCCAAGCGGCCTTGTGCGACCTGTTCACGCGCCAACATCCAGCGACGGTCATGACGCCGTGAATACCCGACTCTAAGATCCACTCCGGTCTTCTCGACTGCCTCCACCACTTTATCGGCATCTTCCAATGTGAGTGTTAGAGGCTTTTCAACAAACACTGGCTTGCCGAGCTCCAGCGCGAACAAGATGGAATCTGTGTGATCATGCTCCGGCGTTGATACGACGACAGCATTTACATCTGGATGTGAGATAATTTCGTTATTATTCCCTGAAGCGAGCGTTGCACCAACGCTTGCTGCCAACTTGTCCGCTCGAGCCGGATCTTTGTCCGCAATAGCAAGAAAGCGCACAGATGGGTGATTAGAAGCCATGTGAGCTCGAAGAGCTCCTATTCTACCGGCCCCAATGACTGCAACACCAAGTTCCTGTCTATCCATGCCAGAAATCCTCTGTTTTCATCCAGTGTATGCTTCTGAAGTAGTTACTGATTACTCTGGTTTACTAAAGTTATGTTGGACCCACTGTAGTCAAATTCCTGCCAAAGCCCCCCTAATGTGACTCTGTCCATAATCGGCCATAAATATTCTGACGCAGTTTCATAAAGAAACTACCGTCATTGAGTTTAATCTAACATCAAGAAGCTAACCGACTAATTCATGTTTAAATATTTTATTGGTCTGACATGGAGTTCAAAGAGCCCTAACATTTTTATATATAAGTGCCGGCAGCGCAATGCTGGTCCGAGCATTGCTTTCAGCATAAGAGCGCTGTGAGGGAAACCTAAACTCAGCGGCGCCAGGCTGTCGAGGCGTATCCTTGATGCGATCAATCAATTCGTCAATCTGCGACTGAAACTGATCGCCTGGCATCAAAAGCTCGGGATCAAAAAGGATGAATAGAAAACCGAAGTCCTGCACCTGGCCACGAGTTAGCGCTGCCCCCCCCAAAAGACCTAGCGCCTGAATAATGAAGGACAAGGATGAACCTCGGTGACCGCCGAATGGCATGATTGCACCAGCCAATGCAGCAAACGGGTCAAGCGTCGGTCGTCCTTGCCCGTCAATGGCCGTGCCTTCATCAAGCTCGTGGCCAAGCCTAGAGGCCAAAATGACATCTCCAGAATTTACAGCGGCCGTCCCCATATCCAAAATGATTGGATGTGGATGGTGGGGAATAGCTATAGCAATCGGGTTTGTACCGAACGCAGCTGCAGCGGCACCAAGGGGGGCAACCACCGGTTGGCTACAGGCGAGGTGAACCCCAACGAAGCCTTTACGGGCAATCATGTCGAGGTAGTAGGCATTTCGTCCACTGAGAAAAGAGTTGTGTGCACCAACAACTGCAAATCTAGCCAGTTGAGCTTTTTTTATTGCAATCTCCGCCACGCGCTGCATTGCATAAAGACCCACATAGTTACCGCAGTCGACCCGTGCGGAGACCATGGTTTCATGAGTTACCGAAATTGGTGTGCGGGGCTGTTTTGTCAGCGGATGTTCCGCAATAGTCAGAATGCGCGTTATGCCCATCGTGGGATATCCCATGAGCTCGGCACTCACGAGATTCGCTGCTATTACTTTGGCTTCGTTTACACTATATCCGATCCGGCGGATCGCGCCTTCGCTGAGCGCAACGGCTTCCTTTACGCTCAAAATGACGGCATTCATGTCCTCGTCTGACACCATTTCTCCACCTGTTCTTACCCTCAGTTTGGCCTGTCAAATTAAACCGCGTGCAGCACTGCATTTTGCATTGCCTTGCCTACCTACTGCGTAGGCATACATTCATTCATAAAAATTCCAGCTATAGCTATAGCTGTTCAATCTAATTTTTGGTCGCAAATAACTCCGTAAATTCATCTGTTTATGAATATTTTTGCTAAAATGAGCAATGCTAGTTTTAAGATGACACTGCTATCTCCAATGGCATTCCAACTTAATTCATTCCAAGATGCTTTGTGCAAAAATGTAGTTTATCTGGCATAGTAACATGTACATACGCTGCTGGGCATTGTTAACTTGA
>CAUZRD010000119.1:0-6733 GCA_963582255.1 Alphaproteobacteria bacterium | reverse complement strand
GCTGGTTTTAAGATGACACTGCTATCTCCAATGGCATTCCAACTTAATTCATTCCAAGATGCTTTGTGCAAAAATGTAGTTTATCTGGCATAGTAACATGTACATACGCTGCTGGGCATTGTTAACTTGAAGCGGAAATGGTGCTCACCAACAGTGAGCTGTCGCAGCTACCTCAAGCAGGGCCTAAGACATGACAGATGACAAGATATCTGACCTTGCCGCAAAACATGGGTTGGAACTCGCTTATGCACTTGACCCAGACGCGTTCGCTTCTGCGGTGAAACAAGCTCGTGCACTTTCTGAGCGAATTGCCAAACCAAACTCATTCACTGACGAACCGGCCCACGTCCTGAAGTTATCGAGCGGCCGAAAAGCAGATGCCAAGCATCGGGACAATGAACCTTGAGTTGCCCTGTTTATATGGGATGGCTCGAAGCAGCTGAGCAAATTCGAGTAGGTGCCTTGAAGTCAACCACCTATGTCGAAACTCTTCTAGCCCGCATCAACACACTTGACCCACAACTCCATGCCTTCGTTCACCTTGAGCCAGACAATGCTCTTCAACAGGCACGCCAAGCTGACAAATTAACTCAAACCGGTGTGAGTTCAGGCCCGCTGCACGGCATTCCTTTCGCTCTCAAAGATATCATCGATGTTGAGGGAATGCCAACCACCGCACATTCAAAAATTTTGGCACACAATATAGCTACGCACGATGCTGAGGTTACGCGCCGGCTAAAGGCAGCTGGTGGCATCATCATCGGAAAACTCGCAACACATGAGTTTGCATATGGTGGGCCATGCTTCGATCTTCCCCGCCCCCCCGCCCGCAACCCATGGGATTTGAGGATGTTCCCAGGCGGCTCATCAAGCGGCAGTGGAGCGGCTATCGCAGCCGGCTTGATACCGGTTGCTCTTGGCACCGACACTGGGGGTTCGGTGCGCAACCCGGCATCAATGTGCGGCATTGTCGGCATGAAGGCAACATATGGGAGAGTGAGCCGCCGCGGGGTAATTCCTCTATCATTTTCACTTGACCATGTCGGCCCGATGACCCGAACAATAGCCGAGAATGCAGCTATTCTTAGCATTATTTCCGGACATGACCCACTCGATCCGGCGAGTAGCTGCAAACCAGTTCCTGATTTCCTAGCTGCGGCAAAACAGGGAGCTTTAGGGGACATTCAAGGTCTTAGGATTGGAGTTATCCGGCACTTCTACCGCGATGACATGGTAGCCCATCCGGCTGTCGCTTCCGGAATAGAATCAGCTCTTGGAATACTGGCTAAACTTGGAGCAGAGGTAATTGAAGTCTCAACACTTGCGCTTCAAGAATTCACTGATTCACAGCGCGTCCTTCTCATGTCGGAAAGCTATACAATACATCGCGAGTGGCTCCAGACGCGACCAGCGGACTACGCCAAGATGACTAGAGAGAAGCTTTTGCACGGAGCATTCTTGAGCGCGGCAGACTACGTGCAAAGCGTACGTAATCGACCTCGATTTATCGCAGCTATCGACGCACTGTTCGAGCAGGCAGATATATTAGTCACGGCATCGAGTATGGATCTACAATTCCCAGTTGATGATGCTGAGGCCGTTGCACGGTGCTACCCTCGTCAGGCACGCGCACCTTTCAACTTGAGTGGCCACCCTGCTATCTCGGTGCCCATAGGTTTTACCAAACCGGATGATGACGAACCACCCCTACCACTATCAATGCAACTGATTGGCCGTCATTTTGACGAAGAAACGGTATTTAGGGTGGCAGCCTGCCATGAAGTAGCGGCCGGCTTAAGAAATATTCACCCACCGCTTGAGGCATGAGGAACATCCCAGATAATTGTTCGAGCCTAAACATTGTCATTGGGGTCTAACCCATGTCGCCCCCCACACCACAGTGTGATCAAGTGATGGAGATAACATGCCAACAGCACTGATTGCCGGGGCACTCGGCGTTGTTGGGCGCGGGCTTGTCGAGCATCTTACAGACGACCCAGCCTGGAACATAATAGGCCTTTCTCGGCGAAAACCAGACTTTAAAACCTCAGCACATTTCATTCAGGTCGATCTACTCGATCCGGTGGATATCGACAACAAGCTCAGCCATCTATCGCAAGTCAGTCATATTTTCTTTACGCCCTATGCACCGCGCGCAACGTTCTCGGAGGAAGTGTTGCCAAACCTTACCATGCTGCAAAACCTGGTTGAGGTCATCGAGACTGTCGCACCCGCTCTCTCCCACATCCAGTTAATGCAGGGAGCGAAGTGGTATGGTGTACAGTTCGGCATACCATACCGAACGCCTGCCCGCGAAGATGATCCGCGTCACATGCAGCCCAATTTCTATTACGATCAACAGGATTGGCTCAGCAAAAGACAGCGTGAACGTGGTTGGAGCTGGTCGGCTCTGCGGCCACATGGTGTGTGGGGATTTTCGATCGGAAGTGAAATGAATATGGCAAACGCGATCGCGGTCTATGCAACGATTTCAAAACATCTCGGCTTACCTCTGCGTTGGCCGGGTGACCCTCGCACTCTAGATGTAGTTTATCAGATCACCGACGTAGCATTACTTGCGCGGGCAATGAAGTGGGCTGCGACTACGCCGGCGGCGGCTAACAATGCTTTTAACATCACGAATGGAGACTTCACTCGGCTCGGCCATCTGTGGGAACGTATTGCAGCTTTTTTCGATTTAGATACCGCTCCTGGTCAGCATGTATGTTTGGCCGACAATATGGCTGATAAAGTTGATTTATGGGATGAAATTGTTGAAAAACATCAATTGCGCCGCTATCAAATGCACGATCTAACAACATGGCGCTTTGCCGACTACGCATTCAAAAATGCGTTCGATCAAATGTCGTCTCTCACCAAGATACGCCAAGCGGGCTGGCATGATGTGCTTGATACAGAGCTCACGATCACCAACCAGCTCACACGGATGCGCAATGACCGTATCATCCCCTGAAAAACATTAACGTTATCCAATATAGATCGGTGTGGTCGTCTATACTACCTGATGCGGGAAGCATTTTAAGTGATGCACACGGATCACAAATGATGGACTGGTGCAGCTCATTATCAACTGTATCTTCAGAATTCTTATTATACGCACAGCGCGTACTTACGTAGTAATGTGATCAGGCTGTTTTAGAACGTAGAATGAAACTAATTTCACAAAACTCCGATTGACCAACAAGCTAAGTTGTTGATATTAAATGACAAGGCCACGTGGCAGAGTGGTGATGCAGCGGACTGCAAATCCGTATATCCCGGTTCGATTCCGGGCGTGGCCTCCACAATATCTTCATATAAATCAAATATTTAGGCTTCTTTCTTGCCCGAGAGGTAGTCTCTTGTGCAGTTTTTATGTTGCAACCTATTGGCAAACCTTTCTAACCTACCTCAGAAAACAACCACTGTTCCACGCGACATAAACGCACCGTCTTCGCTCTATATTTAGTTGAAACCGACTCCCACTCTCACGGTAAAGTGGAGGCACCTGATACATGCCACGTGCTACAGATCATGCTGCAAGGTATAGCTTCTTCATCACTTTACCAGCCAGGCAACCATCACTAGAAAGAGCCCCATTACACTTAGTATAATCGTGAGACCAATCTAAAATAAAAAAATGAGCTACCTGTTCAGTATCTACCAAATTCTTTTAAGCTCAATCTCATGAAGCTAAGACCATTCAGTCTAGGGGGAATACCATGACCAAGTCTCCGAAGCCTAAGCTTGCCCATTTTGGGCTTTATGTTCGCGATATCGAGCGCATGGTTGATTTTTATACTCGTGTTTTCGGCCTCACGATCACCGACAGAGGTAATGCGGGGCTTGGACGCGGCGAGCTCGTATTCATGTCGGCAGATCCTGGTGAACATCACCAGTTGGTCCTGGTTGCTGGGCGCACCAATGAGATGCAAAACAGCGCCATCCAGCAGATTTCGTTCTTAGTCTATACGCTTGAAGAGTTGCACACACTTTATGAACGCATCTGCGCCGATAGCCGCGAGATCGACCGCGCTGTTACCCATGGTAATGCCTGGTCAGTCTACTTCTTCGATCCTGAGAAAAACCGTGTTGAATTCTATTGCCACACACCCTGGCACGTTCCCCAGCCACATGCTTTTCCGATTGATTTTTCCCAATCTATAAAGGAAATAGAACGGATAACCGAGGAGCACTGCCGAGCAACCAAAGGTTTCATGCTGGCCTCAGAGCGTACGGCGGTGATGGAACAGCTACTCCAAAGGGAAAACTGATGAGATTTCCGAGCTCACACAGCTTACGGCATCACTTGCATGGCAATCTATGCGGCGTCAGTACAGGCAAATAGCTCCGTGCGACTTGCCACGATAAATACCCTGTAACTTTGTTCCGGGCAAATCAGACAGTGGCTGCTTAGAAAACGGCCACTGCCGATCTTTATGAAGTAACGTTGGGCTCAATCAAACCCGCATTTCATTGCCGAAAAAATCATAGTTGACTGCCATTAGTCATTAGACAGTCTAATTATTAGATGTATTATTCTTCTTCTAGGTTTGTTGCCGCATTTTTGCCCGACCGTTTATCAAGCTCAACGTCAAAAGTAACCTTCTGACCTTCAGTCAATGAGGTCATGCCGGCGCGTTCAACTGCCGTCACGTGGACAAACACATCTGGCCCACCGTCAGACGGCTCAATAAAACCGTATCCACGACTATGATTAAAAAATTTTACTGTTCCTGTTGCCATAACGGCCTCCAGTTATTCAGCGCTAAACGCTAGTTTACTAACGCGGCCATCGCGTAAGTTTAAATCCATATTTAGCGATGACTTGGAAGAGACCAAAGCAGGCCAGCACAACAAGGCAGTGCAAAATATCGAACAAAATTATATGGAGTATTTCCTAAGTTTCGTCAATGTTAGTAACAATCCATAACAAACTAAAACATAGTTTTCTGATCAATATTAACTCATCAAGATAACACCTGAACCGGCTATATCTCGTAATCTTTCAAGTCAACTGTCCTAAAGCCCAAAAAAGATTGTCTGCAGGAAAACTAACTCTAGAATGGTAGACTGGGCACTAGAGCGTCCCCTAAGGATTGCTCCCATATTTTGAATTTATTATCGTTGCCAGGCCGCGTACTATCGAAGAGTGCTGGTGTCTGGTGAAAAATATTGCAGCTGTCCTACCTGACTCTGCGCAAACCACACCTTCGGAGGAAATTAATTGAGTTCACACGACAACGGTGGAACCCTACCCCGTTTTTTGCAGGGTCAGGAAGATCGACATGGCGGAAACTCCGTTGGTACCGTTCTGATGATTATGGCCAGCCTTTTAAACGGGTTGATGATGTCTTCAGTGAAAGAACTATCGGATATTTACCCAATCTGGCAGATCCTGCTCATTCGCTCGATCGGACAATTCACCGTGCTCATACCGATCATTATCAGCTCTCGCGGCCAAGTGTTTAAAACCGAGCAACTTGGGCTACAGATCGTGCGCGCCATGCTGTCATTTATAGCCCTACTTGCTTGGTTCTATGCCATCGCCAATCTGCCACTTGCCGAGGCAAGTGCCATCAGTTTTTTACGCATTCTATTTGTGGTGGCCCTAGCAGGCATAATTTTTGGTGATAAAATCGGGATAGTCGGCTGGTCCGCCTCGTTGCTTGGATTGTCCGGAATTATGATCATGCTCGATCCCTCGGCTGAAGGTTTAAACGGTGCAGCGCTAGTGGGAGCGGGCGGCGCTCTCATCACCGCGGTCGTCACTATTATCATCAAAAGACTTACCCAGACCGACAAGACCTCCACCATCATGTGCTATTCGTGTATAGGCCTTGCTCTAATGAGTGCGATACCGAGCGGATTTTCTTGGCAACCAATTGATCTTGATGCCACACCAATTTTTGCCCTGCTCATTTTGAGCGCGTTTACCACACAATGGTGTTTTACCAACGCTTACCGCCATGGTGAGACTTCCGTTATCGCGACAGTCGAATATTTACGTCTAGTATCAGCCGCCCTGCTAGGCTTTTTAATATTTTCGGAAATTCCTACCCTAGGTGCAATTTTCGGTATTTTTCTCATCGTTGCAGCATCGTTCATTGCAATTAAACGCGAAAAAATCCGCCGAAGACTTAAACTCTAAGCAAATTTTTGTGCCTTTACATCCATAAGCAGCTAGATCCCCAGTAAACACAGGTTTCTCGCACGCATCACTCCATTCAAGTAATAAAATAATTTATTATTCTTTATTTTCAATGGTTTAGTATTATAACTTAATTTATTAGTTTATTAAAATGATAACTGACCTTCTTTGTTTCCGTAATCTATGGAACATGGCCTAGTGGAACTGCCACCTAACTCATTCGCGATCACCTTGGACTTAAGTCAACTCCGCCTTACCTACCCTACTTTTTGCACTGTCGGTGCAAGACTCTCGAAAACTAGCTTGTGACGAGCCTTTAATATTCAAGAGTAATTACACGGCAGCTAGTTCAAGTGTTTGGATTTCCTTGCAAGATTGAATCTCCCGTTAGCTCAGGCCATCGGCCAAGATCTACATACACCTACGAAGCCAGATATTAGACCGATGCGTCGTATTGATCCTCAAGAGCTAAGTACTCTGTACCTTCAACGTTTGTTTCTAACAAAGTCATCTCTGCAGCTCCAGTGTGCCAGATGATATGCCGTCGTATTCAAGCCGACAGATTATCGTTCAGCTTTTTTT
>CAUZRD010000118.1:0-6804 GCA_963582255.1 Alphaproteobacteria bacterium | reverse complement strand
GGATGAGATTGGCTGTAGCCTGATACAAGCCTGCAAAACTCAATGCTTTCCAGCCATTGAGGCGTCTGGCGCCTCAAGACTCCATGGAGTTCGGATTCGCCATACCCGGTACTACCTGATCTCTTGTCGCCCCCCTTACCGGTTATCACCAGAATTGTCCGAAGCCCGCGCGCTTGCGCTTCATGAATGTAATGATAAAGAGCAGAGTAAGCGCGGCGTTGAGTCATACCGTGCAAGTCAATCCGTCCATCAATCTTGATCTGACCACGGCGCAATCTTTGTTCTGTTCTCCGATCAATGGCGCCGGGGATCGGCAGTGGTTTAGATTTTGACGGAACGCTTTCCATGGGTTGTGCTGCCCTGGAAGAGACTTGGCCTTCCAAATCGCGTTTCAACACCAGCGGGTCTGGTAATGCTCTATCGTCTAATGAGGATGCCTGGCCTGGGAAAAGTGGCCGGGTAGATTTAGCAACATGTTGCCATAATGCCTTTTCTGCTGCGCTAAGATATCGCTTTTTGGATGACATGGGCTCTAGCAATCTTGGCATTGTGGCATGAGGACTGTGATGCGACCTGGAGCACGCATTTTACCCGCAATAGCGCCGGCACCACCACCAGAACCAAAGAAGATATCGCCACGCACAAGGCCTTTGATAGCCGATCCCGTATCCTGTGCCACCATCAACTGGCGAAATTCGACCTCAGAGTTTTGAGATATAGGCGGTAATTTAGTCTCAATCCAGATCGGAGTATTCGGAGCGAAATGGGCCAGATCAACTGCTAGAGAGCGTTGTGGGGTCAATTGAACCTGAAGTTGACCAACCGGTCCAAGATTTGGGATCTTTTCGTCGATGGTACAAAAGAAAATATATGAGCGGTTTTGCTCCATCAATTCAGTAGCTCTCTCCAGGTCAGCCGCTAGCCAACGCCGAAGACTATCCATCGACACTTGCTCCACAGCCATGTCACCTCTATCGACCAACAGTTTACCGATGGATAAATAGGGATGACCATTCTTCCCGGCATAAGTAATGCGCTCGCTAGAGCCATCTTCAAATTGAAGCCTACCCGAACCCTGAACATGCAGAAAAAATACATCGATAGGATCCGCTGCCCAGGCAATTACTGGCGCATCACCTGCAAGCGCACCATTGTTGATTTCAGCTCGCGTCGGCGCAACTACCAATTTTCCATTGCGACGAAGAGCGTGTGTTACTCCTTTTAGTAATTGAGTGCCCTGGAGGCCATGGGTTGAAATAAGATCACTCGGCGGGCCTAATATTGCGGCCGCATATTTCCCGGAGCGGGTGCGCGATGCTCTGATGTCTGGCTCATAATATCCAGTAAATAGACCACTAAGCACAGGAAATGGCGCTATGTTTTGCGCCGTAAAATTGGTTTCAAAAAACAGCCGAGCATCGTAGTCGCTAAGATCGTGTGGCAAATCAATGGCGTGTGCGCACACATATTTCATTGCTGCACTTGATGAACTTCTCCCGCCCCTCACAACCGCTGCACAGCCACGCCGGAATGTAGCGAACGCTTGGCCGTGCCGATCGGCAGCCCAACCCTCGATATTACTGAAATCAGTCAGTTCTTGCATTGCGACCGACCCGGAAAAGTTCACAAGAATAAATACAAAAGCGAGAAAGTATTGCGGTCGGCGTTGATAAAAAATATGCCCGCGCAACTCTAATCCCCTCTATTTTCGGTTTACTGAGCAGTTTCAGTCGCTGCGAGCACCCAATTTGGATTGGAAGAGCTGACTACACGCTCAAATGTCCAAAGCTCTGTCACATCACGCACCACGGTCTCATCGCCATCGATTAAATTACCATCCCGGTTAAAAGTCACCGAGATCAATTGGCTTTTGAACCTTACGGCGATCTGTGCTGTATCATCTTTAAGCGTAGCGTCAACAAAGTCTGCGGCACTAATACCTACTAAATTAGACTCCACTCGTTCACCACGTTCTTCGCGAATACCAATCACGGCTTCAAACCCGTCATATGCCGATTTTTTCAGCAAATTACGTAACGTTTCCCGGTCTCCATTGGAGAAGGCCTTTACAATCACCTCATAAGCTATTTTTGCTCCGTGAAGAAACTCTTCTGGATTATATGTATGATCAGCCGCAGCGATCTTTTTTAAACCGATGATCGCTGGAAAATCTGGTTTAACAAATTTTTCCCATTCAATTTCATCGTGCAGGTTATTTTTATCCAAAGGATCATCGCCAGGGCGACGTCGTGAAGCGCCCGGAAGAGAAACAACATTTTCATTGTTTATTTTATCATGCTGGGCATAAGGATCCATCGGCGGACGTTCATCCCCGGTCCGACGTCCCAGTACATTTCGCAACATGATAAAAATTACGATTGCGAGGATCAGAAAGACACTGTTGAAGATATCAAACAAAACACCACGTTCCTTAGGGTTAATATATCGCCTGAAATTGCTATGCAGAGCACAGCATTATACGCGCACAATATATATTCAATATAGAAGAAGTTAGAACGAATTTGCAGATTACGCGCTAGGCCAACATTTAATTGGCTAACCCTAGCCTTTCAACCGAAAGTCACCATGAAATCTATCATACTATTTACTATTCTTATCGTAGTTCCCATTGCTGAGATTATCGTACTTATCGAAATTGGCAGTCTGTTTGGCACTTTAGCCACTATTTTGCTAATTGTGTTTACTGCCGTAGCAGGCACAGCATTGATCCGGCATCAAGGCTTGGGTGCGATCAAACGGATGCGGCAAGGCGCTGCGCACAACTCACCAAATGCCACACCCTTCATTGATGGATTTTTTCTTCTTATATCCGGACTATTACTCATCACTCCAGGTTTTCTGACTGATATAGCTGGCTTTATTTTGCTTATTCCCCCCTTACGCGCGATCATTTCTGCGCAGATATGGCGCCGCGTTCGGAATTCATCCTCCATGCATACCCATACTTATCCATCCCATGATTTTGCCCAACAGCACGAGTCTTCTGAAATTGAGGGGTCTTTCGTTGAAATCAGTGATTTAGGCGACGATGAAAAACACGATCCCTCATCACCCTGGAACAAAGATACGTAATGCCAGGATTTCCTTCGATTTTAAATGGCCGCTTAGGCTATGTCTTGTGTCATTTCTTTGGTCATGATAGCCAGCCGCCATCCACTCCAACACAAAAATATGCGGGCATCTAACCATGAGCGATGAAATAACCGGCGGGAGACCAAATGGCGCAGAGCTCTCCGCTGAACAAGCACAATCGCAAATTCGTATTATAAGTCAGTATGCAAAAGACATATCATTTGAAAACCCGCGGCCACCAGCACAGCTTCCTCACACGATCCAATCACCAGAGATCGAATTAAATTTTAATATTAACGCAACCGCGCTTAATGAAGAAAAGAGCTTTTTCGAAGTTGTACTCAAACTTGAGGCTAGAGCACAGAAAGATGGTGAGGTCGTATTTATCGCTGAAATTGCTTACGCGGCAGTAATGGAGCTCCGCAATGTCCCCGATGACATGAAACAACCTTTGACCATGATTGAGGGACCGCGGATGATTTTTCCGTTCGCACGGCGTATATTGGCTGATTTAGTGCGTGATGGTGGTTTACCACCACTACTTATCGATCCAATAGATTTTAACGCGCAATATGTCATGCGTCAGGTGCAGCAAAAGCAAGCTGAAACCCAGACCGAATAGCCAACTCGCAGATATCACTACACAAAATTATTGGCCTTGGTAGTAAGGGAATTTAAATCTAGATTTCTGCGAAAATCATCGTTCTAGTTATCGGATTTCAGTGAACCACCAATGCCGAATTCCCGCCACATTGCATTGTCACCCAACATTTCAACAAATGCTGTATGCTCGGCTATCCCTTGCTTTTTTAATCGCTCCGGCAAGGGCTCAGGACGTACCTCAGCCGGTGTCTTGTTCGCTACCTCCACCTTTTTCGATTGATCGTTTTCAAAATGCAATCCGGGCTGACGGCCTCCAGACAATTCCAGATAGACCTCAGCTAACAATTCACAGTCAAGCAAGGCTCCGTGAAATGTACGTGTTGAATTGTCAATGTTATACCGACGGCAAAGCGCATCCAGACTGTTTGGTCCAAACGGATGTTTGCGGCGGGCAAGAGCCAACGTATCGACGACTCGATCGTAGTTAATTTCAGCGCAAAGTTCGTTAGATATCCCGTCAAGTTCGTTATTTATAAACCCAATATCAAACGATGCATTGTGAATAACCAGCCGATCCTCTCCTATAAAATCTAAAAACGCACCCGCAATATCACTGAAAATCGGCTTATCACTTAAAAATTCGTCGGACAAACCATGAATGGCAAAGGCCTCATCGGGCATCAAGCGCTGCGGGTTAATATATTGGTGGTAGTGCTCTCCTGTGGAGATATGATTGACTAACTCAAGACCTGCAATTTCGACAAGTCGGTCACCAGATTTTGCACGCAAACCTGTCGTCTCTGTATCAAGAATAATTTCACGCACCGTCTTTACCCCCCACTCCCGGTAAATTGTGCATCAATTGCCGATAGAGTATTAAATACAATTTGGCGCGTTTCATCGAGCGGCAAAGCTGTATCAATGACATAGTCCGCACGGTTTTGCTTTTCATCATCACTCATTTGCCGAGCCAACAGATCCTCAAACTTTTCCTCTGTCATCCCCGGCCTTGCAAGAGCACGTATGCGTTGGAATTCGCGGCCAGCAGAGACTACGATAACAACATCCATATCTTTGTCAGCACCAGTTTCAAAAAGTAGTTGGATTTCAAATATAGCCCGGCGGACACCTTTCTTCTTAACCTTGCTTAAAAAATTCTTCTGAGCTTGCCGTACCAGAGGGTGAACAATCTTCTCAAGGTCTTTCAGCGCAGCCCGGTTACCCAGCACAGCTTCCGAAAGCTTTTGTCGGTCAACTCCATTTTGGACGACTGATTGTGGAAATCTAGCTGAAATTGCAGAAACTGCTGCACCGCCAATACCATAAAGGCGATGTACCTCACTATCTGAATCAAAGACCGGAACCCCCAGATTGGCAAACATGTCAGCGACGGTACTTTTGCCCATCGAAATTGATCCTGTGAGACCAATAATGATCATACGCCAATGATACTTTGCGCGCGTAAAAATGCCAGAAGATCGAGCAAAGGAAGACCCTGAATAGTGAAAAGATCGCCTTCAACATGGTCAAATAGTTGAATTCCGAGAGATTCAATTTCATATGCACCGACGGTGCTCAAAATCTGTGCGCCCGCTTGATAGAGATAATCGTCCATAAATACATCTGAGAATTCACGCATGCGCAGTTGCGCGTGGCGGTTAGTTGACCACAACACTTTTCCCGATCTCACACACGCCAAAGCAGAAATTAATGTGTGGTTTGCTCCACGCATTTGTTTTAAACGACCACGTGCTTGCTTGATATCATTAGGTTTTGTGATAATTTTATCTTCAAAAACCAAAATTTGATCCGCGCCCAGAACAAAAGCTAAGGGATGTTCTGAAGAAATCGCCTGCGCTTTGGCAAGCGCTAAAGATTGGGCTATTTTATCAGGTGTAGAGCTCATTCCAGCTAAACATTCCGTCCTGATCGCTTCCTCATCAATATTAGCCGGGATAATTGTGAATTTTATACCCGCAGAGCGGAGTAGCCTGGCACGCACTTTGCTTGCCGATGCCAGAATAATATCACTTTGTGGATTTTCAAGCGGCATTTTTAGACCGCCATAAATCCAAAATGGCGGCCGCGGTTTCTTCGATTGAACGCCGGGTAACATCAATGACCGGCCAATTATGGCGCGCAAATAATCGTTTGGCTGCGATCATTTCTTCTGTGACTGCTCGTTTATCAACATAATCAGTATTGCCATCAGCATTGAGAGCTAGAAGTCGATTCCGACGGATTTGTACAATGCGTTCTGGGCTTGCAATAAGGCCAACCACCAACGGGTTACATAATTTTTCAACATTATCAGGTAAGGGTATACCCAATACAAAGGGAATGTTTGCAGTTTTTACCCCACGATTTGCTAAATAAATGCTGGTTGGTGTCTTTGAGGTTCGGCTAACACCGATCAGAACAACATCAGCGCTCTCAAAATCGTGAGGCACTTGGCCGTCATCATGCATCATGGTGTAGTTTAGTGCTTCAATGCGCTCAAAATATTCCGTATCAAGAACATGCTGAGCTCCAATAAGCGGTGACGATTCAGCCCCCAGATAGTTCTTGACGACGGCATGGACAGAATCAAGTACAGCAACATAGGGTATTGAAAGGCGCCGGCACGCATTTTCTAAGATTTGCCGAAGCTTTGAATCCACCAAGGTAAAAAGAACAATTCCCGGTTCACTTTCAATCGCTTGCAAAACTCGTTCAAGCTGCTTGCGATTTCGCACAAGCGGATAAATATGCTCAACAGGTGTAACTGCGCGATATTGAACTGTTACCGCCCTTGCCACAGCATTTAGCGTTTCACCTGTCGCATCCGAAACAAGGTGGAGATGAAAATAACTACGCTCATTCTCACTCATGTGGAAAACACCAATAGAACTTTTAATAAGTCGAACCTTATGAAGCCCCAATAGAAAAGTTTCAAAAGTATACTGGAATCATTACACAGGTGTCCGTAAGTGGATAGACTTACGCACAGACCTGAACCAAATAAATTTGATTAAGTACATAAATATTTATCCACGGTATACGAACAAGTTTGTGTATGACGTTAGCACAATATTATATAGATATATCAGTGAGTTGTTGTTACTGTCT
>CAUZRD010000117.1:0-6813 GCA_963582255.1 Alphaproteobacteria bacterium | reverse complement strand
GACAATTGCCGATCTTCCCCCACCCACCACACGGCGGTGGGTAATCCGTAGAAAAGCTGTAGTTGTCGCGGCAGTCCGCGGTGGTCTACTTAGCCTTGAAGAAGCGTGCAACCGCTACACTCTCACGGTCGAGGAGTTTCTCAGCTGGCAGCGATCTATAGATGATCACGGCCTTGCGGGACTACGGGCAACCCGTATCCAAGAATACCGTTCCTACTAAAACGTCGTACTACCGTGCCAGTTCCACAATACTTAGCGCCATCTCAGCAATATTCATTAAGCTCTAGTCTGAAATCTCAATCCCGGAAGTTTTCGAATTTTAGCGGGAGCTCAACATCGAGACCTTTTACCAGGGTAATGACTGATTGCAGATCATCTCGCTTTTTACCCGACACTCGCAACTCATCGCCTTGGATAGCAACCTGGGCCTTAATCTTGCTCGCCTTGATATCCTTTACGAGTCTGCGTGCCAATTCTGAATCGATCCCCTGACGAACCACTACCGTCTGTCGCACTGACTGACCGGCAGCATGCTCTTGCCCGTTGAAATCAAGGACACCCACATCAACCCCGCGCCGTGTAATATGGCCGCGCAACAATTCCTGAATCTGCTTTAGCTTCAGATCATCATCCGCATGGATGGTGATCACCGAATCTGCATGTACGACCTTGCAGTGAGATCCTTTGAAGTCATAGCGCTGCTCAACCTCTCGCATAAGATTGGCGATCGCGTTATCGACCTCGGCAAGATCGGTTTTAGAGACTATATCGAAAGTCGGCATAGATGTGACCTCCAATGGCTTAAGTGAACAAGGCCTTCACCTAACCCAAAACACATGTCCAGCGCCAGTGGTCCAGCCAAACGCCGACAGACCCGATTAGAACCGCCACGCTAGACTAAACCCGGCTAACTAGTTTTGGTGCATTGAGGCACTTACTTCATCGAGCTCACGCTGTTCGATATAGGTAGCCTCGTTCCTTCGCACTCGATCTTCGCACTCACCAAGCGATTCAAGACGCTTTAGCTCAGAGATCAACTCAGTAAGGTTTTCACGGACAACCTCAAGCTGCTCCTGCAAACCATCAATCGATGCTTTCAAATTGTCACGCCTCACGACCGCCGCCTTTGCAAAAGTTGGGTAGGCAAAATGCGTCACATCAAAAATACCCGAGCTATCTTGCTCAGCCTCAATCTGACTTTGCAGTTCAGTCTGCTTGGTTTCAAAATCGGCAACCATTTGTTCAATCTGCGTCACGTCACGGCGCTTCTCATCAACTAGAAACCGCTGCATACGGATTAATGTGTCTCTAGACCTCATTCGCCTTGTCTCACCTCAAGTATGAATACTGTCTCGCCTGAAAAACAATTCGGGCCAGTTGTTCACAATCATCGCCGATAGAGATGAATTCTGTCTTTTTTTAATCTAAAAGGCTTGTATCTCTGGATTAAGCTAAATTTCGCGGTCGATTTTGGGATCTGATTCCTCGCGATAGGCGCCCAGCCTTATAATTTTCTCCATATCTTCTCAAACTTCCATGATTTTTCATACCAGTTTAATTAACCCGAGGTGTTCAACATTGACACAACTGAGCGTCATTAAAGACACAGTATCCAATTAATCGATTGTCGGGGAACGTCCGTGTCATTAATCACACGGTTCACAATGATGCATCCATCCAATGTAGCGCGCAGCACATCGGCTACCAGTTCGTTGAGATTACACATTCAACCAACATGGCAAAGAAGCCACCCCCCACGATTACTGCCAGGCTCCACTCATACTAGTAGATATGGAAGTTATTATACGATCGGAGCGCATCCCCCCTGATGATAGATCGTTCTCCATATGCCAGACTGATCTCACGTCGAACGATGAAACCCAAGGAAGCGTGTCAATTAGATACAAAACTTCAATGCGAGATCATAAGAATATTCAGCTAAAGTTATGGTTAGATAGGCTGACTGCCAGCGTAGAAGTGCTATTGCATCAAAAAACCCCAAGATAATGGTTTTTGGACAGCCCTCTTTTCCAAGGTTACCAGAGATAATTTTACCCCTTCCCCCAAGGCAGACCCCGCCACCATCTACACGTGATGACAGACGTATAAATAGTTGATTTAAAATGGTATTTAATAGAATTATTAATATTTATTACGCTGCAATCTCCCCCTCACCATGCACAAAAACTAAATTTATTTGAATCTCGACCGGCGACGTTAACTAACCGTAAACCATACACAAACAGAGTGATAATACTGAAACTACCTGATCAACAGTTGCCGGCGCGTTACAGATCAGTATTAGTTAACTAAGTCTGAGTAACGTTTTGATTCTATTGAAAGCTGATGTGGGATGAGCGGTCTGAATGCAAATGCGCAAACGGGTTCACGCAAGTTCCGCAAAAGAGGGGAAAAGCATGAGAGTGCTTCTCATCGAAGACGATAGCGCTACGGCGCAAAGCATCGAACTAATGCTTAAGTCTGAAGGTTTTAACATATACACCACAGATCTCGGCGAAGAGGGTGTAGATCTTGGAAAACTGTATGATTACGACATCATCCTACTTGATCTAAATCTTCCGGATATGAGTGGCTATGAGGTTCTCAAGACCTTGCGGGTTGCAAAGATAGGTACCCCAATTCTTATTCTGTCCGGTCTGGCAGGCACCGAAAATAAAGTCCGGGGCCTCGGATTCGGTGCCGACGATTATATGACTAAGCCATTCCATAAGGACGAGCTTGTTGCTCGCATTCATGCTGTGGTGCGGCGCTCCAAAGGGCATTCGGAGTCGGTCATATATACAGGAAAGTTGGCAGTTAATCTCGACACCAAAACAGTCGAGGTCAACAAACAGCGTGTGCATCTGACCGGAAAAGAGTATCAGATGCTAGAGCTCCTATCATTGCGCAAGGGCACAACATTGACCAAAGAGATGTTTCTCAATCATCTCTATGGCGGGATGGATGAGCCTGAGCTTAAGATTATTGATGTCTTCATCTGTAAATTACGCAAAAAGCTTGCCGCATCTACTGGCGGGGACCACCACATTGAGACCGTTTGGGGACGCGGATACGTCTTGATAGACCCTGACGAGGTCGAAGAGCAAATGCTCGAATCCGCGTAATCGAGAATATCTACGTATATATTTGATTATGACCTATTGGCCCCATGCTCAGCGTGGGGCCTTTTTTAACAAATTTATGACCCAAAGTTTTTCTGATCCACATCACTCAGGATACTACCCGCATTTGGGTAACCACACATTCTTCGCTGGGCAAGAAAGATAGCTCAGCCCCCACATTGCGTGCCAAAAGACCAGTAAAATAGGGCTGTATAGACCGGGCATCAATATCCGACAACGTCACATCACCTGAGATCAGTGCGGCGTATTCTTCAGGTATACGGGCAGCAGCTCCACGCGCTTCAAATAAAATATTGAGCTTATCCAACGGTTCTCTAATGATCACGGCAATAGCGCCCCCACGGGGGATCATATTATGGGTGAGAAGTGTGACATTTAATATCAGACGTCCCACATCTTTAGTCACCGAACCGAGTGGAGCTTTCCAGTCCAGAGTTACCTTATCACTGACAATGAACCCGGCCGCCACATCATAAATTTCGGCCAGACTGAGTTCAAGGCCGGCCGACCCGACTGCACCAAATGCTAGGCGAGCAAACAATACACTAGCCGAAGCGCGCGCGGCACTCTTACGAATGAGATCCATCGCAAAAGAGCGCATTTCCTCGTCGGTATAGTCATCAAGCACTTCAAGACCGTTGATTATTGCACCGATCGGACTGATGACGTCATGACATACTTTGCTGCACAATTGCCCAGCAAGTTCGAGTTCGTCGAGATGATCATTTTTAGACATAGAATCACACCTGCATTGGCTTGGAAAGCTGATACACAAGGCTGCGTGTGAAGCCAAGGGGGCCCCGTCGACATACCTTTACTTGGCGTGTAGAAATGCGTCGTTTGCATTTCTGAAGGCCCTAACCCGCAATGACATCAACTCCTATAACACGGCACGAACCCGAACAGCTGGCTCACATCCTAGTTGAACTTGCCCTTAATGCCGCAGATGAGATTATGGCAATCTATGCCAATGAATTCGATGTAAAAATGAAGGCCGATGCCTCGCCGGTCACATTAGCCGACAAGCGTGCCGAAACAGTGATATTAGATGGGTTAAGGCAGCTTGAGCCTGATATTGATGTAATTGCCGAGGAAGCCTATGCCGCAGGAGAAAGCGGAGAAATTGGTGATGTGTTTTTCTTAGTCGATCCGCTCGATGGCACACGCGAATTCATCAAACGAAATGACGAATTCACAGTGAATATCGCTCTTATAGTCGGAAACACACCACAAATCGGAGTTGTTGTCGCACCCGCTTTATCACAAACTTATTATGCTTTCGCGCCGGGAGAAGCGTTTGTGGCAACTAAGACTGGCCCAGATAAACCCATCCGAGTTCGACCTTCTAATTCTAATCATGTGGTTGCGATCGCCAGCCGTTCGCACAGTGATGAACAGACCAAATCTTATCTTTCAGAGCTTGGGGTGGGTGAAACGATTTCGGCCGGCTCATCTTTAAAATTCTGTCTCCTTGCCGCTGGAAAGGCAGATATTTATCCACGATTTGGGCCAACATGCGAATGGGACATCGCCGCCGGGCACGCCATATTGCGTGCAGCGGGGGGAAATCTGTGCACAATAGACGGGTCAGAGTTTTGCTATGGAAAGCAGCGCGATAAATTTCTTAATCCAGGTTTTATAGCTTGGGGCGCAGGGGACCGTCCAAGGTTACCAGGCACTTAATCTGCACTTGGTGGAGAATCGTGTAGCCCCAACAATCCTTCAAGTGCAACCCGAGTGCAGGAAGGAAGATGCGCAACATTAGCCCATTGTTTATCCTTTCTCCACAAAGCCATGCGATGATTGTAACAATACTTCTATTCGTATTGATTCACCGACAACATGCGTGAAAAGTAACAACGGAGTCCAAATGCCCTCCAAAAAAACAGTTGTTTCACGGCGTACGCTGCTCCGAACTGCCGCTGCCGGTAGCCTAAGCGCCATCACTTGGCCATTACTCCATCATGGCCCAGCCTATTCTCAACAACCCGATATGGCTCCTCCTACAACACCAGTGGAAATGGGCGAGGCATTCAAATACCAAGAAATATTAGATCAAGGGCGCAATTTTTTCGGACGTGCCTCAACCAATTTAGCCTCGGCGATCGAATACGCATTTTCCTCGCAGGGCCAGCCCAACGCTTATGTCGTTGGAGAAGAGATTGGTGGGGCATTAATTGGCGGCCTTCGCTACGGCGAAGGTGAGCTACGGTTTAAAGACGGCGACTTTTCCAAAGTTTTCTGGCAAGGCCCTTCTCTCGGCTTCGATATTGGTGCCGATGGCTCACAGCTGATGATCCTTGTATACAACATTGATAATCAGCAACAGATGTTCGATGCCTTTTCCGGACCTAGCGGACTTGCCTATGTGGCTGGCGGCATTGGTGTGAGTTTCCATAAGTCCGATCAAAGTCCTGTCATTCTTGCGATTATCCGATCCGGAATTGGCCTTCGCATTGGAGTTAATCTTGGGTATTTGCGCTTTACATCGGAGCCAACATGGAATCCATTTTAGGCTAGACTTTTTTCACCCACATTCATTCCAACAACGGCCGAGAGTTAACTACTGAAGCGGTGCGTGTCTGGAGCGTAGTGGTTGGAGACCAGGCAGCATAAAAAGGAGCTATTAGATTCTTTGACCCGCAAGACTGGAAAACTAAATTATGTTATCAAATGCATAGAAATAATAGAAGAAACTTAATGATTCCGGTCAAATGGGGGTGGAAACATTGGCTATAAACTCGATTGGCACCGACTACCGTCTTATTGATGTTCGTCCTATTGCGGGATGCCTTGGCGCCGAAATCCATGGCACCGACTTATCTTGCATTGACGCTGATGTATTTAGCGAAATTTACCGTGCCTTTGTCGAATTTCAAGTGATTATATTTCGAGATCAAAATCTTTCGACAGAGCAGTATGTTTCTTTTGGCAAACGCTGGGGAAAAATCGCGATATATCCCTATATGGAGGGACTAGCTACACATCCCGAAGTCCTCGAGGTTTTGAAAACTGAGAGGGATACCTACGCCTTTGGTAACGACTGGCACACCGATGGTATTTTTTCCACCATTCCACCAAAAGCAACCATGTTGTATGCATTTGAGGTTCCACTGGCAGGCGGAGATACTGAATACAGCAACATGTACCGCGCGTATGAAACTCTTTCAGATGGCATGAAAAAAATCCTTGATAGTAGCAAAGGTCTTAATCTCGGAGCAAAAAAACTAGCTGGATTTACTGGTCTAAGTGAGATGCGGCGAAGAGATCCTGGTGAAGAGAAGGTCAACGCATTGCATCCTGTCGTGCGCACTCACCCCGACACCGGGTGCAAAGCGCTATATGTCAGCGGTCACACAGAGGAAATAGGCGGCATGACTTCCGCCGAGACAGCCCCACTGATCCAGTTCTTACGAAATCACGCCTCACAACCTGAATTTACCTGCCGCATTCGCTGGAAAACTGGCTCGCTTGGAATTTGGGACAATCGCTGCACGCAACACAATGCTATCGACGATTATGCCGGTCAGCGCCGGCGGATGCATCGTATAATCATTGAAGGCGAAGAAGCGCCATACTAACTGGACCTTGTAAAGCGCGCGAAGATTTCTATGTGCTACTACCCGCAAACTTCATCGATGTGCTTTTAAGTCAGTTTTATCTGCTACTC
>CAUZRD010000116.1:0-6841 GCA_963582255.1 Alphaproteobacteria bacterium | reverse complement strand
GATCCGCATGATTCCGGGCGCACTGGCAAAGGTCACGGCTAGAACGATATTTATCCCCGAAGATCCGAATGTCGAGATTATCACAACGTAAAGGACAAGGATAGGAAAAGACAGTATCACATTGGCGATACTGGACAGCACGTCATCGACCCAACCGCGGAAATAACCAGCGACCAACCCTGCCGAAACGCCAACAATATAGGCCGAGCTGGTTGCAATCGTCGCATAAAAAAGCACACGACGCCCACCCCAGATAATACGCGAGAGCACGTCCCGACCAAGATGGTCTGTGCCGAGTAGGAAAAACATTCCATTCGCAGTTGTCGTTCCAGGTGGTTGGAATGCTGCAATCTGAGCGGTTGGGGAATATGGAGCAATCAGCGGTGCAAAGATCGAAGTTATGATCCAAAACAGACAAATGGATGCACCGATAACCCCTACTGGACTGTAAAGGAGTGCGGGCATTCTGATGCGCCGTGGCGCTGCTTGGCTATCCACTTCAACATTTGCAGGCGCGACTGGTTCTTGAGGTATGCTACTCATGTGACTCGTACCCTTGGGTTGAGGAAACCATAGCCGACGTCGGCTATGGTCTGGGTCATTACGGCCACGACAACTGACACCATCGTGCACGCCTGTAAAAGATAGATATCCTGCGTTAACGATGCTTCAAGAAGCAGCGCGCCAAAACCCTTATAGGCAAAGAAGTATTCCACCACGATAACGCCAGATAGCAGCCAGTTGATCTGCAAAATGATGATCGTGAAAGGCGCTATCAGGGCATTTCTGATCGCATGTTTGAAAACCACGCGGTGAAACGGCATCCCCTTAAGGGTGGCGGTGCGGACATAATTGCTGTCCATAACGTCGGCCATTGAAGCTCGCATCATTCTAGCGACATACCCAAACCCGAACATTATAAGAACGAGGGCCGGCAGCGCCAACTGCATCGGGTCGAACCCGGATTGCATCGCACTGGTGGCAGAAAACCAACCAAGTTTGAAGACGAATATATAGGTTATCAGAACTGCGCTGGCAAATTCTGGGATCGAAGTTGTAAAAACGGCCACCAGCGAAATCGCACGATCAACACCGCCACCTTCACGCATTCCGGCAATCACACCAGCAATTATTGACAACGGGAGCATAACGCAAAAAACCAGTGCCGCTAGAATAGCGGTACTCGCCAGCCGCGGTAAAAGCACGTCAATGACCGGCGCGCGATATCTGATCGATTCACCAAAATCACCAGTCAACATGTTTCCAAGCCAACTGAAATACCGAACGAACGGATGTAGATTGTAACCGTTTACGTCCAGCCAGATGTTGCGTTGTTCGATTGTCGAATACGGACCAAGAACCTTTACGACAACCGATTCGCCATTGATCTCTAACATCAGGAACGTAAGGGCTGAAACAACCAGCATTATGCTCATCATCAGGAACAGCCGTCGAACCACAAATCGAACCATTTGGCCTGCCTTCCAACATTCTGAGGGCGCATCTGGCCCAGTTAATTATCTGTTTACAATCAAGCTATTCTAAAACCGTACCTACATAACAAAGGCTTGAGCATTAGTGTCAAAACCTACGATCGAAGTTGAAACAACGATATTGGCTGGCCACCTTTTTGGGCTAGCCTAAATCCGACTTAAAACCAGCGTTATCTGTCGCAATTGAGAGCGTGCAGAAGATGCAAGACCATAACCTTTCCTGATTTGCATCACATAAATTACGGAGATTTCCACTTGAGTTATGATCTCGTTATCACGAATGGTCTGATTATAAATGGTGAGGCCGAATTTCACGGGGATATAGCAATTTCTGGCGAAAAAATCGTCGCCATAGGTACTGACTTAACGGGAAAAACTAGTATCGATGCAACAGGCAAGTTTGTTCTTCCCGGTGCGATCGATAGCCATGTTCACATGCAAACCGAACGCGAGGACTTTTGCTACGACGATGATTTTCGTACCGGCTCCGTAGCTGCGGCCTTTGGTGGGGTAACGACGATCATCGATCAGGTGCAGGCCGAAGTAGGTTTAACGTTAGATGCGGAGCTGTCAACACGAATGGCCCTCGCCGCGGGCAACAGTTGCGTGGATTTTGCCTTTCACATGAACATCCGAGAGCCGTTGGAGAAACGATTGAAAGAGATCCCAAAGATTGTCGATCGCGGGATCACTAGCTTCAAATGGTTCATGTCCATTCCAGGTTGGCGGGTGCCCGATGAATTCCTGCTGCGCGGCATGTTTGAAGTGTCGGCACTTGGTGGCATCACGGTCATTCATGCGGAAAACCAAGGTGTCATCCTCGAAATGAGGCGTCGGGCAGCAGCCAGAAATGCCCGAGACATAGTTAATTTCAACCAAAACTATCCGGCCGCCGCCGAAGCTTCTGCGATCTCGCTGGCATTGTCGATGGCTGAAATAACCGACGGCCGAGCCCTGATTTTCCATAACACTTGTTCTGAGGGCGTTGCAGCAATCCGCGCCGCAAAAGAACGTGGCGTGCAAGCCCATGGCGAGGCTTGTCTGGCGTGGCTCACGCATACCGACGACATATATAAGGGAGATCAAGTCAAGGCACTGCCGTTTCTTCTGACACCACCGATACGCGACGCCGGACACCAATCGGCGCTTTGGCGTGCTTTAGAATTGGGCGATCTCGATATAATCTCGACCGACCATGCCGCAATGCGGATGGTTCCTGAGGAAAAAGCGCGTGAAGTTGCAGCCTATTTTGGCCATGACGTCATCGCCTCCCCTGTCGACGATACCACCTCCTTTGACGCCGATGGAAACCGTCTGATGCCAGTTTTGCCACCAGGAAATGTAGAAACAAGATTTCCGCTGATTTATTCCGAAGGTGTTCTGAAGGGCCGTCTAAGTCGAGCGCGATGGGTCGAAACATGCTGTGCCGCGCCCGCCAGACTATTTGACCTGAAAACCAAAGGGCAACTTGCGCCCGGTTTTGACGCCGACATAGTAATCTTCGATCCGGAGGCAAGACACAGCTATAGCGTTAACAACCTCCACTCGAACACTGATTATTCGGTTTGGGAAGATTGGAAGGTTCAGGGCAAGGTCGATAAAACCTTCAGCAGAGGAAAACTGATTGTGGACGGCGACGCCTTCCTTGGAAGCGCCGAGCACGGACAATATCTGAAACGAACGGTTTAGAAAAATGTCTGAGCAGCCAGTCCTCGAAATCAGTGAGCTATCGATTAGCTTTATGACGCGGGCGGTCGAAATTCCGGCCGTGACAGGGTTTAACTGCAAAGTGATGCCGGGAGAAGTGGTCGGGCTGGTTGGCGAATCGGGATGTGGTAAATCAACAATCGCACTGGCAATTATGCGGTATCTAGGGCCGAACGGCAAGATAGTCAGCGGCGAAATACGTTTCATGGGCGAAGACTTGGTGAAAATGTCACCAAAGCAGCTTCAGCACATTCGCGGCTCACAAATATCCATGGTCTATCAGGAGCCAAGCTCATCGCTTAATCCATCCATGATGATCGGCGAGCAACTTTGTGAAGTTCCGATGATCCACCGGAACATGAACCGCAAGGAAGCGGCGGCGCTCTCTATCGAAATGCTTGAGGCGGTTCGGCTTCCCGACCCCGAACGATTAATGCGTGCCTATCCGCATCAGCTTTCAGGTGGTCAGGTTCAGCGTATCGTGATTGCAATAGCGCTTTTGTCCAGACCAAAACTATTGCTGATGGATGAACCGACGACATCGCTCGATGTCACCGTCGAGGCCGGCATTATGGCGCTTGTCAAAGATCTCTGCACACGCTTTGGCGTAGCAATACTCTTCATTAGTCATAATTTAGGTCTGGTTCGCACAACTTGCGATCAAACCACTGTGATGTATTCGGGCGAAGCCGTTCAAAGCGCCAAAACATCCATACTATTTCATAAACCGCATCATCCCTACACGCAGGCTTTGCTTCGGTCCCTGCCGGTTCCGGATGCCAATAAAACAGTTGGTAGGCTTTGTGCGATTCAGGGTCAACCACCGCTGCCCTTTCAGCGGCCAAAGGGATGTAATTTTGGCCCGCGTTGCGACTATTTCAAAACAGGCGTCTGCGATGCCGGCTCCGTTTCCATGTTAAATGTTGATGGTCAAGACGATCACCAGTCACGCTGTGCACGGTTGACCGAGATCGACTGGGAAGCCAAACCTGAGAGCCAGCCCGCCGCAGCACGGTTAGATCCGGGCAAAACGTTAATCGCTGTCAATGATCTGAAGAAATACTATTCCCGCTCAAGCGGCGTATTCACCAAAATTGGAAAGACGGTAAAGGCAAACAAATCGATCAGTTTTCAAGCAAAAGTAGGCGAAACGGTTGCCATCGTAGGTGAATCCGGTTGCGGAAAATCGACTCTGGCGAAGGTATTAGTCGGGTTAGAAACTGCGAATGGCGGGTCTGTGGTTTTCAAAGGTGAAGAGATCAGCCAGCAGGACGTTAAGGATCGGAACCCCGATTCAGTCCGCAATATGCAAATGATATTTCAGAACCCGTTTGATACCTTGAACCCTAAACGCACGGTTGGACGTCAGGTGCATCGGGTTTTCAAAAAGTTTGGGATAGGCCGGAACCGTAAGGAACGACTCGAGAAAATGCGTGAGGTCTTTGACGCAGTGAAGTTGCCACATGATTATGCCGACCGACTGCCACGTCAGCTTTCGGGTGGTCAAAAGCAAAGAGTCGCAATTGCCCGCGCTTTTGCCGGTGAACCCGAGATTGTCATCGCAGATGAACCAGTTTCAGCACTCGACGCATCCGTTCAGGCCGCGGTAATTGATCTGCTGATGAACATTCAAACTAAAAACCAGACGACCATGATATTTATCAGCCATGACCTCGGTCTTGTTCGATTTCTGGCCGACTGGATCGTAGTTATGTATCTGGGCCACGTCGTTGAACAGGGACGTACTGAAGATGTATTCTCTCCGCCTTACCACCCCTATACCGAAGCCCTGCTTTCGGCCGTTCCTATTGCTGATACCCGCGTGCAACAAAAGCATATCGTTCTAGAGGGTGAAATCCCATCAGCCGAAGCGCCACCACCAGGCTGTCCATTCCAGACTAGATGCCATCGGAAAGTTGCGGCGCATGAGGCCGCAGGCCACAACATTTGTGAAACGGGAATGCCACCGCTGGTCATGCTGAACGGCGGTCACTCTGTTATGTGTCATCTACCGCAGTCAATTCTTGATGCAATGGAACCCGTTATCGATCTGGGATGACCCCCGCGTTCAAGAGACTTTGCGAACAGACAAAGTGCTGTTAGGGTGTCTTCCAAATGCGACTTAAGTTGTCGCATTAAGGTTAATAGTGGAAATCAACATGCAACTTCAAAACGACACACTTGCCCCTACCACGATCTGCTTTGGAATATTCCTGAGCGATAAGTTCCCACTACTTCCCCTTTCAATAATGACCGATACCCTCAGGATCGCCAACTTCCTTGAGGAGAAAAGAAATTTCTCTTACGTATTGATCTCGGCTGATGGACAGTCGACATCCTCGAGCTGTGAATTTCCCGCGCCCATCGAAGTAGGGATCAATAATTGCCCAGTTCTTGATGTAGTACTGGTCTGCACCGGCCAGAGTGGCGCCAAAACTACCAATCAGGGCGTCCTAAATTGGCTTCGCAAGTTAAGCCGATTAGGCGTAACCATCGGTGGCATCAGCAGTGGCGCTTTTATATTAGCAGAAGCAGGTTTGTTGGATGGTCGCGAGTGCGCCGTGCATTGGGCAAGCTTCCAATCTCTTAGCGAACGATTCCACAAAGTTGATGTTACAGGGAATATTTTTTGTATTGATGACAATATGATAACCTGTGCTGGTGGCGTTTCAACGCTGGATTTAATGTTGCATCTGATCGGAAAATTTAGATCAGTTTTATTTGCTAGACAGGTTGCCGACGCTCTGGTTTACCCCTCAATTCGGGGATCACATGCGCCCGCGCGGGTGAACTTGCAGGCGCGTACAGGTGTCACGAACCAGTTGCTTTTACGCTCGATTGAACTGATGGAAAGCAATCTGGAAGACCCTGTTCAAATCGGCGATATTAGCGTCCGCCTCGGAACCAGCACCCGCCATCTAGAGCGTCTTTTTATGCGATATTTCCAAATGTCACCGTCGCAATACTACATGCGCCTAAGGCTGCATGAGGCAAAGGGTTTGCTCACACAAACTGATGTTTCCATAATCGAGGTCGCTTTGCGATCAGGCTTCAAGAACGCCTCTCACTTCACGCGGCGTTACCGGAAAATGTATCAGATGCTTCCCAGCGAACAACGCAAGTTGTAAGGCCAAGCGCTCCATGTCGGATTGGGGGCGTGCTTTACGCGGATAGCGGACATCTAGGACCTCTAGCTGCGCCTATTATAAGAGCATTATAAATTTAAGATCAAACTTGGGATGGTTGTCGATGAACAGACTTGAGGGGAAAGTTGCAATAGTGACCGGAGCGGCCTCTGGGATTGGACGCGCCATTTCGATCCTATTTGCCAACGAAGGCGCAAAAGTTGTCGTGGCCGACATAATCGACGATCCCAAAGAGGGTGGTCTCCCAACCGAGCGCGTCATAACCGAGGCAGGCGGCGAGGCCATCAAGATACACTGTGACATCTCGAAATGGGAAAATGTCGACGCCATGATTTCGCAGACAGTAGAAAAATGGGGTTCGCTCGACGTCATAGTCAACAACGCAGCCCACTGGACAACAACACGCCTGACCGAAACGACGCCTGAACAATGGCGCGAGGTGCAGGCCGTAAATTCCGACGGCTATTTCTATTGCTGCAAGCGCGCCGTACAACA
>CAUZRD010000115.1:0-6853 GCA_963582255.1 Alphaproteobacteria bacterium | reverse complement strand
CACCATGTCTTAATACACTAAAAAATTAACTATCCGGAATCGTGGTCACCCGGTGCATTGCTTCTGGCAACTGTTTTGGTCCGCTCGCATCATTCGTGACTATATAGACTGTCGTTATAATAGTGATATATCATGCTGGAGTATCAGCAACTCGCGGCGATGATTGATTGCTTCGCGGCGCAAAGGTGTTGCGTTATCTTACCATGTTATATTTGATGTAAATATCACCATTGACTTGAGTCGCTGCTAAAATGTAGCCAAATAGTACCGTCTGGATCTACATAACATGCCAATACCAACACCAACGATCTCAAGAGCTTCCAAGATCGTATGGATCTAGCTTAATGATAAACAAAATCGTGCAATCGATGGCCGATGCGATGAACGGCGTACAAGACGGTTCGACTGTCTTGCTCGCCGGATTTGGTGCAGTTGGTCAGCCGGTTTATTTAATCGACGGTTTAATTGAACAGGGCGCAAGCAATCTCACCATTGTGGCTAACAATCCAGGCGTTGGTCGGGTAGGGCTAGCACGTCTACTTGAACTTGGCAGGGTACGAAAAGTCATTTGCAGCTTCCCGCGCAGCTCGGATCCGGTAGTCTTCGTAGAACTTTATCGCGAGGGTAGAATCGAGCTTGAAATCGTTCCTCAAGGAACTATGGCCGAACGTATGCGCGCAGCTGGAGCTGGTATTCCAGCATTTTTTTCGGCAACCTCCGTCGGCACAAAACTTGCCGAGGGCAAAGAACACCGTGAGATCGATGGCAGAACATATGTTCTGGAAAAAGCCCTGCCAGGAGATCTAGCATTGGTTGAATGCTGGCAGGCCGATCGTTGGGGTAACCTAATCTACAAACAATCAGGTCGAAATTTTAATCCAGTAATGGCCATGGCGGGAAAACTCACGGTCGTACAAACCCAGCATGTCGTTGATTTAGGAGATCTCGATCCTGAGGTCATCATCACACCCGGCATCTTCGTCGACAGGGTTATCCACGTGCCATATGGCGACCCACCGTTTGGAGGCTAACCATGAGCATTTCTTCCAATGTTGCACCGCGAACACGTAAAGAGATAGCAGCTCGTATCGCCGTCGATATTTGTGAGGGTTGGTATGTCAACTTGGGTATAGGCATGCCAACCATGGTTGCAAACTCCATTCCAGATGACTGCGAGGTGGTTTTACATTCCGAAAATGGTGTTCTTGGCATGGGAGCAGCTCAAGAGCCTTCCGGCAGCCAACCATGGTTGATAAATGCGGGTAAGAACTACGTTACCTTGCGAACAGGTGGCGCTTATGTGCACCACGCTGATAGCTTTGCCATGATCCGAGGAGGGCATCTAGATTTATGCATTCTTGGTGCATTTCAGGTTGCTAACAATGGTGATATCGCTAATTGGGCTACATCAGAGAATGATACTGCTCCGGCAGTCGGCGGTGCCATGGACCTTTGCGTGGGAGCAAAAAATCTATGGGTTGCGATGAACCATTTGACAAAAGACGGGACACCAAAAATTGTAGAAAGCTGTACCTATCCACTAACTGCTACATCCGTAGTCAAACGAATTTATACAGATCTTGCGGTTATATCGGTTGGGACCGACGGGTTGGAGGTCGACGAACTTACCTCCGGCCTAACCTTTGATGAACTTCAAAACGTTACCGATGCACCACTCCGCATGGCACGACCTTCGGCACAGTCTACAGAATGATACGCGTCGGCGGTATGAAGCATGAGACAATTTCTACTGAGGGTAGCTTTAAGTATGATCAGAATGCGAGAACAACATGAGCGCACATAGCCAAGGCTACATAATTGGTGCATTTGAGCATCCAACGCGCAAGGCTCCGGATAAATCAAACGCGCAGCTTCACGCCGAATGCGCCGCTGGTGCAATTGCCGATGCTGGCCTCACCAAGGACGACATCAACGGTTATTTTTGCAGCGGTGATGCACCTGGAAACATCGTTTCGATGGCCGACTACATGAATTTAAGCCTGCGCCACATCGACTCTACCGATTCTGGCGGCTGCTCCCCGTTGATCCAGGTCTCCCACGCTGCCCAAGCGGTTGCTGCTGGCAAGTGTGACATCGCATTGGTTGTGCTATCCGGACGGCCGCGCAGTGAGGGTGTGGCGACTGGTACGACACCGAGGCTAACTGGGTCTCGCCATCCCGACGGTCAATATGAACTCCCTATGACGCTTACTACAGCAAATGGCTATGCTATGGTCGCCATGCGCCATATGCATGAATATGGCACGACATCCGAACAACTAGCCTGGATCAAGGTTGCTGCTTCCCATCACGCCCAACACAATCCAAATGCCATGTTACAGAATGTTGTGACCGTCGATGATGTGCTTCAATCTCCAATCATCGCCTCCCCGCTGCACCGACTTGACTGCTGCGTAATCAGCGATGGTGGAGGCGCGGTGATCGTTACCAGGAAAGAAATTGCCACCACGGTTAAACGACCGCTGGTCGCCATTAAGGGCGCAGGCGAATCAGTTAAGCATCAATCTGCCGGTTACTTTGACATCACAACATCTGCCGGTGCTATCGCCGGAAAGTCGGCTTTCACCGAAGCCAGCATTGCCCCAGCCGACATCAAATATGCCTCCATATACGATAGTTTTACCATCACTGTACTGGTTCAGATCGAAGATCTCGGCTTTTGCGAGAAGGGCAAGGGCGGCTCATTTGTCGCTGACGGAAACCTTATCTCCGGTTCTGGGAAGCTTCCTTTCAATACCGATGGCGGAGGCTTGTGCTCAAACCATCCATCCAATCGCGGTGGTATGACTAAGATTATCGAAGCGGTCAGGCAGTTGCGCGGTGAAGCCCATCCGGCTGTTCAGGTCGCAAATTGTGACCTTGTTCTCGCTCATGGAACAGGCTTCCAGCTCGGTGCACGCCATGGCGGCGCAACCTTGATCATGGAACGGGAGTGAACCTATGACCTGGCTTGAAGACCGAGAACTGACTGCACCCGAACCAAATGAGGAATCTTGCCAATACTGGGAGTCCACAAGAGAACAACAACTTTTAATTGGCTTCTGCAAAGATACAGGAAAGAAATTTTTCTACCCGCGCGCAGTATCTCCATTCACTCTTTCAAGTAATGTTGAATGGATTAAGGCTAACGGGCGCGGTACAATCTACACCTATAGTGTCATGCAGCGCGTTCCTGTTCCGTTTGCCTTAGCATATGTCGAGCTTGATGAAGGCCCAATGATGTTGACTAACATTGTTGAGTGTGAAAGCGATGATATTCGCATCGGAATGGCTGTACGCGTCGTATTTAAGCCCTCCGTAAATGGTCCGCTGATCCCCATGTTCAAACCGGCTTGAATCCATTTCCCAATAAATCGGATGCGGCCATTCTGGCGGTTACCGATTCAAAATCACCTTACTCACCGAAGGCGACCCATCACCTGCCCCAGCGGCTAAACCAATGGAGAGACACTATGTCGCGACTACCCGTTCTCAAACCCGAAGACATGAACGATGAACAAAAAGCTGTACGTGAAAAAATCATTTCCGGACCCAGAGGCCGTTCCGCTGCTATTTTCAATCTATTAGTCAACAGTGCCTCTTTTTGTGATACCGCACAGGAAGTGGGTGCCTATCTGCGCTATAAATCAAAAGTTTCTGACCGGGTACGCGAACTTGCCATATGCATCTCATCAACGTTCAGTAAAGCTGATTTTGAGTGGCGCGCCCATATGCCGCTTGCCGTTCAGGCGGGTGTTCCCGAATCTACGCTAAACTCAATTGGACGCGGAGTGCGACCAGACTTTTCAACTGATGAAGATAGGCTGGTCTATGAATATATCAGCGCCGTTCTTGCCAAAAAAGGCATTCCAGATGCGATCTTTGAAGAGGCGCGTGAAAAATTCGGTGATGAACAGCTGATGGATCTGACAGGACTTGCCGGGTACTATACCATGCTGGCAACGGTAATGCTTGCCCACGGCCTAATGCCAGAACCTGAAGAGCCCCGCGCTCCCTGGCGCGACTAGTTCTTAATACCCGAGCGACCTACACACTTCGGCCGGCTTCGACTTAAATGTCGCGGTCGGCTGGCTCTTTAAGAAGGGTAGCAAGAACGGCTTCGGTAATTCGGATATGATCCCTTGGGATACCAGTTAGCTCCTTGGTCTCAAGATCAACATAACAATCAAGCAGAGCTTCACGTAAAGCTCGTCCTGTTTGCGTCAATGTAATTTTGCCATCAGCAGCCACTTTCAAATTTTTTGATGCGGCAAGTTCGCTCACGGTAGAGCTAACCGTGTTCGCGCCTAAAAATAAAAGTTCAGTCAAATGGTCAACCGTTACGCCAGAATAAGCCGCAAGTCCGCCAAGAACTGCGCTTTCATCGCGCGAGACACCATGCCCTTCGCGAGCATGGTCAAATGTTCGTCGTAACCGGCGCTGAACCCTAGTAACTAGCGGCATCAATGCAGTGTTCATTCGCACAAGTTCACTCAGAGAATCATCCGATTCAAGCGCGTTTTTAGAGCCCGTATGCTCTCGCGCCAACGCATACCGCCCTTGCGCAAACAACAATCCCTCACGGTCAAACCTGGAAAATTTCTGAACTTTTCCAATGATAATGACATGATCACCCCCATCAATTGTTTGCTGTTGCGTGCATTCAAATGATGCTGCGATATCAGCAATAATTGGTGCGCCCCCAAGACCAGGTGCCCAAGAAACACCATGAAATTTATCGTCGGCAGGGCGCCCAAACTTTCGAGATAGCTCAATCTGATCACGAGCCAGAACATTAATCGCAAAATGTCGGGCGTGAACAAAGCGCTCCGCACTTGCCGAGGAACAATCTACAGACCACAAGACCAATGGCGGCTCAAGAGATACCGAAGCGAAAGAATTTGCGGTCATGCCGACCAATACGCCTTCAACATCGGCGCTCACCACACTCACGCCCGTTGCGAACTGCCCAAGACATCGGCGGAACGCGCGTAGATCACCCGCTGGTTCACCAGTTTCAACAGGTAATTGGTGCATAGAATACTCCAGAGCAAAACAACCCTATGCCCAAGATGGCCAACAAAATTACGTCGAACATACAGCCACCCGCATGCGAGTGCACATCATCCAATACACCTGAAAATTGCAGACCTCTCTCATCTGTCATCGAAAGGGTGCACACCAGGTTCAACCAAGAAGTTTTTAGTCAAGCCTTCAATCGCCGCGATACCCATATTCCAGCGCGCTTCTTCCGAGCTCGCTCCAATATGAGGAGTTGCAATCAGATTAGGTAGATTAAGAAATTCATCATCTTCATTGGGCTCGCGCTGAAAGGCATCAATCGCTGCAACGCCAAGTCTTCCATCCTTCAGACGCTGTTTGACCGAGTCCTCATCCAAAATCTGTCCGCGCGCCGTATTGATCAAAACACAATCCGGACGCAGCCGATCAAGTACCTCTGCCCCATAAAGCCCATAGGTTGATTTGGTGACGGTAAGATGTAGCGACAAAATCTCAGAACGCTCCCAAAGCTCCTCAGAACTGACAGATTTCACACCGTATTTGTCGTAAAAATTAGATCTATCCTCAATGTCATTGGCGATGATCTCACAGCCAAAAGGTTGCAGAAGTCGCACAACTTCACGGCCAACATATCCACACCCATGAATGCCAAATACCCTGCCGGTGAGTAACTGGCCCATCGCCTGCATGGGCCGTTCTCCTGCACGCATCATCAGGTTTCGTGGCAGCACCTGGCGCAAGGCCATAATGGCGGTACAGATGGTCAGCTCGGCAACGGATGTGGCATTAACCCCCGGTTTCCAACCCAGCCGGACACCCTGTTTTTTTAGCGCATGGGGATCAATCTTGTCCAAACCTACTCCCAGTTTGACGATCAATCTAAGCTCAGGAAGTTCGGTCAAAACACGCTCTGTTATCCATTCAAGAGAGACTAGCGCTGCCTCATAACCGGCCATAAACGCAATCAACTCATCTTCATCAAGATGCAAAAGACGGCCGTCCGTATTGCACTTCGCTTCAGGATAGACGTCGAGTAATCGCGACACCAAACCAGGATGTTTAGAAAATGTGAGGGAAGGAGCAACAACTTTTGCAATCGGTTTCAAACCATCTGAACGGTCTGGTGGCGTAATACGGTTCATAACTAATACCTATAGGAAAAGAACGATGTGACTTAGTCATAGTTTAATGCCGTTACCGACTGATTACAAAAACAAATGTCAGTGCTTGGCATCTGCTCGAGTAAAACATAAATCTCGCAGGGCACAATGCTGAATGACTCATAAAACCAACGTCGGCATGAGGTCTATATCGTAATTATAGGTCTTATATTTTGCCTGTGCGAAGGTTATCAACAAGACGAGTTTTACCCAGCCGCGCTGCGGCGAGAACTGCTATATCACCGGATGAATGGTTCACTCTAGCAAGGGTTTTAGCATTGCGTACTGAAAAATAATCGACAGTAAATCCAGCATTACGCAGCGCAAGCACACCTCCCGCCTCAATTTCTTGAATATCCGCTCTGCTCTTCAGCCCATCAACTGCTCTCTCCAACGCACGGTATAACTCTGGTGCGATAGCGCGTTCTTCATCAGACAGATACTGATTGCGAGATGAGAGCGCCAGCCCATCTCCAGCGCGCACAGTTGGCGTTGATACAATTTTTACTGGCATCGACAGCGATTTAGCCATAGCGCTGATCATAACTAACTGTTGGTAGTCTTTCTGACCGAATGCGGCGATGTCAGGTTGAACAAGATTGAACAGAATTGCAACAACCGTCAAAACTCCGGAAAAATGTCCTGGCCTGAATGAACCGCACAGATCACTC
>CAUZRD010000114.1:0-6956 GCA_963582255.1 Alphaproteobacteria bacterium | reverse complement strand
TCTCGTCAGTAAGGAAGGGGCTATATGGAATTATCCACCGCTGGATCTTTTAACCCGATCACAGTGTGAGACTAACTGTGGTACCAGAAATTCTAAAATATTTTTTATTTAACAATAACAAAAGGTTCATAGAAATAATTGGCGGAGGGAGAGGGATTCGAACCCTCGAGACAGTCTCCCGCCTACACGCTTTCCAAGCGTGCGCCTTCAGCCACTCGGCCACCCCTCCAGATGCAGCGGCTCCGGTGAGGAGCCCGTCCGCATAAACAACAGTATAAGCGATATATCGCCGACGCCGTATCGCATGCAAGAGCCATGGCAAACGCATTCAATCACCAATACCCGAAGACAGCCCCTACCCACATCGGCTTCTGTTGCATAACACCGTACAATTTATCAACGCTGATTGTCCCGCAAGCTGACAACCTGTAGACACTTCGCCGTCCAACCATGCCATGGAATGCACAACTGGAGCTACAAATGATCCTATTTCGTCTTGTCGGATACATCCTCTTTCTTGTCGGGCTGGGATTTTTGATCGCCGATGGAGCCCGCACCATCGCAGCCAACGAATTGCTACTCAGTCAGTTAGGTCAGGTTTGGTATGATCTGGACCACGCCAGCCTGAATGGTGCCCAAGCGATGGTTCAGCGTTATCTGCATCCCTATCTCTGGGATCCTATCATTCAAACCATTCTTGAATGGCCGACCTTCGCTGTTGCACTAGTCTTAAGTCTGATATTTGTCATTATCGGACGCCCCCGCCAGAAAATCAGACCAGCCGCCTGGTATTAGCCCATTAGCACGCGTAACCACATAGCCGACAATCACCTAAACCAACCTCAGATAAGGCTACCCGCCACCACCCGCACGCCATACCAAACTTCGATAAAAAATGTGTTAGGGCGTGGCCAAAACTGCCCGGCATGAAGCCGGCAAATCAGCAATCATAAGATCGCGCTTCTTTTTTATTGGCAGGCTTGGTTTGGTCGGTTTTTTTGCCTTGTTTAACCACGATTTCAGCTCCGCTCCACAGCCATCCCCTGGTGGTGGTGCAGCTTGATCAATGCACTCCCTAGCTCCATTTGGACAGGCTAAACGAACGTGAAAATGATAATGATGCCCCCACCATGATCTAATTTTTCGCAGCCAGGAGCGGTCATTTACAGCTGTTCTGCATAACTCCCTCTTTATCACCGGATGCACAAAAATACGTGCGACCTCCGACGGCAGCGCTGCCTGCCTGATCAACTCTCCGTGTATCTGCGTCCATTGATTAGTATTTATTTCAGTTAGCGCTTCATTCAGCATCGATACCGCGCTAACATTTTCGCGTTCATACTCGCTCATGATCTTCGCGGGCATCGGCTTTAGCCAGATGTCAGCATCCAGCCCAATCTGATGACTCGTATGGCCGGTCAACATCGGTCCACCACGCGGCTGGGACATATCGCCAACCATCAGACCCCGCCAACCTTCTTCGTGCGCTGCTGTGGCTATTTTTTCAATGTAATTGATCAAGACCGGGTGTCCCCAATATCGGTTTCGCGACAAACGCATCACCTGATAATTTGGACCGTTCTGGGCTAATGGCTGACCTCCGGCAAGACACCCCTTGGCATAAGATCCAACCGGCGCAGGCTCCAGAGCTGCCGAGGCAACCTGAACTCCAAACAACTTCTTTGCTGGATGCGCCGCCACAACCCCGGTTGATCCGAGGAAACAGGTAAATATAAACACCAGCTCTAAAATACGCATAGGGGCCACTAATCAATGATTTTCTTACTCAAATACTAGTACATTCAAAGTCATACGGAACATACCAGCTCTTCCACTACCGGACTACACATCGGTTTTAAGTGCTGCCACAAATGCTTCTTGCGGAATTTCTACCCTACCAAACTGACGCATTTTCTTTTTACCAGACTTTTGTTTTTCAAGAAGTTTGCGTTTACGCGTCACATCTCCCCCATAGCATTTGGCCGTCACATCCTTACGCATCGCCGCTATAGTTTCACGCGCGATAATCCTCCCGCCGATGGCAGCCTGTATAGGGATCTTAAACAGATGACGGGGAATGAGCTCTTTAAGTTTTTCACACATGATACGTCCGCGCGCCTCAGCCTGCGAGCGATGAACAATGATGGCTAGGGCGTCCACCGCCTCATCATTCACCCGTATCTGCAAACGCACCAGATTGCCTTCACGGTATTCGGTGATATGATAGTCAAAACTAGCATATCCACGCGACACTGATTTCAGACGATCATAAAAATCGAACACAACTTCATTGAGCGGCAGCTCATAGATCACCATCGCGCGCGAGCCAGCATAGGTCAGGTCTCGCTGAATGCCCCGGCGTTCCTCACATAATTTAAGCACTGCCCCCAAATAATCATCTGGCACCAGAATTGTTGCCTCAATCCACGGTTCATCAATGTGCGCTATCCGCATCACGTCAGGCATATCGGCCGGATTATGCATGGCCGTCATTTTTCCATCTGTCAGATGCATATGATAAATGACGCTCGGTGCAGTCGTGATAAGATCAAGATTAAATTCGCGTTCGAGCCGTTCGCGGATGATTTCAAGATGCAGAAGACCCAAAAACCCGCACCGAAATCCAAGACCAAGCGCAGCGGACGTTTCCATCTCAAATTCGAAACTGGCATCATTAAGTCGCAATCGCGCGGTCGCTTCGCGTAAATCATCAAATTGTGCGGCATCAACCGGGAAAAGGCCGCAAAACACAACCGGCTGCGATGGCTTGAAGCCTGCAAGAGGCTCAGTTGCAGGGCGGCGTTCATCTGTGATCGTATCGCCAACCCTAGTATCTGCCACCTGTTTGATCGAACCAGTAAAAAATCCGATCTGACCGGGGCCGAGCACATCCACTAGATGCTCCTTCGGCTTGAAAATCCCAACCCGCTCTATCTGATGAACCGTATTGGTCGACATCAGCTTAACCCGCTGTCCTTTGGTTAGAGTGCCGTCAAACACCCGCACAAGAACAACAACTCCAAGATAGGAATCGTACCATGAATCAACCAACAGGGCCTTGAGCGTCGCGTCTGGATCACCTGCCGGAGCTGGCAATCGGCACACTATCGCTTCGAGAACCTCATCAATGCCGATTCCGGTCTTTGCTGAAACCTCAATGGCATCACTTGCATCCAGCCCGATCACATCCTCTATTTGCTGGCGCACCCGGCCCGGCTCTGCAGCAGGTAGATCAATCTTGTTCAGAACCGGGACAATCTCATGATCGTTTTCTATCGCCTGATAGACATTGGCGAGCGTTTGCGCTTCGACTCCCTGACTTGCATCCACGACCAACAATGACCCCTCACATGCAGCAAGAGACCTGTTGACCTCATAAGCAAAATCAACATGTCCGGGGGTATCCATAATGTTTAAAATATATGTTTCACCGTCATTAGCAGTGTAATCAAGGCTTACAGCATGAGCTTTGATAGTAATTCCTCGCTCCCGCTCAAGATCCATAGAATCGAGCACTTGCTCGCGCATTTCGCGTTCACTCAAACCTCCAGTGGTCTGAATTAGGCGATCAGCTAGCGTCGATTTGCCATGATCTATGTGCGCAATAATAGAGAAATTTCGAATATGTGATTGCTGAACCATGGCGGCTAGATAACATCACCAGTTCAACTGTTAAATGGCTGAGGCGTCGATAGCGTAAAATTATGATGATAAATCGCGTGCGATACGAGTGTCGGGGAAGCATTGGGGGTAGTCCAACACAAAATATTTCAGTCTATTGTATTGGTCATACCGGCACTGGTGAACATGATAATTATTGCATGCAGCATTCGCCAAAATTGTTATAATCCTCACTCCCAATTCTGATCAGCTTTGGGCTACAACAATGCGGCTTGATATATTGTATACATGCGCACACGCCACTAAATAGTAGACTATAACTACTCTACAACAATCGAGAGTGAGTATGCTCGGATTTGGCAAACGAAGTTTTTCCGACTTATCGGAACAGGAAGTTATCGCGCTGGCCATTGCAGCTGAAGAGGAAGACAGCCGCATCTTCGCCACCTATGCTGATGCTCTCAGATCAGATTTTGGTGCTTCGGCTGAGCTGTTTGATGAAATGGCGGCAGAAGAAAATGAGCACCGCCGGCTTCTGATCGATCTACACCGCGAAAAATTTGGCGAATCTATTCCTTTTGTGCGTCGACAAGATGTGCGCGGATTTGTCCAGCGGAGGCCGTTCTGGATGATGCGCGGCCTCGGCATTGAGAAAATCCGTGAGCAAGCTCAACTGATGGAAGTAGAAGCGCGGCGTTTTTACTTGCGTGCCGCCGAACGTTCGACCGATGCCTCAACCCGGAAATTACTTGGAGATTTAGCCGAGGCAGAGCGTAATCATGTGACCCTGGCCGAAGAGCTTGGCGAGACCCACCTGACTGACGAGGCTATTTCAACCGAACGGCGCATGGAGCGAAAATTATTTTTACTCCAGATCGTCCAACCAGGCTTGGCGGGGCTAATGGATGGCTCTGTATCAACATTGGCGCCACTATTTGCAGCCGCATTTGCCACGCAAAGCACCCACGAGACATTCCTCGTCGGCATTGCTGCATCCGTTGGTGCCGGCATCTCTATGGGATTTGCCGAAGCTCTTTCTGATGATGGCACCCTTACGGGACGAGGTTCTCCATGGATTCGTGGGGTTGCCTCTGGCCTGATGACAGCGATTGGTGGAATTGGGCATACGCTACCCTATTTGCTAGCCGATTTCTGGCTCGCCACTTGGCTTGCGATCGGAGTTGTAGTGCTCGAGTTGGGGGCAATTTCATATATCCGCTACAAATATATGGATACAGCGTTCCTTACTGCTGCGTTCCAAATTGTTGTTGGCGGGCTTTTGGTGTTTGGTGCAGGCATATTGATAGGTAACGCTTGATCAACCGTTAACACTTGATTCTGGCAGAGAATTAACCTCGCAGCGTGCCACCAGTTGCTTTTTCGACCTGCTTCACCACCTTGGCGCCCACAGCCTCGATTTCCTCATCAGTGAGGGTCTTATCCTGCGGCGCGAGAATTACCTCTATCGCCAATGACTTACGCCCCTCTCCAACATTCACACCGTCATAGACATCAAACAGGCGTACACTGGAAACAAGTGACTTATCAGCTGATTTTGCAGCCCGGATTAGATCGCCCGCCGCGACTTCGTTATCAACAACGAAGGCAAAATCACGCGATACCGGCATGAGATCAGATACCTTAAGTGGCCCACGAGAACGCGACATCTTCTGACGCGGTTCGGGAATTGAGTCGACAAAGACCTCAAAAGCCGCAATGGGGCCTCCAGCATCCAAATCGCGCAAAACACGAGGATGAATTTCGCCAAAATATGCGAGTGCAACCTTCGGACCAAGCCGTACCACCCCTGACTTTCCAGGATGGAACCACGCGGGAGCATCCTGAGTGATCCGGCACTTTTCCGTGTTAAATCCAAGCGCCGCCAGCACGCCCAGAGCATCGGCCTTAGCATCAAAGGCATTCACTCCAGCAGAATGCTCGCGCCAGTCTCGCCCAGCTCCAATTACACGTGCATTTCCACGCCGTACTCCCGATGCAGCCAAATACTGATCTTCAGGCCGTATGCCGCGATAGGCTTGTCCAACTTCAAACAGGCAAAGATCCGTTAGACCGCGATCGGCATTTCGCTGCGTGGCAACAACCAACCCAGGCAATAGACCAGGCCGCATCGCGCTCATTTCAGAAGAAATTGGATTAAGCAACTCAAGTTCGTCCTGTCCTCCCCCAAAAACTTCCGCATGTTGATGTGCAATAAACGACCACGTAATTGCTTCAACCATTCCGCGTCCCGCAAGAGCGCGCCTTGCCTGCCTTGCCCGTTTTTGCGATTTGGTCAAAATATCTCCCGCTACCGACGAAAGCCTAGGCAGAGGCGTCGAGGGCAGCCGATCTGTACCAGCAATGCGTACTACTTCTTCCACAAGACAGGCATTCTCAGAAATATCTGGCCGCCAAGTGGGCGGTGTAACATGCATTTTATCGCCAACACCGGTCACTAAGAACCCAAGATTTTCAAGAATTAATCTAATCTCGGGAACAGGAATATCTATACCGGAAAGCCGCTTGACCTGCATTGGATCAAATTCAATCATCGATGTGGCACCCGGGACATTGCCAGAAAGTACAACTTCGGACGCCTCACCGCCGCATATTTTCTGAACCATGGCAGTCGCAAGCTCGAGGCCCAACATCATAAATGCTGGATCAACACCACGTTCGAAGCGGTAACGTGCGTCACTTTCAAGCCCAAGCGTTCGGCCGGATTTTGCAATATTAATCGGATTCCACAAGGCGCTCTCGATCAGCACATCAGTTGTATCCACGGTGCATCCAGTCTCAGCACCTCCCATGATACCGGCAATCGACACCGGGCCCTTATCATCCGTTATCAACACCATCTGGGATGTTAGCATGTAATCTTTTCCGTCAAGCGCGCTTAGATTTTCTCCATCCCGCGCCATACGAACCACAAGATCACCGGTGATCTTGGATGCGTCGAACACATGTAACGGCCTAGCCCGATCAACCGTAATATAGTTGGTGATATCGACCAGCGCATTTATCGGGCGCAACCCAACCGATCTCAACCGATCCTGCATCCATTTGGGCGAAGGACCATTTTTGATCCCGCGAACCAACCGCAGCGCAAATGCTGGGCAGTTTTTTGCCGAGTCACCATCAAGATCAATCGTGACATTGACCGGACAGGCAAATGTACCTGTAACCAGCGGCACTTGATCGTCCTTAAGTTCACCTATACCGGCAGCGGCCAAATCACGAGCAACTCCGTATACGCCGAGTGCGTCTGGTCGATTCGCCGTAACACCTATATCGAACATCGGATCGTCAAGTCCCATGACTTCCGCGATAGGTGC
>CAUZRD010000113.1:0-7091 GCA_963582255.1 Alphaproteobacteria bacterium | reverse complement strand
CGGGCAATCAATTAACCTGTCTTTATTAGGAATCTTACCCAATATGTCTGGCGTGCCCACATTTCCAGGAAAGAAGGAAACAAGCGAACTTACCGAGTTTGCTCTTAAACTGGCCGACGCCGCAAAGAATATCACACTTTCCTACTTCCGCACAGCAATGCCAATAGAAAACAAAGCCAGCGCAGGAGCCATATTCGATCCGGTGACGATCGCAGATCAGAATACGGAAAAAGTCATCCGTGACATTATTAATTCCGAACGACCAGAAGACGCTATTTTTGGTGAAGAGCACCCGCTAAAAACAGGAACTAGTGGCTATTCGTGGCATATAGATCCTATTGATGGCACACGGTCGTTTATCGCCGGAGTACCCTTATGGGGGACATTGATCGGACTTGAGTATAATTGCCATCCTATCATCGGCATCGTCGATCAACCCTATATCGGCGAGCGTTTCATCGGCACCCAGGCTGGGGCCTTTTTAAGAAATAGTAACGGCACAGCGAATATCCAAACAAGTCGCTGTCAATCGATCGAGACAGCAATACTTGCCACCACCTCGCCACACCTGTTTACCCCCGGCGATGAATTCGCCCGCTATCAGACAATTGAAAAACGTGCTCGCCTCACACGCTATGGTGGCGATTGTTATTTTTATGCAATGCTGGCTGCCGGGCATATTGATCTAGTGGTTGAGGCAGGGCTCAATCCCTATGACATCGTTGCGCTTATTCCGCTTGTTGAAGCCGCAGGCGGTATCATCTCCACTTGGAAAAATGAGAGTGCAGAGCAAGGCGGCCAAATTGTTGCAGCGGCGACAAAAGAGCTTCATGTCAAAGCTCTAAAAATACTATCTGGCCACTAGAATTAGGAGTCCATTCCAAGGTGGCTGCACGTTTTTTTACCTGATTCTGGGAATGAAGAAACTACGCTGTAGCTTTGACTCTCAGCGTAAGCAAGCTCAATTCATAAATTCGCCGAGGCTATTATATCCTAGATATGACAGCATCAAATGCTGCCAAAATGAGTGCCTACCTACAATAACTTCTGCTTTGATCGTTTCTAGAAAATGATAGACAAGCGGATCATTGTGCAAACACGGCAACTAAGGAAGTAGTCAGATAACCCATCCACTCAAATCAATCTGATATATAGCAGCATCAATTCTCTTGAATACGAAGCTAATGCCCCCACATCATGAAGTAAGGATGCCTCAATGGGTCCTTAAAACCAGAATGTCCGGCACAATTTAGTGCGGACTGCCTTCATATTGCTCAACAGGAGAATGTGTTATGCGAACCTTTGATCTTGCCCCTCTTTATAAGACCACGATTGGTTTTGATCGTCTGGCCCAACTGATGGATCAGACAAGCGCCGATACCGCAAATGGGTATCCACCCTATAATATTGAGCACCTCGATGAGCACGACTATCGTATTACGATGGCAGTATCTGGATTTGCCGAGGATGACATCGAGATAGAAGTTAAAGAAGACATGCTCAGTGTCCACGGCAAGCAGCCAGAGGATACAGAAACACGTAACTTTCTCTATCAGGGAATTGCCGCGCGTGCCTTTGATCGGCGCTTTCGACTAGCCGATCATGTATTGGTGTCCGGAGCGCGACTTGAGAATGGTCTACTTCATATAGATCTAGTGCGCGAAGTGCCCGAAGCGCTGAAGCCGCGTAAGATTGAGATTTCAACACAAAAAACCATCAAATCAACTGCAAACGCCGCCTGATTGATATGAACGGTACAGCTTAAGCTGGCGGTCCTCCAAAGCGGAGGGCCGCTTTTATGCATCTTAAAAAGATCCGCGAGCGTGTTGGCTCCTGGTTCAATCGTCTGCGGCAAGTTTTAGAAATATATCTATCTGATCTTGAGTTGTTTGGAAACTCGTCACCAAGCGAACAAACACTTCGTCCGGGGTTGGCTCGAACGGCGATGCATACAAACCCACAGTCGTCCATTCGTGAAAACTCGCCCCAGCATCGCGCAGGCGTTTAACCATTGAGCCCGCCATAAGACAAAAAACTTCGTTTGCATCCGTCGGCCAAGGCAGACGAACATCAGCTACACCTCTCAGCCCATCCGCCAGTTGTCGCGCCATGGTATTGGCATGTCCTGCAAGACGCAGCCATAGGCCATCAGCTAGATAAGCTTCCCACTGTGCTGCAACAAAACGCATCTTGGAGAGCAACAAGCCAGCACGCTTACAGCGATAGATCAGATCGCTAGCACGGTCGGTATCGAATACAATAACAGCTTCGGCCGCCAACGCACCATTCTTAGTCGCGCCAAAGGACAGGATATCTATGCCGGCACGCCAGGTGACTGCAGCAGGAGGTAGCCCCAGCGAGACCACACTATTGGCAAATCGTGCGCCATCCATATGAACAGCCATACCTCTTTTATGTGCAATTGAGCATAGTTCAGCAACAGCGTCAGGCTGATAAACAGTGCCACATTCGGTTGATTGCGTGATGCTCAGTGCTGCCGGAATCAAATCATTACGAATGCCTGAATATTTGGCTATCGCCGTATTCAACTCTAGCGGCATCATACGTCCAGCAAAACCCGATACCGGCACCAAACGAGCACCACTTGAGTAGAATTCGCAAGCGCCACACTCTTCCAGCAAAATATGACTTTCATTGTGGCAAAACACCGCGCCATGCGGTGGTGTCAGTGACGAAATAGCCAGAGCGTTTGCCGCCGTGCCGCTCGGCAAAAGAAAAACCTTCACTTCGCGCTCAAACAACTCACAAAATTGACACACAACACGTGCAGTCCACGGATCGCCACCATAGGATCCAACCGCTCCATAATTGACGGCCACGATTGCATCCATGATCGGTGCGGCAACGCCGTATGTATTGTCACTGGTAAAATTCACATATCACCCTTTAAATTTGAAATATCGATATGTGGGAGCGGCTGTGCAGGTTCAAGTCCCAAAACTCGGGCATAGAATGCATATTCCGCCTCCAAGGCTTTAATCTGTGTTTCCGGCAGACGAAACCCGTGACCCTCACCTTTAAATTCAAGCATGGCGACGGGGATATTTCGCTTCATGAGCGAGGCCGCCATCACTCGAGATTGTTCAGGGGGAACGACACGGTCATCTAACCCCTGAAAGAAGATCACGGGGGCAGTAATTGCATCGGCATTATTAACAGGTGATCTGGCAGCATAGATCTCTGGCACATCTTCAGGCATGCCACCCATAAGACCGGTAAGGTATCCGGACTCAAATTTATGGGTATCGGTGGAAAGACGAACCAGGTCTGTTACTCCATAGTAGCTAGCTCCGGCAGCAAATATGTCTGACGAGATTAGCGCATTCAAAACCGTCAACCCACCTGCGCTTGATCCACGAATAACCATGCGTCCAGCATCACAATATCCAACATTGGCAACAAATTTAGCCGCTTCAATGGCATCATCGCTATCTGCCCTACCCCATAATCCGTCAAGCGCAGTTCGAAATGCCTCTCCATAGCCGGAGCTACCACGATAATCGACATCAAGAAATGCAAAACCACGTGTTGTCCAATATTGACGATCAAGCGCCAAACCACGGCGTGCCATTCCCGTCGGACCTCCGTGAGCAGAAACCACAAGAGGTGGCAGAGTATCCGCAGGTGCAACAACCTGGCTACTCGCAGGCGGATAGAATAATGCGCGCACACCCGCTTGATTAATATGCAACACCCGGGGACACGAAATATCTTCCAGGCACAGGATTTCAAGCTGGCGGTCAGTGTTTGGCGAGAATTTTATTTCACCCCGGTCAAAGAAGTGGATCGAAGGCGCCGATAGATCATCGCCAGCACAAAGGGCAATATGATCTCCTCCCGACGACACATCCTCAATGCGCGTAAAAGTACTGTCAAACAGTGTCCAGCTTGCCAAAGATTCATCCGCAATACCTAGCTTGCACACACCCCCTTTCCAGCAGGAAGCAAAGAGAAGTCCTTCTTCCAACACACTATAGCTCGTCATCGCAAACGCCCATTGGGGGCGCGAAAAATCAGCCTCTACAGGCGCGACTACACTAACCTTGCCGTCACGCCAGACATGCAGGTTTGCCCAACCCTTATAGGCTGCGACAAAGTATAGAGCTCCTTCGGGCGACCATTCAGGCTGAAATGCCGCCTTACCTATCTCTCCAGCGATGAGGATGGCGTCAAAAATTCCACCATCATCTCCAATTGTGCCAACCCATAGTTCAGCTGACTCCCACGGCATAGAGGGTAGATCCCAAGCGAGCCAAGCAATACGCTCCCCATCTACACTCAGGCGGGGCGATGAGTAGAAATCACGGCCAACGAGAACAGGTAGAACAGACTTCTGATTTTTTTCGCTGGTTGAAATGACCGAAAGTGTGTTTTGGGGTGGGCTATCTGACCGGTGATGCTCACAGACCGCATAAATCAGCTCCCCTCTCCCATCAAATTCCATATCGGCAAAACGCGTCGCCTCACATTCAGTTAACCTGATTGGTTCACCACACTTAGTGAGATAAATGTCCTGATCTGTTTCGTTAACAAAACAGATCAACCCATCGTGCACTGTATAATGTCCACCGCCATATTCATGAACCTTGGAGCGGGCGCTGAAGCGTGCGTCGATAACGTCTCGCTTTTCCCCATCCACAGTCTTGCAAACGATCGCCACACGGGCATTTTCGTGCGGGCGGCGTTCGCTCCAATAAACAGTACTGCCATCTGATTTTAATAAGGAGAAGATCGTTGCAGCTGCAGTCAAATTCGTCGCGGAAAGCGGAGACGGCCAGCCACCATAGGGGTGCACCGCTGGTTGACTTGTTCCTTGAAAGGATTTGCCTTTGTTCATATGGCCAAAGAATGATGTAAAAGCAACATCATCGCAAGCATCATGACGTGTCCAGCAGGGCTCTTTTCAAAAATGGAAAAAATATCTGCGTACCATCCTGTCTTGTCTGGTGCACAAATTTCTGGCAAAGTTATATCTGAAGGTCAGCAATCCTGACCTAAATGACGAAAATGCGCATAAAATAAACGCGGTTAAAGCAGATTTCTCCAGAGGGGGGGGGGTCGTCAGTCACGGTTGCCAAGGCATAAAATGCCTTTGCCCTGTACCTATGGCTTGCAATAATATGCGGTCAGGCACCTGTAGTGCCACGCCATACGCTAGAGCGACGTCTTTGAGTTGCAACTAACACTCTGGCCCGCGAAAATAGGACGATGTGAAGCTATGACAGGCACGCCAATAAAAAGCCAGGAAGAAACGGCGCCGGGAACTACCAGCGTCAGGCAATGTGCCAGCATGGAAGGCCTTTATAGCCCCACGCATGAGCATGATGCTTGCGGTATTGGTTTTGTCTGCAACATCAACAATTCCAAAGCCCACTCAATCATCGAGCAGGGTCTTTCTATCCTAAAAAATTTGGAGCATCGCGGCGCTGTCGGCGCAGATCCGAAAGCAGGCGATGGCTGTGGCATTCTGATTCAAATGCCACATAATTTTTTAGCTGCCAAGGTATCAGACCTTGGATTTAAGCTGCCAGAATACGGCCATTATGGTGTTGGAAATTTATTTTTACCGCGTGATGAGGTCCGACGAAATCGAGCAATGACACTGATTGGGGAAGTCATCCATGAGGAAGGTCAAATCCTGCTTGGCTGGCGTGATTTGCCGATCGATAATTCCGAACTTGGCGAGTCGGTGCGCCCAACCGAACCGCATCATAGCCAGATCTTCATTGGTCGGTCTGATGACCTTGGCGATCAGGATGCTTTTGAGCGCAAGCTGTTTGTCATTCGTCGACGGACATTTAATACACTATGGAGTGAAGAACCGGCTTTGGTCGAGGATTTTTATGTCCCGTCCCTGTCATCACGTACTCTTTTATATAAGGGCATGCTGCTTGCAGCACAGCTTGGTGATTATTTCCTCGATCTTCAGGACGAGCAGGTGGTCTCGGCTCTAGCGCTAGTTCATCAGCGCTTTTCTACTAATACTTTTCCTACTTGGAGTCTTGCCCAACCATTCCGGATGATCTGCCACAATGGAGAGATCAATACCCTGCGAGGCAATCAAAACTGGATCACAGCGCGTTATGCGACCATGCAATCGGATCTACTGGGCGAAGAAATAAAAAAAATATGGCCGATTGTGGTTGAAGGGCAGTCAGACTCGGCATCATTCGATAATGTCTTGGAGCTTCTCACCCTATGCGGCTATCCGCTCGCCCACGCAGTCATGACGATGATTCCGGAAGCCTGGACCGGAAACCCGTTGATGAACGACGACCGACGAGCATTTTATGAATACCATGCCGCTTTGATGGAGCCGTGGGACGGGCCTGCGGCTATCGCGTTTACTGATGGCCGCCAGATCGGGGCTACGCTTGACCGCAACGGACTACGGCCGGCCCGTTATCTAGAGACAACCGATGGGCAGGTGGTGTTGTGCTCAGAGATGGGCGTACTGCCAATCGAGGAAAGCCGTATCAAGAAGAAATGGCGTCTTCAGCCCGGCAAGATGCTACTGATCGACCTAGAAGAAGGCCGCATCATCTCCGATGATGAACTTAAAAAACAGCTTGCAGGTGCGCATCCATATCAGGAGTGGCTTGATGAATCGCAAATTGTTTTAGAAGACCTTCCTCCGGTACCTGCCCGCACACGTCCTTCCAATGTAAGCCTGCTCGATCTCCAGCAGGCATTTGGATATACTGAGGAGGATCTCAAATTCCTGCTCTCGCCAATGGCGATGACCGGGCAAGAAGCTATCGGATCTATGGGGACCGATACGCCGATTTCAGTGCTATCATCGCGTCCCAAGCTACTAGCTACTTATTTTAAACAGAATTTTGCGCAAGTAACTAATCCACCGATCGATCCCATTCGTGAGGAATTAGTGATGTCGCTAGTCTCCTTCATCGGACCGCGGCCAAACCTGCTAGATCCTGGAAAAACCACGGCCTTGAAACGGCTGGAGGTACGCCAACCTATTCTTTCCAACGATGATTTGGAAAAAATCCGGGAAATTGGCGAGATTTCTGATAATCATTTCCAAACCATAACCCTCGACATCACCTTTG
>CAUZRD010000112.1:0-7139 GCA_963582255.1 Alphaproteobacteria bacterium | reverse complement strand
GTCCGCCCAGATCCATCAAGCCACGTAAGTCCATCTTCAAGAACAAATACCTTAACGTCACTTAGAGCCCCCCGTATGTAGCGCTGCAATCTTACACCACGGCCACGTGTCATTTCATTGAGCTCGATTTTTTGGAATATCAAAAGTTTACGGTTGTTACCAACCACAGCCACATGATCACCGTCGGCGGGGATACATACGCACACCTTATCTGGCGCAGAAACATTTAAAACCTGTTTACCCTTTCGCGTCATCGCAACAACGCCATCTTCTGGCACGATAAATCCATGTCCACTAGTTGCTGCGACCAGAAGTTTACCGCCAGGGCGATGCACTCTCAGTGAGACAATGGTTTCAGCTTCTGGCAAATCAACCATCAGAGACAACGGTTCACCGTGACCGCGTCCTCCGGGAAGACGGTCAGCTCTAAGGGTGTATAATCTCCCGCCAGTCGCAAACAGTAACATCTTGTCGGTAACTACCGAATGAATACAGAACGCTAGTTTATCACCTTCTTTAAAAGTAAGTGCAGCCACATCTTCCACATGTCCTTTAAGCGCACGTATCCATCCGCGCTCAGACAATATGACGGTAATGGGTTCTTGCTCGGGATGCACCTCAGATACTTCAATATTTATTTCAGGCGCCGAGGCAAAACGTGTACGCCGAGCACCAATGACACTACCTGCGCCAAATTTTTCCTGGGTTGTAGAAATTTCTTTTTTGAGTGCTAACCATTGCTTTCGGTCAGATTTTAGGAGTTTTTCTATACCTTCCTTTTCCAGACTAAGCGCGGCATGCTCTTCATGAATTTCTATTTCATCTAGTTTACGCAATGCCCGAAGGCGCATATTGAGAATGGCTTCGGCTTGGGTCTCATTCAAAGAAAAATAAGACATGAGTTCAAGTTTTGGTTCATCCTCTTGGCGGATAATGCGTATCACTTCATCTAAATTTAGATACGCAACAAGATAACCTGCTAGTACATCTAGACGACCAGCAATTTTTGCAAGTCTATAACGTGCACGCCGCTGCAAAACATCGCGGCGGTGGGAGAGCCATTGGACCAAAACCTCGCGCAATGAAAGAACAGCTGGTATCCGGCCATTCTGGAGTACATTCATATTAAGCGACACACGCGTTTCTAGATCGCTCAAACGGAATAACTGTTCCAATAGAACTTCTGGTGCAACGTTACGGCTTTTAGGCTCCAAAACGAGGCGAATATCTTCGGCAGATTCATCACGTATATCCACTAGCAAAGATAGTTTTTTGTTCTGAATCAGCTCGGCAATTTTCTCAATTAATTTAGATTTTTGAACGCCATATGGGATCTCCGTAATAACAATAACGTAGGCGCCGCGACCAACCTCTTCCCTAATCCAGCAAGCGCGCAAACGGAACCCACCACGTCCAGTCTGATATGCTTCCAGCATTGAAGATGCTGGTTCAACAATTATGCCTCCGGTTGGAAAATCAGGACCGGTGACAAAATTAACCAGATCGTCGACTGATGCCTTTGGATTATCAATGAGGTGCAATGCAGCTTCACAGAGCTCGCCTACATTATGCGGAGGAATGGATGTTGCCATCCCAACAGCAATTCCTGCCGAGCCGTTGGCCAGCAAGTTGGGAAAGTTTGCAGGTAATACTATCGGTTCAGATTCTTCACCATCATAGGTGTCACGAAAATCAACTGCATCTTCGTCAATACCTTCAAGAAGCGCTTCTGCAACCGCAGTCATCCGTGCTTCGGTATAACGCATGGCAGCAGCATTATCCCCATCGATACTACCAAAATTTCCCTGGCCGTCAGCCAGCGGATATCGATGAGAGAAATCCTGGGCTAATTTGACAAGCGCGTCATAGACCGCCTGTTCACCATGAGGGTGATATTTACCGATAACATCGCCGACCACCCGGGCGCATTTTTTAAATCCCTGCGCTGGATCAAGTTTAAGCTGACGCATAGCGTAAAGTAGACGGCGATGGACAGGTTTTAAGCCATCGCGAACATCTGGTAGAGCTCGCTGAGTGATCGTTGAAAGGGCGTAGGCTAAGTAGCGTTCTTCCAAAGCTCTGGCGAGAGGAATCGTATCAGTATCAGGCGAATCAGGCGGAATGAGGGTTTTGTTCATGTCTCCGTCTATAACATGATGCTAGCTCTCGCCAAGAAGGCGTATAAGTCTCTCACGCGCATCTGGTAGATTAATTGATCGTGGACCTAATACATCGCGCACAAGAAAATGTCCGGTCATATTCAAGCCAGATATAATATCTTCTCCAGTGGCAGGGGCAGATTTCTGGGTAAGAAATTGTGGCAAATGCAGTAGCTTAGTACGATATGGCTCACCTGCGGATGCGCTGACAGCACGTCCTGATTTTGGCGAAACATAAATAAGATTATCACAAGATCCGTTAGAAGCACACGAAGTGAAATTAAGTCCAAAACCAAGTTCACGCAGGAGCTCAACTTCCCATCGTATCATGAGCGCAGGCCATGGCCCCCCATCCACCATCTGATCAAGTATCAGTTCGAACGCACTATAAAGTCCTTCCACCGGATCACGTTCGGCCAAAAGATGTGCTAACGCGCATAAAGACTGAAGTCCAGCTACCGTCTGACGCGTTTCGATCAGTGCTGCTGCGCGGGAAGTAGCTATCTCACATCGATAAGTACCCAAATGTTCCGAAAGCCTAGCCCTCCAGACGAAGTTTAAAGTATTACCCGGCTGCAGAACCTGAGATTGACGCATCGATGCCCCGCCTCTAACAAGCCCCAGATGACGGCCATGAGTGCATGTCAGCACCTCAACTATCGCGGCCCCCTCACCGTGACGGCGCGAGGAAAGAACTATCCCTCTATCCGACCACTCCATTCTAGCCTAGTCCATGATCATAATGTTTCGCGATCAAAATCAAGGCCTATGCCTCTATACCGCGCAGGATCATCGGTCCATTTTGGACGTACTTTAACAAATAAGAATAGATGAACCGTGCAATCAATAAGTTTCCCAATTTCCGAGCGTGCCACCGAAGATATGTTTTTGATCTGCTGTCCTCCCCTGCCAAGAACGATTGCCCTCTGGCTTTCGCGTTGGACGTAAATGGTCTGCTCAACCCGCACTGAGCCATCTTTTAATTCACGCCAGCTTTCGGTTTCCACGCTCAACGCATAGGGCAGCTCATCATGTAGATTCAAGAACAGTTTCTCGCGTGTAATTTCGGACGCCAGCATACGCATAGGAAGGTCAGTGAGATGATCCTCCGGATACATCCATGGACTGACTGGAACGAGTTCAGACAGATGTATCTTAAGATCATCAACCCCATCACCAGAAAGAGCCGATAACATGAATGTTGCATCAAAATTGCATTGGTCAGAGAATTGTGCTGTGATTTTGAGTAATTTAGCCCGATCAATCAAATCTATTTTATTAAGAACCAATATCGCAGTTCGACTTTTTTCACTCAGCGCCTTAGCTATATCAAAGCTAGACTGAAGATGTTGTTTCGATGCACAATCAACGATCAACACAACAACATCAGCATCGCGCACGCCGCTCCACGCAGCAGTGACCATCGCACGTTCCAAACGTTTGATTGGATCAAATATCCCAGGGGTATCGACAAATATAAGTTGTGAGTAATTAACAATGATAGCTGCCCGCAGTACTGCGCGAGTCGTTTGTACTTTATGCGTAACAATCGAGATCTTTTGACCTACAAGCTGATTAAGTAAAGTTGACTTGCCAGCATTAGGCGCTCCGGCCAGAGCGATGAACCCGCATCTAGTCTGTTCTTTATCAGACATGATTGAATTCAATTTCACAATCAATCATTGCCTGAGCAGCGATCCGCTCAGCGGCTTGTTTTGATGCCCCTTCACCTTTTGCCGGATTACGATTACCAACCTGCACTTCAATAACAAAGATCGGAGAATGATCTGGGCCCGAGCGCTCCAACTCACTGTAAATAGGCAAACCCAAACCTTGTCCCTGGCTCCATTCCTGAAGAATAGTTTTCGGATCGCGTGGAGCAAGACGCTGCGCCTCCAGAGACTTTTCCCAATGGGTAATCACGACTTGCCTAGAAGTGTCATATCCAGCATCCAGATAAATAGCAGCCAGCACTGCTTCAAGGGCGTCGGCAAGAATAGCATCCTTATCACGACCGCCTGATTTAACCTCACTTGCACCGAGGACAAGGTATGGCCCGACATCCAACTCGCGGGCAATATCAGCCAACGTCTCACGCCGAACGAGTCCATTGAAACGTAATGCTAACTCGCCTTCATCAGCATCAGGAAAACGTTGATAAAGAATATCAGAAACGACCAAGCCAAGGACCCGGTCACCAACAAATTCAAGGCGCTGATAGACTGGCCTGGTTTTTCCAGCATCTATGCTTGCATGTGTCAGTGCAGTTTCTAGTAGAGATAAATCTGAAAAAGTATAACCAATATTGAGCATAAAAGCACAAAGGTTAGGTTTGATCATGACTCATCCAACTTCCTGGAAAATTCGTTCCCAGCGAATTGATCTTGGCCATTTCCAGACTTGCCAAAATCGGGACTGCCCATCGATAGAAAAGAAAATAACTTCCGCACGGCCGACAAGATTTTCAAATGGCACGAACCCAACACTTGAGGAAATTCTGCTGTCGGATGAATTGTCGCGGTTGTCGCCCATCATAAAATAGTGACCGTCAGGAACGGTAAAGACGGCGGTGTTGTCAGCATAGGAGTTGGGATCAATGTCTAAAGTGGCGTGTTCAACTTTATTGGGCAACGTTTCTCGATATTGAGCAACAGCAATCGGTCTTCCAAACGTATCTCGAGTTAGAAAGTTACTAATTCTCTCGCGGTTAACTTGCAGTTCATTGATATGCAATGCTCCGTTAATCATCTGAATCCGATCACCCGGCAAACCGACAATACGCTTGATATAGTCTGTGCTACCATCACTAGGAAGCTTAAATACGGCAACGTCACCACGCTGTGGCTCTGCACCCCAAATTCGTCCGGAAAAGACGTTTGGACTAAGGGGGATAGAATGGCGGCTATAGCCGTAGCTGTATTTTGAGACAAACAGATAATCGCCAATAAGCAATGTCGGGATCATCGAACCTGACGGAATGTTAAATGGCTGAAACAATAGCGTACGCACAACTAGCGCTAATATTAATGCGTTAATGATAACACGCACAGCCTCAGAAAATCCACCAGATTTCTTCTTGCCGTCGCGCTCAGTGGTTACCATTTAACCATTCCATGTTTGAAAAGTCTCGACGTTTATTATGGCAATCAGGTATAAGGATTTCATCTAAATATGGAAAGATCTCAATAAAATCTATCACGAAGCCTGACATTACAAATCTACGTTGTTTGAATTTTGTACTGCCGAGATAATGACGACAGCCTGAGCTAAGGGAAAATCATCGGTAACAGTCAAATCAATTTGTGCTGTCATGCCAGCCGGCGTGATCTCTTTGAGACGCAACAATGCACCACCACTTAGCTGCATTGACGGACGCCCGCTTGGAAGATTAGTAACACCCAAATCCCGCCAGAAAACTCCCTTACGAAATCCTGTTCCAAGCGCTTTAGCGCAAGCTTCTTTGGCGGCAAACCGCTTGGCATATGATTCGGACCGGAGCCTACGTTGATCCGATTTTCGCCGCTCGTTATCGGTAAAAATCCTAACAAGAAATCTATCTCCAAATCGCTTGATCGTATTATCAATGCGCCGGATATCAATGAGATCTGACCCAAGACCTATAATCATCAAACTAGTTTCCGTGCTGACCAAGAGATTGAAAACAGCAACTGTCCATGATCGCACGCATGCGCCGAATAGCACTATCAAGTCCACAGAAGATCGACTCACCGATAAGGAAATGACCGATATTAAGCTCAACAACCTCCATAATCGACGCTACAGGACCTACTGTACCAAATGTCAAACCATGCCCCGCATGAACCTCAAGGCCGAGAGAGAAAGCCTGTGCAGCCCCAGAACGCAAGCGATCCAACGCTTCGGCCGTCCCAGCTATAGCTTCCTCTTGTGCCAAATGACAGTACCTACCAGTATGAAGTTCAACAATATCAGCGCCGGCTTGATGTGCCGCTGAAATCTGTTCTTGATCACAATCAATGAACAGTGAAACTCTTATACCGGCATCACGAAGTTTAGATGTAAAGACAGCCAAACGAGCACTAGCCAGAGCAACGTTGAGGCCACCCTCGGTCGTAAGCTCCAGTCGGCGCTCTGGCACCAAACAACACGCATTGGGACAATTTCTTAACGCAATCTCCAGCATCTCATCAGTCATCGCCATTTCAAGATTCAGAGGTAGCTCACTTAGCTTAAGGAGATTGCCAATATCCTCATCGCTGATATGACGACGATCCTCGCGCAAATGTGCAGTGATCCCATCAGCTCCGGCCTTAGCTGCCAGCAAAGCCGCCTGCACCGGATCGGGATGACTCCCGCCGCGCGCATTACGGATTGTTGCAACATGATCAATATTTACGCCAAGCCGTAAAGACCTGAACTGTGATGAACTTGTGTTTTGGTTCATGATAAAACTCAATATGGGATCAGAGCAGCAGTAATATTTATTTTGCAGCTTAAAACCTATATGACCCCGCGGCTTCCCGGCTTTTGGATGGGAATAACGGCAAGAGAATCTGGAAGTTGATATTCATCGAAAACGGGAATATCAATTTGAGCAAGAGAAACTAGTGACACGCCAAGATCAGCCGAACCACAGGACCTATCAATTAGACAAGCCGCGCCGACAACCACTCCACCAAGAGTGCTGACCGTTTCAATGCATTCACGAGATGAAAGACCGGTCGTGACAATATCTTCAACCATAAGACAACTGACACCAGCTGTGATCTCAAATCCGCGGCGCAGCGTGAATTTACCATCTACCCGTTCAACAAAAATAGCTGGACGATCGAGTTGTCGTCCAATCTCATGACCGACTAAAATCCCGCCCATCGCCGGTGAAACAACAAAATCAATATTTCTTATTATTTCAGGACTGAGTTTTTTTGCTAGCGCAGCACATAATTTTTCACCACGCCACGCATCCATCATCACCCTAGCACATTGAAGATAGCGGGGACT
>CAUZRD010000111.1:0-7146 GCA_963582255.1 Alphaproteobacteria bacterium | reverse complement strand
CGGGAGCGGCTGATCGAACACGAACTATGCGAGCGATTCGAGACATCGAACCACACTGTCCGGCAGGCGTTCGAGTTGCTCGATCGCGCTGGCCTGATCGTTCGCCGTCCCAACCGCGGCGTGGAGATCAAGGCGCTGAACAACAGCGAGTTGAACGATCTGTATGAAATTCGGATCCTGTTGCAGCGCGAAGGCGCCCGAAAGATAGATTTGTCCAGGAAACAGGAACTCGCAGAGCAGCTGACCGAATTCAACCGACTGTATGCTACAGCTCTGAAGGCTGAAAAGCTCGCTGATGTTGTTAATGCTAACGACGCCTTTCATTTGACGACCTTTGACTATTGCACAAATGCCGATCTGGCGGCTTTGCAGCGTACCTACTGGCTGAGATCCACAGCAGTGATCTCACGCGCACTTAGTGAACGCAGCACGTCTAACGCTTCTCTTGAAGATCATGAAAGCATGATCGCCGCGATCAAGGCTGGTGATCTCGAGCTCTTTAGTCAAGTCGCGGTAAGCCATCTCCGTCCTGAGGTCGAGGCTTACCGCACGATTTTCGGATTAGCCTTGCCGCGTCCTTCTGAAAAGAAGGTGGTTTGAGAACGCTCGATTCAATTGGTCTTTTGGTATTTCAGACCAATTGTGGGCACAACCATTCCTGACTCCACTGCTCCAGAAATCTCTGAAAAAAATTTAATTTAGCCCCTAACAATCGCATATTACATTCTGGACAATAATGTCGACATTTTAGTTGACATTATTGTCCATCTCGTTATTTATTAAGCAAATAAGGGTTGGCCGGAGTGGCCAAAATATCCTGCTGATCTGCAGACAGGATCAAGAACTGCAGTACCTTGAGAGGGCCACATGCATATAGCCGTAATCCTACGAATCGTTCCAGATTTATCAGATGAACTTGATATTGATGACCACGGAACCGACATCGACCGAGAGTGGGTAGGCCTTAAACTGAACGAATTCGACGATCATGCACTCGAAGAGGCCGTCCTGATCAAGGAAGCGAGCGGTGCTCGCGTCACTGCAGTAGCGTTTGCCGGTGACGGGGCCGAACGACAGTTGCAGAACGCCGTCGCTCGCGGCGTTGACGATGTCTTGATGATTGAGCACAATCTGAAAATGGCAATAACGTCCCGCATGGCAGCGCATCTTCTGGCGCAGTCTCTTCCAGAGCTTGGCGCCCAGGTAGTCCTGACAGGGGTTCAAACATCTGAAGACGTCTATGGTCAGCTGGCGCCGTTTCTGGCCGGCGCGATGAACTGGCCGACGCTTAATGCTGTTCACGGCGTATCAGTCGCTGGCAAAACGCTAACGGTTACGCAGGAATACAGCGGCGGCCATGCTGCACAATTCGCCACAACCGGGCCGGTGGTGCTCGGCGTGCAGACAGCATCCAGAACGCTTCGCTACGTGCCGGGCAGCAAACTGCGTGAGGCTGCGGGAACATCCATTGCCGTCTCCGTCGCCGAACTACCCACCGACATGGTGCGCACGACGACCGACGCACTGGAAGAACCTCAGCGCAACTCGTCCGCTGAGATGATCGCAGGCGATGCGAATACAGTAGCCAAAAGAATTGTTGCAGTTCTGTCGGAACGCGGGTTGTTGGGGGTAAAGGTATGAAAATTCTTGTTTATGTTGAGACCCTGGCGGGTGTGATTACCACAGAGTCAGAGGAACTCGTTGCCGGAGCTCGCCAAATTGCGAGCGACGACGGTACGATCTCGGTGGTTTTGATAGGCAAAGGCACGGACGCGGTCAAGGCACTTGGTGCGGACCGTATCTTAACCGTCCCAACGCTCGCTAACGCTCCCTATAATCCCGTAGATCATGGTACGGCCTTGGCCGAAGCGGTATCTCAAGAATCTCCAGACCTAATTCTCGTAAATTATACCACGGCAGGTCTAGATATAAGCTCGCGCGTGGCAATGCAGATGGGTCTGCCACTTTTTGCCTATTGCCTGAACGCGTCAGTCACAGGCAGCACTGTGCAGGTAAAAAGCCAAATCTATGGGGGCAAGTTGACCTCGTCAGCGCGATCAGAGCTCCCGGCGATGTTGATGATGAATGCTGGTGCATTTTCTGGCACCCCCGCCCCCGCCCCACGCGACGCCGACGTTGTTAACTTATCAATTACTGAAACCTCGGTGATAACCTTTGTCTCGTCCTCAGCACCCGATCCAGATGCTGTCGATATTACAAAGGCGAACAGCCTTCTGTGTGTTGGGCGCGGGATCGGCGATGAGGATACAATCGAAGACGCGCGCGCGACCGCTGACCTAATGGGCGCCGAACTGGTCGGCAGCCGCCCAGTCATCGATCTGGGCTGGCTGCCCAAAGAACGGCAGGTTGGCAAGTCCGGCCGAAAGGTTAAGCCAAAAGTCTATCTCGCGCTTGGTGTGTCGGGGGCGCCAGAACACCTTGAAGGTATGAGCGAAAGTGACCTGATCATCGCGGTCAACACCGATGAATCCGCACCCATCTTTGAACACGCACACTTTGGGTCAACAGTTGGCCTAGCCGATTTTCTGCCCGCATTCCGCGAGGCTTTGGACAAAAGGACGGAATAGACCATGACTCAACAGAGTGTTCTTGCCGGGCTGGTCTTATTGGCCGGGGCGTTGTTCGTATATCGATTTTACCGTGTGCTGGCTCCTGTCCTGCGCGCACCTGGGCCCAGCCGGTTTGACCGTCTGTCTGAACGCGCGTCCTTTGCCGTGGCTGACGTGGGACTGCACCGCAGGTTGCTGCGCAAACGCTGGTCGGGCACCCTGCACAGCTTAATTTTTTTCGGCTTTATCATACTTTTAACGGCGATCCTGCAAAGCTTCGGATCCGGCCTATTTCCAGGCTTCTCTATTGCTCCTATCGGCGGGAACACCTGGATCGCTCTTCTGCAAGACATCTGTGCCGTTCTCATAATCATCGCCCTAGCCATGGCCGCCTGGCAAAGAGCCGTGATCAAACCGGCCCGCTTTGAAGGATCCAAGGCAACGGATGCATGGACCATCTACGTCATGGTTCTTGCTGTCGCTGGGTCCATGTTGTTGGAATTTTCAAGCCACATCGTCGCCAGTGGCACATGGACAGCTTGGCGACCTGTGAGCGGCGCAATTGCGTCCATCTTGGCAAGTTTTGGCTTAACACAGCAAGGCGCCGCCGCGGCAGAACATGTGTTCTACTGGGTCCACATCGCCGCTGTTCTGAGCTTTCTGGTCTTTATACCAGGCTCAAAGCACCGGCATATGTTCACGGCCCTTCCCAACATATTTTTCCGAAATCTGGGGCCCAAGGGTGCCTTGCCCCCGACGCCAGATGATGCGCCGGGCGTTTCGGACATTGATCAGTTCAGCTGGAAACACAAGCTCGATCTGATTTCGTGCACCGAATGTGGCCGATGTCAAGAAGCCTGCCCCGCCCACGCAGCCGGGATGCCTCTGAGCCCAAAAAAGGTCATCATGGACCTGAGGGATCACATGCTCGACCGCGAAGCCGGTACATGCCATGACACCTCGCTGATCGGTGGCGTAATCAAGCCAGAGACACTGTGGGCTTGCACCAGTTGCCGCGCCTGCCTAGAGGTCTGCCCCGTACACATTGAGCCAATGACCAAAATCATCGAGATGCGCCGCACGCTGGTTGAGGAAGGCGAGATTGAACCAATGTTGCAGGATGCCCTCTCCAGTCTTCAGAAAAACGGCAACTCGATGAGCAAACCTGGACGGCAGCGCGCCAAATGGACAAAAGACCTAAGTTTCAAGATCAAGGATGCACGTAAAGAACCTGTCGATGTTCTGTGGTTCGTGGGCGACTATGCCTCCTTCGATCCTCGAGTCCAGAAAATCACAGTCAAAGTCGCAGAAACCTTGCATGCAGCTGGGGTCAACTTTGGTATCCTTTACGACGGCGAACAGAACAGCGGTAATGACGTGCGACGGGTTGGAGAAGAAGGCGTGTTCGAGATGCTGGCAAAGCATAATATCGATACGATTGACGCCTGTGATTTTAAACGCATTATGACCACAGATCCGCACAGCCTCAATGCGCTAAGCCAAGAGTACAAACTTTTTGGCCGTGACTATGACGTCGTACACTACACCCAGCTGTTGCTGGAACTGATTGAGACTGGGCAGCTGAAAATAAACGCGGATGACAGCACAGTCGTTACCTACCATGATCCCTGCTATCTAGGTCGCTACAACGGTGGCTTTGATGCACCACGCAAAATCATTCACCTCGCTGGGCATAGCCTGCACGAAATGGGCCGCTGCCGGGAAAACAGTTTCTGTTGCGGAGCCGGTGGCGGCAGAATTTGGATGGATGATAGTATGGCTGAAGAGCGACCCAGTGAGAATCGTATTCGCGAAGCGCTCGCCTTGGGCGATGTTAAGATGTTCGTCGTCGCCTGCCCGAAAGACACGGTGATGTACAACGCAGCTTTGCAAGCCTTGGGAGCAACTGAAAAGTTGGTCGTTAAGGATATCATCGACCTTGTTCACCTATGACTTGGCGCGTGACCAATCCAGAACGTCAAAGCGACTCGCCTCCCAAACTGAACCGACCCTATCCATGATCCCTTTCCGATACGCTCATCTTGCCTACAACTTTTTTCTCTCGGGGATGATGTCCTTTATTATCACCGGAGTTGCAACGTTCAAGGTGGTCGGTTTGGTGTCAGACCTGCCAATTCTCTGGCTCAGCGCATGGCCCATCAGCTGGCCTATCGCGTTTATTGCGGTGACCATCGTCGCTCCAATCGCGCGGCGTTTGTCAAACAAGATCGTCCGTTCACGCGAGTAAATCCAAAACAGTTACAGCCGCTTCCGTCTTTGGGCGGGTGCTGTCAGACAAAGTTTAACACGTCTCAAAGTACCACTATCACACAAATCTATGAAGCGCAGATTTGGAACCACTCAATGAGAGCGGCACTGCGTCTTTGCTTATAAGTCTGCCTGGTTTCGAGATGTCTTTCGTGATTGAAGTGGTTGTATATTTGGCTGTGATAACTGACAAATTTCTGGAGCGTTGCGACCGTTTTGAAACGCTGCATTGCTCGTTCCCGCCGTAGAAACGGCAGGTGTGAATTCTCGCATCTGTTGTTGGATCGGCCACCACATAATTGCTTATCAGCAACGCCCATCTCACGAAAAGCGGCACTATAGGATGGTAACCTATCCGTTATAATAACTTTGGGTGCACCATGCTTTCGCATTGTTTTTATAAGGAACTTCTTCGCTGCAGCCTTATTGCGTCGTTTTGTAACAAAGCATTCAAGAACCTCACCTTCATGATCAACAGCGCGCCACAAGTAAAATCTCTCACCGTTTATTTTCACAAAGACTTCGTCCAAATGCCATTGCCAGTTTGAGTGGCGCCCCACCCTCTTCTTTCGGATTTCCTTAGCAAACCTCGCACCAAACCGGTTCACCCAGAACCGTACCGTTTCATGGCAAATATCTATTCCACGTTCATGCAAGATATCTTCAACTTGGCGAAAACTCAGCGGGTAACGCACGTAATACATAACCGCTAAGCGGATGATTTTGGGGTTCGTCTTGAAATATTTAAAGGAGTTTAGTGTTGTCATTCAGAAAAATTAAGAACTATCCAATGGGACGTCAAGTTTGTCTGACAACACCTTAATTTGTCCTTACTGGTAACAAAAGTATCAGAAAGACATATTCCATCTCGAGCGTTGGCGGCTTCTATGCAATCTGAAATTGTTAATCTTCTCATACGTTTATCTATTTCAGTGATTTCTTGTAGAGTCAAAATTGATGATAAATAATTGAAAATTCGGCTCTCTGACACCTCCTTTTAAATTTATTATTATCATTACCTGTGCAAAAATGCATTATGTTGATCAGATTATTAAAAGTGTTTTAACCAAAACGCTCATGGTTATTAGGAACCTTCGTTTATGAAAATTGTAAGTTGGAATGCAAATTGTAAATTCAGGAGTAAATTCAGTGAAATTGACGCATTGGAATGGGACATTTTAATAGTTCCAGAGTGTGAAAACCCAGGCACTAGTAAAGATTATAGGTATCAAGAATGGGCGAAAAATTATCATTGGGTAGGTGATTTGAATTATAAGGGTTTAGGTGTATTTTTACCTATGGGTCTGGAAGCTAAATTGATCGACCATAATCCACAAACCAATAAGTATTTTATAACGATTGAGCTAAGTAATGGTATTCAAATATTAGCGGTGTGGACTCAAGCAGGAGATAAAAGAAGCGTGGGCTATATCTACCAGCTCTGGGATTACCTTCAAAAAAATGAGTCAATATTTGATTGGGATAATCTTATTATTGCTGGAGATTGGAACAGTAATGCAATTTGGGATAATAAACGAAAATTAGGTAATCATACTGATGTGCGAAAATTCTTAAAGGAAAAGGGTCTGGTTAGTTGTTATCATGCTAAAGACAAGATTATTCATGGTAATGAGCTGGAGTACACTTTCTTCTTACATAGAAACCCAGAAAAGCCTTATCACATTGATTACGTATTTGCCCCAGAAAGGTTTATTTCTAGCACCCAACGGATGGAAATAGGTGATCAAACGTATTGGCTTGCGTTGAGTGATCACCTGCCGATTAGTTATAAATTAAATCTGGGTTAATCCAGAAAGTCCGAGTATATTTAGGCCAAGAATAGAAAAGGCTATGTATATCCCTTTGGTCTCTCTTAAGTATAATACACTAATATATTATTCTATAGGTTAATATAACTACTAGTTATCTACTACTAAGCTCTTTGTGGGGTAGAGTAATCTCTATTTGTCCTAGTAACGGGAGAGGGCTAGCGACCTAGACAATGGGCAGTTATTTGCTCAATTACTATTCATTCAAAAGCTTGTAGATTTGCATGTTGATGTTAACCTGAAGATAATTTACCAGGATAAAACAAAACCCCACTCAGATCGAAACTAATAATCAATTTATGTATTATTATATAATTGAACAAGGAAAAAGTAATGAAAAAAGAAATATGGAATGATTTATCTATTAGTGATCAAATAAATAAAATCTTTATAGTGACTGGACCCACTAGTGGACTTGGCAAGGAAACATTAAGAGTTCTGTCTAGAAAAAATGCCACTGTTATTATGGCAGCAAGAGA
>CAUZRD010000110.1:0-7152 GCA_963582255.1 Alphaproteobacteria bacterium | reverse complement strand
ACACGTACTATTGAAATATGTTTATTCGATTATTCGTATCGTTCGACTTTCGGCTGACGCCCATAAATGTGATAACGCTCGTAGTTACTGCGGTGCAGCAGCGATAACATCTGCTGCCCACTCGTTGATCAATCAGGTCCGGCTGGAGATTGCCGCGATGTTTTGTCCGAAAGTCATAGTACCGTATAATGTCAAAAAGTTTCTCCCGTACCGGTGCTGACCTCTCAAGGCCCTCCGGCACCAGTTTGCGTCCTCTAGCAACTTTGTGGCCGTTTGCCGCCCATTATCGACAAACGATGATTTTAGCAGGTGTTGCCCTTCTCGCTGCAGCGACAGCAACTCTAGCGGTACCACTAGCCGTACGCCGAGTAATAGATCACGGGTTCAACGAAGGTGATGCTCAGCTGATCGACAACTACTTCCTGACTATGATTATGGTCGTCGGCGTTCTGGCTATAGCCAGCTCAGCTCGGTTTTATTTTGTAACATGGCTTGGAGAGAGAATAGTATCCGATTTACGTAGCGCCGTTTTCAAGCACTTACTTAATTTATCACCCACATTTTACGACGAAATGCGTACCGGTGAGGTGGTCTCGCGACTCACTGCCGATACCACCCAGATTAAAGCGGCTTTTGGTTCTGGAGCCTCACTAGCACTACGAAATATTGTGCTGTTTGTTGGTGCAACGCTCATGATGGTGATTACCAGCACCGAGTTAACCAGCCTTGTATTACTCGCCTTGCCGATCATTATTGTTCCTTTGATCCTCATCGGGCGTTGGGTACGACGTCTATCACGGACTGCGCAGGATACACTCGCCGAATCAAGTGCTTATGCTAGTGAGCATCTATCCGGCATTCAAACAGTTCAGGCATTTACCCATGAGGTACATGCTCAGGCTGTCTTTAGCAGTCATGTCGAAGACTCGTTTCTCGCCGCCCGAAAACGCATGCGGGCTCGGGCCTTTCTCACCTCATTGATTATCTTTTTGGTATTTTCAAGCGTGGTATTAATTTTGTGGTGGGGCGCAAAAGATGTTCTTACCGGCGAACTAACCAGAGGAGAGCTTAGCCAGTTTATTCTTTATGCCGTATTCTCTGCCGGAGCACTGGGCGAACTCAGCCAGGTTTGGGGCGAGATCCAACTGGCTACCGGGGCAGCAGAGCGGCTATCTGAACTTTTGAATATCAAGCCGGATATAAAGACTCCCGCTAATCCAGTTAAACTTCCAGACGAGCCACTGTGCGAGATTGCATTTGACCATGTGACGTTTGCTTATCCAACACGAAGCAACACCCCATCTCTCAGCGATCTAACATTTTCAGTTAAGCCCGGTGAGCGGATCGCAATCGTCGGGCCATCAGGCGCTGGGAAAAGCACGATCTTCTCTTTGCTCTTGCGGTTTTATGATGCGCAAAATGGAACTGTTCAGATTGGCGGGATTCCAATCCAAAACATTGATCTAGCCGCGGCACGATCCCGGATAGCAATCGTTCCTCAGGAAACGGTGATATTCGCAGCCAGCGCATTTGAAAATATCCGCTTTGCCAAACCAAATGCGAATAAAGATGAGGTTCTGGCGGCGGCGCGATTGGCAATGGCGGATGAGTTCATAACAGCTCTACCAGAAGGTTATCACACAGCACTGGGCGAACGCGGAGTTAAACTCTCTGGAGGCCAACGCCAACGTATTGCCATTGCTAGGGCTGTCTTGTCAGATGCGCGAATTCTTTTGCTTGATGAAGCAACCAACGCACTTGATGCGCAAAGTGAAAGTCAGGTTCAACAGGCACTGGACAAACTGATGGCCAAGCGAACAACATTGGTGATTGCCCATCGGTTAGCTACTGTACAAAATGCTGATCGAATAATCGTCCTCGACAAAGGCCGTCTGGTGGCCGAGGGCAACCATAAATATCTTGCCTCGCGAGATGGCCTTTATCAGAATTTTGTCAAACTTCAGTTTGATCAAGATGCGAGTGTACAAGAGAGACCAGCCGAGTGAGAGCGCCGGCTAACGTTCGGTTAGCTTAAGTTCAATGCGCCGATTACGACTGAAGGCACCGTCTGTTTCATCTTGATCCAGCGGCTGGTACTCGCCAAATCCAGCGGCCACGAGCCGTTTTGGTGGCACGCCATTGGCAATAAGATGCTGCACAACTGAAATAGCACGAGCAGACGATAGCTCCCAGTTGGTGCGGAAAGCCGGTGAACTAATGGCACGCTTGTCGGTGTGGCCATCCACACGCAATACCCAGTTCAATTCTTCCGGTATTTCTGCTTCCAGAGATACGAGCGCTTCGGCGAGTTTGGTAAGCTCTTCTTGCCCAGCATTATTGATGATATCGGAGGCAGAGGGGAACAACACCTCAGACTGGAATACAAAGCGATCTCCAACAACACTGACATCACTGCGATCGGAGAGAATTTTTCGTAATCTCCCAAAAAACTCAGAACGATAGCTTGAGAGTTCCTTAACCTTCTGGGCTAACGCTACATTCAGTCTACGACCTAGATTGGCAATTTGCACTTTCTGCTCAATGTCACGATTTTCTGATGCATCGAGCGTGTCCTGCAGGGCAGATATCTGTCGGTGCAAGGCTGATAGTTGCTCGCTCAAAATCTCGATATCCCGCAACGCGCGATCACGAATAGTTTTGGCACCCGACAGAGTGCCTGAAAGGCTGTTGATGCGCTGTACATGTTTATCCCGAGTACGGCGCAGATCGATAATCACTTGCGTCTGATCACGCTGTCCTTCAATTAGAACTTCAGCTTCAGTGACCCGCTGGTTGGATAAAATCAACTTACTACGCATGGATTGAACAGCACGAGCACTTTCGTCCTGAATAAATATCACTTGATCTTGAGCCGCTTTCAGCTTTGCTAGTGCCACCACATGCTCAGCCTCCCCCTGCTTTAACTTGCCGGCAATAACTTCTATTCGCTGGCGTACTGATCGAGATACTTCGCGTGCGGTAAACTCCCTAATCTGTGCTTCTTCGTACGCTTGTGCTCTAGCAGCAACCTCCGCTTCAAGACTAAAAAGTTCCTGCTCCTGTTTTTGAATCTCAGTTTGCAGTTCAGAGATTGCACTTGATCTCGACGTAGCAAGTGCGCGTTCCTTTTCAGCCTCACTACGCAGATCAACAATAATTGTTTCACGCTGTAGACCTGCTTGCCGTTCCACTTCCAAAGCAGAGTTTATACTATCACGTTCTCGAATCAGGGCGGTCAGTGCAACACTGTCAACACCGGACTGCGAGCGAAGATCAACAATAATTGTTTCACGCTGCAGACCTGCCTGCCGCTCCACTTCCAAAGCAGAGTTTGCACTATCACGTTCGCGAGTCAGGGTGGTCAGCGCAATACGGTCAACACCGGACTTTGAGCGAAGATCAGCAATCGTGCGTTGGCGCTCTTCCAGTTCGGCGAGCACCAACTGTCTAGATTGGCTCTCACTATCTATATCGTCTTGTAATATAACAATACGCTGTTCGAAATCACTCGCGCTGTATTTTGCTTTAGCAAGCTGTGAAGACAGCCCAGCACGTTCGGATTTCGCAGAACTTAGATCGTCGGTAAGCCCTGCTAAGCTTGCCTGCAGGCTACGCACATCAGCCTGCTCCAAAGCCAGAGATTCATTAAGTTCAGCGATCTGGCTACGCAGCTTGGTTAACGCAATGTCCCGTTCGGATTCTGCGGCACTTAGATCGTCGGTAAGTCCAGCCAAGCTTGCCTGAAGGCTACGCACATCAGCCTGCTCCAAAGCCAGAGATTCATTAAGTTCAACGATCTGGCTGCGCAGCTTGGTTAACGCAATGTCCCGTTCGGATTCTACGGCACTTAGATCGTCGGTAAGTCCAGCCAAACTTGCCTGAAGGTTACGCACATCAGCCTGCTCCAAAGTCAGAGATTCATTAAGTTCAACGACCTGGCTACGAAGCTTGGTTAACGCAATGTCCCGTCCAGAAATTTCGTTAGTGAGAAGAAATTGCGCCAACATGAATACTGTGAGTAGAAATATGAAGACGAGCAACAAAGTCGCCATCGCATCGACGAAACCCGGCCAATAGTCATGTCCACCATCAAAGCGGCGCCGCCTCGCAAGACCGGCCATAGCCTACTTGTCCTCCGAAACATCCGCCCTGCCCGCCCGCATCTGTCGGATGAGATCACGCAGCACCGGCGTTAATTCAGCCTGCTGGTCGGCTTGTATTTGCGCCCATTCACGCACAAGTTTCTGCTCCTGACGCATCTGGCGCACCAGTTGCTGAACACCATCAGCAAGTTCAGAAAGCCCCTCGCCATTGCCTTTACCCAACATCTTACCCTCGTGGATAGACGTAGCGAGCGCATCAACACTGACCTGCATATCCTGAAGGGTAAAGCGAAGATGTGCCGGCGTGAGCCCAGAACCAGCGTCTCCAGAGCTGAGTTCGGTCACGGTCGACAACCATTCTTCAAGGTCATTGTAAAATCGATTTTGTGCTTGACCGGCAACAAGGTCGAGAAACCCAAGGATCAAAGATCCGGCGAGGCCAAATAGAGAGGAAGAAAACGCCGTACCCATACCAGCAAGCGGTCCTTCAAGACCGGATTTTAATTCCTCGAACATCACACCAGCTTCACCGGTGCCGACATTGAGCGAGCGGATGGTATCGCCGACAGACGTAATGGTTTGCAACAATCCCCAGAACGTTCCGAGCAGTCCGAGAAAGATTAACAGCCCAATGATGTAACGTGAATAATCACGCGCTTCATCAAGGCGCGAGCCGATCGAATCCAGCAGCGAGCGCATAGATGTTGTCGACAGTGACATCCGCGCGGTCTGATCCGACATCATGGTAGCCATCGGCGCCAACAAAAGCGGTGGGCGACCAATATCGGCCGCGCGGTCCCCAATCTCAAAACCGTTAACCCAGCGTACTTCCGGATAAAGGCGTAGCACCTGAATAAACGAGAGGATTACGCCAATGAGCAGTACAAATAGAATCACACCATTCAAGATTTGATTGGCCAAAAATGCCGGAACAAGACTCGCACCCAAAATGATTGCGACCAGGAAAGCTAGCGACAGAAACAATGCCATTCCAAGCAAATAAACCTGGGGACTGGTAATCTTGGGACGTGCCGGGTCGATCACTATCACAAAATAACTCGATTCTTCAAAGCTGCATCAGTTTAGCAAGAGCGTCGGCAAGCGCTTATAATGTATTCAAATATTCCTAATTTCTCGCCAAACATGGCAAAATAATGCCACTTAATTAAATCACTGACATTTGTTGGAAATCCGGTCCAGTAATTGTTGGTGCAGCAATTGATTCGATGCAAGGATAGAACCGTTTGCCGACCAATCGTCTTTGCCCGAAAGATCCGTCACCATTCCAGCAGATTCACGCACTATCATTACCCCCGCGGCAATACCCCACATTGGCAAATCATGCTGCCAATAGCCTTCAAGCCGACCGGAGGCGATATAGGCAAGATCGAGGGCTGGAGAGCCAAGAACACGAACTCCACTGACCTGACCTTGGATCCTCTTTAGTTCGGCCAACGGCTCCACCCCATCACTGTGATCTGCTGCTGAAAGTGCACAGCCAATTAGGGAATCGCTCATTAACGTGCGCGATGATACTCTCAATCTACGGTCGTTTAGCATTGCCCCGACCCCGCGCTCGGCGAGGAAAAGATCGTCCGACACCGGATCGAGAATTAACCCGGCTATCAGAACACCTACGTGCTCTAGTGCTATCGAAATAGCAAACTGCGGCACACCATGCTGAAAATTGTCCCGTCCATTGAGTGGGTCAACAATCCAACGATGGGAAGGATCTGTGCCCGGCTGATCACCGGTATCGTCTATGACGATCCCAAAGCCTGGCCGTACTCTTAACAGCTCTTTATGGAGAACTTCGGCAGCACGCTGATTTGCAGCACGGGCAAATTCAGCTGGCCCCCGTCGCGATACCTGAAGCTGCTCAACTTCTCCAAAATCACGAATAAGTCCACGTGCGGCTTTGCGCGCAGACTGTACCATCACATTCAATAATGCCGAGCGACGCATCAATTAAGTTTCCGCGCGTCGAACATAGATCACTTCGTTTGTATCAACCACGATCCGCTCACCAACGGTTACAAAGGGCGGCACCATCACCCGCATGCCGTTATTCATCATGGCTGGTTTGTAGGAAGATGATGCAGATTGGCCCTTGATAGTGGGTTCGGTTTCGGTGATTTCCAACGTTACATGTTCGGGCAGCTCGATGCCGATTGGCTTGTCATCATGGGTCTGAACCGAAACTTCCATCCCGTCCTGCAAGAACGCTGCGCGTTCACCGATAAAATCGCGTGCAAGCTCGATCTGCTCATAATTTACTGTGTCCATGAACACCAGCATATCGCCATCGGCGTACAGATACTGAAAATCTTTGATTTCGATGCGAGCGCGTTCAATGGTCTCATCGGCACGAAAACGCTCATTAAGCTTGGTCCCGCCAATCACATTTTTCAACTCAACCTGATTAAACGCACCGCCCTTCCCTGGTTTGACGGCCTGGGTTTTTACCGCGATCCAAAGCCCACCCTTATGCTCGATCACATTGCCGGGACGAATCTGATTACCGTTGATTTTCATTACCTAATCCGTTCGAAGCAAGAGACTGACCAAGTCTATTCAAGGACAAGACCGTAGTTTAGCAGCAAAATAGCAGAAATACTTTTAACTACGCCTTTAAGTGTCAGACGATAGTCCGCCAATCAAGGAAAATGCTTAGAGACCGCCACCGCGGGTTTGCGAATTGAGCGAAGACCTACCTTTTTGGACTCAAATATAGAAACAGCTTCCTCAACCTTGGCGGTATCATCCTCCGATAGATGTGCCAAGACTATATCTAGGGTAACATCAAATATCCCGCCTTTCTTGGCCAACTGGTGCCAGATCGCAGCTTGAGCATCATCCGGCTCAACACCAACGCCAAATGCATAGAGACGCGCAAGTCTGTTCTGAGCAACAGGATTGCCCTTATTGGCTGCGCTCATAAACCAGAGCGCAGCGACAGATTTATCCTGTTTAACCCCAGCTCCGCGCAACGCCATCATGGCGTAATCGAGTTCAGCATCAACTAGCCCGGCTCGTGCAGCATTGCCTA
>CAUZRD010000109.1:0-7215 GCA_963582255.1 Alphaproteobacteria bacterium | reverse complement strand
GATTAGCAAGCAACCCAACCACCGTTAGAATAGTTGAAAAGCGACCGGGTGCCATGACCAATTATTCGGCTCGTGCGCGCACCTCCACACTAAGATCAAAGCAGGGATAATATTCATTGTCCCATTGCCAACGATTTGCTAACACGCGTTAATCAACAGCGAGGTCATCATGATTCCAAGATATTCGCGCCCAGATATGGAACGGATATGGGCACCCGACACCCGCTTTCGAATCTGGTTCGAAATTGAAGCCCATGCCGCGACTGCCATGGCCGAACTTGGTGTCATCCCGCAGAGCGCCGCGCGAAGGGTTTGGGAAAAAGGTAGGAACGCCGTATTTGATAGCGACAGGATCGATGAAATTGAACGTACCACACATCATGATGTCATTGCTTTCCTTACTCATCTAGCTGAAATTATTGGTCCTGAAGCACGTTTTGTTCACCAGGGAATGACCTCTTCTGATGTCATTGACACTTGTTTCAATGTGCAGCTGACTAAGGCAGCTGACCTCTTAATTTCTGACCTTGATGGCTTATTGGCGGCATTATCATCCCGGGCCCATGAGCACAAATTCACCCCCTGTATCGGACGCAGTCATGGAATACACGCAGAACCAACTACCTTCGGTTTAAAACTTGCGACCTTCTACGCCGAATTTTCTAGAGCCCGAGAGCGGTTAAAAGCAGCTCGCCGTGAAATTGCCACAGTCATGATCTCTGGCGCCGTCGGCACATTTGCAAATGTTGACCCGCGCGTTGAGGCCTATGTTGCAGAACAACTTGGCCTTGAGCCCGAAACCATCTCAACCCAGATCATCCCTCGCGATCGCCATGCAATGTTTTTTGCAACTCTCGGCGTGATAGCAAGTTCAGTTGAGCGTCTGGCGATTGAAATTCGTCATCTGCAAAGAAGCGAAGTTCGGGAGGTTGAGGAGTTTTTCGCCAAAGGGCAAAAGGGCTCATCTGCCATGCCCCACAAACGCAATCCGGTTTTGACTGAGAATGCAACAGGACTTTCGCGGCTCATTAGAGCAGCCGTTATCCCCGCAATGGAAAATGTTGCCCTTTGGCACGAGCGCGACATTTCCCATTCTTCCGTCGAGCGTATTATCGCACCGGATACAACCATCGCGCTTGATTTTACCCTCTCCCGGATGACCCGCGTAATGGAGAATCTGTTGGTCTATCCAGATAGGATGCGGGCTAATCTGGATCAGCTTGGAGGTCTAATTCATTCCCAAAGAGTGCTTCTCGCGTTGACTCAAAACGGCGTCAGCCGGGAAGACGCCTACCGCCTAGTACAAACCAATGCTATGGCATCCTGGAATGGCGAAGGGACGTTTCTCGACCTTCTAAAACACGATCCGGAAGTTTTCTGCAAACTATCGGCCACGGAAATCGACGGGCTATTCGACCTAGATTATCACACTCGTCATACCTCAACTATCTTCGAGCGAGTATTCACTAGCGAGACATGAAATTGGTTTAAATTAGATATTATTCCGGAGCAACGAACGCCTGCGCGCTAAAACCGCACTCAATCCCGCCAAGCTACGCCCGTTTTAATGTCTTCAACTGCTACGCGCGCGGCGGTTTGCATATATCCAACATCCGTTCCAGCCGCGATCAATGAATATCCTTGGGATACATATCCACCAGCACCATGTACCACCCAGAGGCAGTCATCGCTTCTGCACTAAAACTTAACGGTATGGTCACCACCCAAGAAGCGTGCAGGCTCCGTCTTCTGCATGCTCCTTGGCTAAATTTTTGCAAGAGATTTACGCACTATTCAGATTCGATTTGCTGAATCGAGGTTTGCATCAATTCTGCCATCGTACGGCGAATCTGATGGTCGGACTGATCAACTCGTTTTTCATCAAAATCACGGCGAACCTTGCGGAACACATCCTCTTCACCCGGTTCTTCTAGATCCGCTAATATCACTGTTTTCGCATACACATCAGCCTCTTCACCAGAAAAACCCATAAGCTCGGCAGCCCAAAGACCAAGCAGCTTATTTCGCCGCGCTTCGGCTTTAAAACGCAATTCCGCATCAAGGGCGAATTTACTCTCATAACCTTCCTGGCGTTTATTAAATGTGTTCATGTCAACTTCCCCTCGCAACTCAACAACTCTGCATCTGTGCAGGTCAAAAATTCCACTCCAAGCCATACTGTCTGATAATATGCAAAGCAATCACCTTCTAATGAACAAATATCATATTGCCAGCACACAATACACAATCGCCATCCTTTCATCACGCCTTAAGCCAGAGGGCTACCCGGTGTTGTTAAATAAAAAGGTTTCGGATAGGCTTTATACATTGAGGGCCGCCGATCCAGGCGCACCACAATAATCTCAAGGATACAGAAGAATGAATCGTCGCCGCCGCATTTACGAAGGCAAGGCTAAGGTCCTCTATGAGGGACCAGAGCCAGGGACTCTGATTCAACATTTCAAGGATGATGCCACCGCAGGTAACAACGCCAAACAGGAACGTTTCGAGGGCAAGGGCGTTCTTAACAATCGGATATCGGAATATCTATTTTTGCGCCTTGGTGAAGTGGGTATTCCAACCCACTTCGTGCGCCGCCTAAATATGCGCGAACAGTTAATTCGCGAGGTCGAAATTATTCCGCTCGAGGTAGTTGTACGCAATATAGCCGCCGGATCCATCTCCAGCCGTCTCGGTATAGAAGAGGGAACCGCGCTACCGCGCTCAATCGTTGAGTTCTATCAAAAGAGTGACGAACTAGGTGATCCGATGGTTTCAGAAGAACACATCACAGCTTTTGGCTGGGCCACCCCACAAGAAATCGATGACATCATGGCGCTCGCACTAAGAATCAATGATTTTATGTCCGGTTTGTTTACCGGCATCGGCATTCGCCTAGTTGATTTCAAACTTGAATTTGGCCGTCTTTACGAAAATGACATGGTACGCACCATTCTTGCCGATGAGATTAGTCCCGACTCATGCCGCCTATGGGACATTGAAACCGACGATAAACTTGACAAAGACAGGTTTAGACGTGACCTCGGTGGGTTAGTTGACGCGTATCGGGAAGTAGCGCGTCGTCTTGGAATAATTTTCGAACCCAGCCCCACTGATGCCACCGGACCTGTACTGGTTAAGAAATAACCCCAGACACGACTAGCAGAATTGCAATTGAGATTATGAGATTCAGATGAAGGCTGTTATCCAAGTGCGCCTTAAAAATGGCGTCCTAGACCCTCAGGGAAAAGCGATCGAATCGGCACTCGAAAATCTTGGGTTCAGCGGGTTAGAAAACGTGCGGCAGGGAAAAATGATCGAGGTTGATATCGATCAGGTCGACCCCAAAGACGTGCGCCAGACCGCCGAGGCAATGGCCAAATCTCTGCTCGCAAATCCAGTTATCGAGACATATAACATCGAGATCTGCGAGGAATGAACGCAGCTCTTCTTGTCTTTCCCGGATCTAATTGCGACCGTGATGCACGTGTTGCCCTCACCCGAGCATGTGGGCATCCGCCACGTGACATATGGCATACCGAATGTAGTATCCCAAACGATATTGATTTTATTCTAGTACCGGGTGGCTTTACCCACGGCGATTATTTGCGTCCCGGCGCAATGGCCGCACGAGCCCCGGTGACTCGGGCGCTGGTTGCACATGCCGCGCGCGGCACCGCTATTCTCGGTATCTGCAATGGTTTTCAAATACTCACAGAATGCGGTCTCCTGCCAGGCGCATTGATAAGAAATACTGGGATAAAATTTGTTGCTCGTGATGTTCACCTCAAAGTTGAGCGTACAGATACCATGTTCACCCGCGCTTATCGAGAAAGTGCAATCATTCGTATGCCGGTCGCCCATATGGACGGCAACTACTTTGCTGATAACAGGACACTATCCAAACTGAATGACGACGGGCGCATCGCATTTCGCTACACTTCTGACCCTCACGCTGCTGATTGGGTCACCTCGGCTATTCTGGCAAATCCAAATGGGTCAATTGATGACATTGCCGGCATTTATAATGAGCAAATGAACGTGCTTGGCCTGATGCCACATCCTGAACGGGCTTGCGAGCGCATTACTGGCAGCACCGATGGCGCACATCTTTTCACATCGCTCATCGAGCACCTATCATGAAGGCAGAGGACATTAGCTCCGATCAGCGCCATCTTACACCAGACAGCATTACCTCTCACGGACTTAATAAGGAAGAATATTTGGCCTTGCTCTCCTCGCTTGGCCGTGAGCCAACACTAACCGAACTTGGTATTTTTTCGGTGATGTGGTCAGAGCATTGCTCCTACAAATCATCGCGCGTGTGGTTAAAAAAACTACCGACAACTGGCATGGCGGTGGTTCAAGGGCCAGGCGAGAATGCTGGCGCGGTCGATATTGGCGACGGCATGTGTGCGGTCTTCAAGATGGAGAGTCACAATCACCCTTCTTTCATCGAGCCTTATCAGGGGGCGGCAACCGGGGTTGGGGGCATTTTGCGCGATGTTTTTACCATGGGCGCACGCCCAGTTGCGCTGTTAAATTCCCTGCGTTTTGGTGAAGCTACTCATAAAAAAACTCGTCATCTAGTCGGTGGTGTTGTCGCTGGCATTGGCGGCTACGGCAACTGTATCGGCGTTCCAACAGTCGGCGGCGAGGTCGGGTTTGATGCCTCCTATAACGGCAACATTCTAGTCAACGCAATGTGTGTCGGTATTGCAGATATTGATAGTCTCTTTTTTTCTGCAGCCTCTGGAATTGGAAATCCGGTTGTCTATGTTGGTTCTAAAACTGGCCGTGACGGTATTCATGGCGCAACCATGGCATCGGCAGAATTCGACTCTAAGTCAGAAGAAAAAAGGCCGACTGTTCAAGTCGGTGATCCATTTACCGAAAAGCTCCTCTTAGAAGCTTGTCTCGAATTGATGTCAGAGGATGCGATCGTCGCAATCCAGGATATGGGTGCGGCTGGGCTTACCTCATCTGCAGTTGAAATGGCATCAAAAGGTGGGGTCGGCATCGAGCTTGATCTAGATCAAATACCTCAGCGTGAAACTGGTATGAATGCATATGAAATAATGCTTTCGGAAAGCCAAGAGCGTATGCTCATGGTGATTAAACCAGAGCGGGAAGCATTTGCTCGAGCCATTTTTGACAAATGGGGCATTGATTTCGAAGTCGTTGGCAAAATCACCAATACCGGCTGTATTACCGTGCGCCACAAGGGCGACGTTGAAGCTAATATCCCACTTAGCCCACTTGGCGACAATGCGCCCTCATATGAACGTACGCTTATAATGCCTGAGCCCGCATGCAAAATTAGTGGAACCGAAGCATTTGAAAGTAGCGATATTGCAGAAACCCTTATCCAAATGATCGGTTCATCGGCTCTTTCATCGCGTCGATGGATTTGGGAACAATATGACCATACCATCATGGGTGATACGATTGCGCGACCAGGCGGCGACGCTGCGCTTGTCAGAATTCACCAAACAGATCGAGCTCTTGCTCTGACCTGCGATGTTACGCCGCGCTATTGTGCTGCAGATCCTTATCAAGGTGGTGCACAAGCGGTAGCTGAATGCTGGCGCAATCTGTGTGCTGTCGGCGCTGAGCCACTTGCCATCACCGACTGTCTCAATTTCGGCAATCCGGAAAGGGCAGAGATAATGGGCCAATTTGCAGCCACGATTGAAGGTATGGCGGAAGCCTGCACTGTGCTTAATTTCCCTGTCGTATCGGGAAATGTATCGCTTTATAATGAAACCGCAGGCCAAGCGATCCAGCCGACACCAACCATTGGTGGTGTCGGCTTGGTTGATGACGTTAACGCGGCAGCAACAATCTCATTCAAAAACACAGGCGATAAATTGGTATTAATTGGCCCACATGGCCACCACCTTGACCAATCTATTTATCTGCAGATCATTCATGGAAGAGCCGAGGGGGCGTGTCCTCCAATCGATTTGGCATGCGAGCTCCGAACGGGACAATTCGTGCGTGAGATTATTCGTGCTAAAATTGTAAATGCCGTCCATGATATCTCAGATGGCGGGCTGCTGGTTGCAATCACCGAAATGGCTCTCGCGGGCGGTATTGGTGCTCAGCTCCGCGTTAGTGAGAATGATTTCGTACGCAAGCTATTTGGTGAAGACCAGGCGCGCTATGTGGTGTCGGCTAGAGATGGTGAAGTTTCGGAGCTTTTGTCGCGCGCACGAACCAATGATATTGAGGTGCATCTTCTTGGGGAAACAGGCGGTGATAGTTTGAAACTTGAAGGCTGCCACCCCATATCTTTGATGAGCTTGCAAATAGCCCATGAGTCATGGTTTCCTGAGCTGATGAAATCCTAAGGCCAAGGACCATTCTTGCAATGTCGATGCACGCACATGAGATTGAAACACTACTCAAGACTCATTTACCAGATGCCGAGATCACGATTACCGATCTTGCCGGAGACGGTGAGCACTATTCCGCGGCAATAGTCTCTGCCGCTTTTGTAGGGAAAACCCGTGTACAGCAGCATCAGATAGTCTATGAGGCTTTGCGTGGTTCGATGGACGGAAAATTGCATGCTCTTGCCTTGCAAACATCCGTTCCTGACGATATGGCCAATTAAAGGAACTTATAAATGAGCGAAACAAGCACCATTCAAGATGAAATCCGCTCAAAGATCGCAGCCAATGATGTGATCTTGTTTATGAAAGGAACACCACAATTTCCGCAATGCGGTTTTTCCGGTCAAATCGTCCAAATTCTAGATCATCTTGGCGTTCAATATTCGGGCGTAAACGTGCTGGCTGATGATGTTCTGCGTGAAGGCATCAAGGCGTTTACTGGCTGGCCAACCATCCCGCAGCTTTATGTAAAGGGCGAGTTTGTTGGCGGTGCGGATATTATTCGCGAAATGTTTCAGGCCGAAGAGCTGCAATCGTTGTTCGCCGACAACGGGATAAAAACCGAGGTGCCTGCAACTCAATAACAATTGCTGAAGACTACTGAAGTTAATCCGCTATGGTGATGCAAATCCTTGGTTCGCAACTCATACCATTCGGATTAAAGTGTTGCATCAGATGCTAAGCGAGTGTCATCGCTTGGATGCCGTGTCAAAATTAATCAACGCCACCCGGCCATCACCAACAATATCGACCAGTTGTTGACAGACTGAGATTAAATCCTCGAGGACGTCGGATAAAACGGTTAGCGCGAATAGTA